>NZ_JBJGZS010000025.1:0-73975 GCF_054050635.1 Geodermatophilus sp. SYSU D00079 | reverse complement strand
CCCCCCCCCCCCCCCCCCCCCCCCCCCCCCCCCCCCCCCCCCCCCCCCCCCAACCCCCCCCCCCCCCCCCCCCCCCCCCCCCCCCCCCCCCCCCCCCCCACCCCCCCCCCCCCCCCCCCCCGCAGCCGTAGCGTCGCCGAGGTGAAGCTGCCGTTCGTACCGGGGCCGTCGGACGTGATCTCCGCGGTGGAGGGGTTGCGCGACGGCGTCTCCGAGGCGCTGGCGCTGGTGCCGCGGGTGGCCGCGGTCGTCACCCGGGTGGAGTCGCTCCTGGATCGCGTGGAGACCGTGGTGGGCCGCGTCGAGGGCGCCGCCGGCTGCGCCGAGGACCTGCTGGGCGCCGTGGGTCGGACCCAGCGCAAGGCGGACGAGGCGATCGAGGGGGTGGGCCGCACCCAGCAGAAGGCCGACGAGGCGATCGAGGGGGTGGGCCGCACCCAGCAGAAGGCCGACGAGGCGATCGAGGGGGTGGGCCGCACCCAGCAGAAGGCCGACGCCGCCATCGCCGCCGTCGGACAGACCCAACAGAAAGCCGACGCCGCCATCGCCGCCGTCGGACAGACCCAACAGAAAGCCGACGCCGCCATCGCCGCCGTCGGGGATACCCAGCGCAAGGCAGACGAGGCGATCGCCGCCGTCGGACAGACCCAACAGAAAGCCGACGCCGCCATCGCCGCCGTCGGACAGACCCAACAGAAAGCCGACGCCGCCATCGCCGCCGTCGGACAGACCCAACAGAAGGCAGACGACGCCATCGCCGCCGTCGGACAGACCCAGCAGAGGGCCGACGACGCCATCGCGGCGGTGGGCGGCACCATCGCCCGCGCCGAGGGGGCGGTCGGCTCGGCGGAGGGGCTGCTGGGCCGCGTCGACCCGATGGTCGACGTCTTCGAGGGGCCGCTGCTGGCCCTGGCCCCGGCGGTGCGCCGGCTGGCCGCGAGCGTCGAGCCGGACGAGGTCGAGGCGGTGGTCGCGTTCATCGACCGGCTGCCGCAGCTGATGACGCACCTGGACGAGGACGTGCTGCCGGTGGTGGCCTCCATGGGCAACGTGGCCACCGACGTGCACGACCTGCTCGACACCATGCAGGACCTGCGGCACGTGGTGAAGGGCTTCCCCGGCTCGCGGCTGTTCCGGCGGCGGGGGGCGGAGGAGATCGCCGAGGACGAGGAGCGCGCCGCCGCGGACGGCGGTCAGGAACCGGAGCGCGCCGGCTCCTGACCGCCGGCGGCTCAGGTCTCGGTCGGGTAGCCGAGCGCGCGGACGACGTCCCCGATGCGCTCGTAGGTCTCCCCCTCGGGCAGCCGGCCCAGCTCCTCGACGACGGCGTCGGGGGCGCGGTGGTCCAGCGCGGCCTCGACGAGGGCGGGGCCGTCGGCGGGGAAGTCGGCCCGGTCGAGCCAGCGGGCCAGCTCCGCCCGGCGGACGACGGCGTCGGCGTCCATGCCGACGGGGGTGCCGCCGACCAGGCTGCCGGCCGGGTCGGCGTCGATGTCGGGCTCGCCCTCGGCCACGGGCTCGACCTCACGCCACTCCTCGGCGCGGGTCGCCCGCTCGCCCTTGAGCATGCCCTGGATCTCGTGCTCCATCTCCTCGTCGAGCCGAGGGTTGTGCTTGGTGCTGCGCGCCGACACGCCGGCGAACTGGTCTCCGGTCTCGCTCACGATGGCTCTCCTCCTGGTCCGTTCGTCACTTCTCGTGCAGGGCGCCGGGCTTGTGCACCGCCGTCTTGCCGCTCTTGTCGCTCTCCACCTCGTACTGCGGCTCGTCCGGACTGGCCTTGACCTTCCGGCCGGACGCCTCCGTCTCCTCGGTGATCTCGCGCGTGACGGTGCCCTCGGCCTGGCTGCCGTGGCTGTTCCACGTGACGTGGTCGCCCTTGCTGAACTCGTCTGCCATGTCCGGCCTCCTGGCCCTCCGACGCTGTCCCCCTGCCCCTGCCCCCGGGGCGGTTCCGACACACATCACCCGATCGGAACGGCGCGTCACCCGTGCGGGCACTACCCAACGGTCTCAAGTCACGTAGCGTTGCCGCAGACGGGAAGCGCTACGACATCGCCCCTGGTGGACGCCGGTGCCGCAGCTACCCACGGTCACGTGGTCCCGTCCTCGATCGCCGGCCCGGTCGACTCCATTCCCCCGGGGTCGGCCGGGTCGGCCCGTTCTAGGCTCGGTGTCCGTGACTGCTGCCGACGCCACCCGCCCGGTCGACGTCCTGACCGTCGTCTCGGTCACCGACGCCACCCCCTCGGTGCGCCGGGTGCTGCTGTCGGGGACCCCGGCCGCGGTGGCGGCCGCCGGGCCCACGATCTCGCTGCTGGTCCCCCGGGTCGGTGACCCGGCCCCGCACTGGCCGGCGGTGGCCCGTGACGGCCGGATCGTCTGGCCGCAGGGTTCGCACGGGGTGCACCTGCGCAGCTACACCGCCCGCCGGCAGGACCCCGACCGGGGCCTGGTGGAGGTCGACTTCGTGCTGCACGGCGACGGCCCCGCCGCCGCGTGGGCCGCGGCGGCGGCCCCGGGTGCGCCGATCGCGGTCGCCGGTGGTGGGCCTCTCGGCGAACGCGCCGCCGCCTGGCTGCTGGTGGCCGGCGACGAGACGGCGCTGCCCGCGATGACGCGCATCCTGGCCGCGGCCGCGCCGGACACGCGGGGGGTGGCGCTGGTCGAGGTGGCCGACGCCACGGAGGAGCAGCCGCTGCCCGCGCCGGACGGCGTCGCGGTGCGCTGGCTGCACCGCGACGGCACCGCCCCGGGCGAGAGCCCGCTGCTCGCCGACGCCGTCGCGGCGCTGGACCGGCCGGAGGGCGAGGACGTCTTCGCCTGGGTGGCCGCCGAGTCCGCCGCCGTCCGCACCATCCGCGCCGACCTGCGCAGCCGCTGGGGTCTGGGCCGGGCACAGCACCACGCGATCGGCTACTGGCGGCGGGGCCGCGCCATGTCCCCCACCGGCTGACCTCGTACAGACTTCTCACAGGTCGTGCCCAGGGGTGGCCCAGCCGCCGGTCGCAGGCTGGGACCATGACGACGGCTGCGCGTTCGACGGGAGGTGCTGTGAGCGGCACCGGCAGGAGCTCGGCACCGGAGGCCCGCCTCCTCGTGGTGGACGACGAACCCAACATCCGGGAGCTGCTCTCGGCCAGCCTGCGCTACGCCGGGTTCGAGGTGGCCACCGCCGCCGACGGGCAGCAGGCCCTGGCGATGGCGGCGAACTTCCGCCCCGACCTGCTCGTCCTGGACGTGATGATGCCGGGGCTGGACGGCTTCGGCGTCGTCCGCCGGCTGCGTGAGAGCGGACGGCACACCCCCGTGCTGTTCCTCACCGCCCGCGACGCCGCCGAGGACAAGGTCTCCGGCCTCACCCTCGGTGGCGACGACTACGTGACCAAGCCGTTCAGCCTCGACGAGGTGCTGGCCCGCATCCGGGCGGTGCTGCGGCGCAGCAACGGCCCGCAGCGCCCCGCCGAGTCGCCGCGGCTGTCCTTCGCCGACATCGAGCTCGACGAGGAGTCGCACGAGGTGGTCAAGGCCGGCCAGCTGGTCAGCCTCTCGCCGACGGAGTTCAAGCTGCTGCGCTACCTGATGGCCAACGCCGGGCGGGTGCTGTCGAAGGCGCAGATCCTCGACCACGTGTGGAACTACGACTTCAACGGCGAGGCCAACGTCGTGGAGTCCTACATCTCCTACCTGCGGCGCAAGGTCGACACCACCGAGCCGCGCCTGCTGCACACCATCCGCGGCGTGGGCTACACGCTGCGGCTCCCCCGCGGGACGTGAACCGACCGTCCCCAGCTCCTGGCCGGGCGGGCCCGCGCGTCCCGCTGCGGATCACGCTGGTCGCCCTGCTCGTCGCCCTGGTGACGGTCGGTCTCGCCGCGACCGGGTTCGCGGCCACCTCCCTGCTGCGCGGGTACCTGCAGGGCCAGCAGGACGAGCAGCTGGCGGCAGCCGTGCGCGGCTTCGACCGCACCAACGGGTTCCGGGAGGCCTGCGCCGCGGGGCTGGACCGCCCCTACCCCGGCAACTACTACGTCGCCTGCCTCGCACCGGGCGCGGACGAGCTGACGGTGGTCTTCTTCCCGGCGCACCCCGCGGGGGGCCTGCCGCGCCTGGACGGCCACAAGGCCGAGGAGCTGCTGGAGGGCGACGGGCGCGGGCTCACCCTGCGCGCCGAGGACGGCAGCACCTGGCGCATGGCCAGCGCCGTCATCTCCGGCGGCTACACCGTCATCGTCGGCACCGACCTGGAACGCGACGAGCAGGTCATCGGCCAGCTGGTGCGCATCGAGCTGGTCGTCGGGCTGGTCGTGCTGGTGTTCCTCGGGGTCACCGGCTACGTCGTCGTCCGCAACAGCCTGCGGCCGCTGGCCGAGGTGGAGCGCACCGCGCGGGCGATCGCCGCCGGCGACCTGTCCCAGCGGGTGCCCGAGGGTGACCAGCGCACCGAGGTCGGCCGGCTCACCACCGCCCTCAACGGCATGCTCGGCCGCATCGAGAGCGCCTTCCGCGCCCAGCAGGCCTCCGAGGAGCAGGCCCGCGCCTCCGAGAGCCGGATGCGCCGCTTCGTGGCCGACGCCAGTCACGAGCTGCGCACCCCGCTGACGTCCATCCGCGGCTTCGCCGAGCTCTACCGGCAGGGCGCGGTCCGCGACCCGGAGGAGACCGGGCGGCTGATGCAGCGGATCGAGTCCGAGGGGGCCCGCATGGGCGTGCTCGTCGAGGACCTGCTGCAGCTGGCGCGCCTGGACCAGCAGCGGCCGCTCACGATCACCCCCGTCGACCTGGGCGAGCTCGCCGGTGACGCCGTCCACGACGCCCGCGCCGTCCAGCCGGACCGGCCGATCACCCTGCACCTGGACCCCTCGCTCAGCGAGCTCCCGGTGGTCCTGGGCGACGAGGCCCGGCTGCGCCAGGTCGTGGGCAACCTGGTGACCAACGCCCTGGTGCACACGCCGCCCGCCACCCCGGTCACCGTGGGCATCTCCGACGAGCCGGCCGCCGGCGACGTGACCGGCGACGGGGAGGACGGCGGGGTCGTCGTCCTGCGGGTCGCCGACGAGGGGCCGGGGATGGCGCCGGAGGACGCCGAACGCGTCTTCGAGCGCTTCTACCGGGCCGATCCGTCGCGCACCCGCGCCCAGGGCGGCACCGGTCTCGGCCTGGCGATCGTCTCCGCGCTGGTCGCCGCCCACGGCGGGACGGTGCACCTGGAGACCGCGCCGGGCCGCGGAGCGGCGTTCACCGTGCGGCTGCCCCGCTCGGGGCCGGCCGCCGGCAACGGGGCGGGCGCCCCGGCCGCGGACGACGGCGTCGGCGGCCCGGCCGCGGACGACGGGGCGGGGGCCTGAGCCGGGGAGGCGGCGGTTACGGTCCGACCGTGGACTCCGACGACGGCGCGCGGCCCTACGACCCGGACCTGATGGCCGCGGTGACCGAGCTCGGCGCCGCCCTCCGCGAGCTGGTCGACGCCTCGGTGCGCACCACGGTGCCCGCCACCGAGCTGCGCGCCGCCGCGGCCGAGGCCCGGGCGGCCACCGCCCGGCTCGCGGCCGCCCGGCGGCCCCCGACACAGCTGCCCTCCCTCGACGACCCGCTGGTGTTCCGTCGCGTCTACAACCCGGTCAGCGGTGTCGGCAGCGCGATCGCCCCGCCGCTGTCGATCCGGCGGACCGACGAGGGCGTCGTCGCGGAGGCGACCCTCGGCATGGCCTACGAGGGGCCGCCCGGGTACGTGCACGGCGGGGTGAGCAGCCTGCTCATGGACCAGCTGCTCGGCTCGGCCGCGATCGCCGCCGGTCTGTGGGGCATGACGGTCCGCCTGGAGCTGGACTACCGGGGCCCGGTGCCGCTGTCCACGCCGCTGCTGCTGCGCGCCCGGGTCACCGAGGCGGCCGGCCGCAAGTGCGTCGTCGCCGGCACCATCGCGACCGCCGCGGCCCCCGAGCGCACCCTCGTGGCGGCGCGCGGGGTCTTCGTCATGCCGCGCGAGGAGCTGCACGCGGCCTACTTCGGAGCCATCACCGACGCCTCCGGCCGGCACGCCCCGCCCGGCCGGCCCACGGACGCCACCGCGCTGGCGGACCGGGCGTGACCGACGTCGAGGTCGCCGCGGAGGCCGCCGGCGCGGCCGCCGCCGCGCTGCTGCAGCTGCGGGCCGACGGTCGGCGCACCGGCCGGGCGCTGGGGGACGCCGGGGACGCCGCGGCGCAGGCGGCGATCAGCGGTCTGCTGGCCGCGCGCCGTCCGGACGACGCCGTGTTCAGCGAGGAGGCGCTCGACGACCCGGCCCGGCTGACCGCGGACCGGGTGTGGATCGTCGACCCGCTCGACGGCACCCGCGAGTACGGCGAGGACCGGCCGGACTGGGCGGTGCACGTGGCGCTGTGGGCCGGTGGGGACCTCACGGCGGCCGCGGTGGCCCTGCCCGCGCACGGGGAGGTGCTGGTGACCGACCCGCCGCCGGTCGTGCCGGCGTCCGGCGGGGGGCGGCTGCGGATCGCGGTGAGCCGCACCCGCCCGCCCGCGGTGGCCGGCGCCGCCGCGGCCGCGCTCGACGCCGAGCTGGTGCCCATGGGTTCGGCCGGCTACAAGGTCACCGCCGTCGTCCGCGGCGAGGTCGACGCCTACGTGCACGCCGGCGGGATGTACCAGTGGGACTCCGCCGCCCCGGTCGCCGTCGCGCTCGCCGCCGGGCTGACCGCCGTCCGGATCGACGGGTCGCCGCTGCGCTACAACGGGGCCGACCCCTCGCTGCCGGACCTGGTGGTCTGCCGTCCGGAGGTGGCCGACCGGCTGCTGGCGGCGGTCGCGACGGCGGGGTGAGTCCGGGGTCACTGCCGCGCCCGCAGGGCGATGGCGGACACTGGAGGGGAATCCCTCCCGGACCGGTGCGGTTGGTGCTGGTTCGAGCCCTGTCCCCGAACACCCGGAGCACTGGCACGTGAGCACACCCGACTACCGGCTCTCCCAGCTGGAGACGCTGGAGGCCGAGTCCATCCACGTGATCCGTGAGGTGGCCGCCGAGCTGGAGCGACCCGTACTGCTCTTCTCGGGCGGCAAGGACTCGATCGTGATGCTGGAGCTGGCCCGCAAGGCGTTCGCGCCGGCCCGCATCCCCTTCCCCGTCATGCACGTCGACACCGGGCTGAACTTCCCCGACGTGCTGGAGTTCCGCGACAAGCGGGTCGCCGAGCTCGGCGTCCAGCTGATCGTCGCCTCGGTGCCCGACGCGATCGCCAAGGGCCTGGTCAAGGAGGAGCCCAACGGCTCCCGCAACCGCATCCAGACCCCGGTGCTGCTCGACGCGGTCGAGGAGCACGGCTTCACCGCGCTGTTCGGCGGCGCCCGCCGCGACGAGGACAAGGCGCGGGCCAAGGAGCGGGTGTTCTCCTTCCGCGACGAGTTCGGCCAGTGGGACCCGAAGAACCAGCGCCCCGAGCTGTGGGACCTCTACAACGGACGCATCCACCTGGGCGAGTCGATCCGGGTGTTCCCGCTGTCGAACTGGACCGAGCTCGACATCTGGCAGTACATCCTCCGCGAGGACATCGCCATCCCGCCGCTGTACCTGGCCCAGGAGCGCGAGGTCGTCGAGCGGCAGGGGATGCTCTACGCCGTCAACGAGTTCATCCGCCCCCGGGACGACGAGCAGCCGTTCTCGGCGATGGTCCGCTACCGCACCGTGGGCGACGCGAACCTGACCGCCGCGGTCCGCTCGGAGGCGACCACGGTCGAGGAGGTCATCGCCGAGATCGCGGTGACCCGGATGACCGAGCGGGGCGCGACCCGCGGCGACGACAAGGTCAGCGACGCCGCCATGGAGGACCGGAAGAAGGAGGGCTACTTCTGATGGCCTCGAACACAGAGACGAACACCGCCGCCCAGCCCGGCATCCACCCCGGCACCGCCGCCCACCCCGGCACCGCCGTCCCCCTCGACGCCGACGGCGCCGTCGACCTGCACTCGGCCGTCGCCGAGCACGCCGTCGAGCTGGCCACCGCGCGCAAGGACATCCTGCGCATCGCCACCGCCGGGTCGGTGGACGACGGCAAGAGCACGCTGATCGGCCGGTTGCTGTACGACAGCAAGGCGATCTTCGAGGACCAGTACGAGGCGGTCGCCCGCGCCAGCAAGGGGGACTACGTCGACCTGGCCCTGCTCACCGACGGTCTGCGGGCCGAGCGCGAGCAGGGCATCACCATCGACGTCGCCTACCGGTACTTCTCCACGCCGCGCCGCACGTTCATCCTGGCCGACACCCCCGGGCACGTGCAGTACACGCGGAACATGGTCACCGGCGCCTCCACCGCCGACCTCGCGATCGTGCTGGTCGACGCCCGCAAGGGCATGGTCGAGCAGAGCCGCCGGCACGCGTTCCTCGCCTCCCTGCTGCGGGTGCCGCACCTCGTCGTCGCGGTGAACAAGATGGACCTCGTCGACTGGTCGGAGGAGGTCTTCGAGGGCATCCGCGACGAGTTCAGCGCGTTCGCCGCGAAGCTCGCCGTCCCGGACCTCACGGTCATCCCGATCTCCGCGCTGCACGGCGACAACGTCGTCACGCACTCGCCGAACACCCCCTGGTACGAGGGCGCGACGCTGATCCACCACCTCGAGCACGTGCACGTGGCCAGCGACCGCAACCTCACCGACGCCCGGTTCCCGGTGCAGTACGTGGTCCGCCCGCAGTCCGACGCCTTCCACGACTACCGGGGCTACGCCGGCACCGTGGCCAGCGGCGTCCTGCGCGCCGGCGACGAGGTGCAGGTGCTGCCCAGCGGGCTGACGACGACGATCGCCGGCATCGACGGCCCCCGCGGCCCGGTGGAGGAGGCGTTCCCCCCGATGTCGGTGACCGTCCGGCTGGCCGACGACCTCGACGTCTCCCGCGGCGACCTCATCTGCCGGCCGGAGAACGCACCGACCGCCACCCAGGACCTCGACGCGCTGGTGTGCTGGATGGCCGACGAGCCGCTGCGCCCGCGCCAGCGGATCGCGGTCAAGCACACCACCCGCACGGTGCGGGCGATGGTCAAGGACCTCGCCTACCGGCTCGACGTCAACACGTTGCACCGCGACCTCGAGGCGACCGAGCTGGGGCTCAACGACATCGGGCGGGTGCGGCTGCGGGCCACCCAGCCGCTGTTCGTCGACGACTACACCCGCAACCGGGCGACCGGCCGGTTCATCTTGGTCGACGAGGCCACCAACGCCACCGTCGGCGCCGGGATGCTCACCCCCGCCGGCTGAGCGGCTCCGCACTGCCGGTGCCCCTCGTGCTCCGCTGGTCCTGCCGGGCCCGCAGAGTGCGAGGGACACCCGTGCAGTGGCGTCCCCGCCGCCCGCACCCCTCGCACACGCAGGACGCCCCCGGGAGCCGTCGGGCTCCCGGGGGCGTCCTGCGTGGATGCGGTGCCTCAGGCGGCCGCTGCCGCTCCCCCGGCCGCCTTCTCCAGCGCCCGGCGGGTGAGCAGCCGCGCGAGGTGGCGGCGGTACTCCTGGTCGGCGTGCATGTCCGCGCCCGGGCTGGTGCCCTCGTCGGCCAGCGCCGCGGCCTCGGCGATCGACGCGCCGCGGGCCAGCGCCTCCTCGGTCGCCGTGGCGCGCACGACCGTCCCGGCCATGTTGGCCAGCGCCACCCGGCCGTCCACCGCGGCGGCGGCGACGATCGGCCAGTCGTTGGCCCGCCGGGTGAACTTCTCGTAGGCCCAGCCGGCCGACCCGGTGCGCGGCACCCGGATCTCGACGATGAGCTCGTCGGGCGACAGCGCCGTCTCGAAGAAGCCCAGCCAGAACTCGGTCAGGGGGATGCTGCGCCGGCCGTTCGGCCCCTGCACGACCACGGTGCCGCCCAGCGCCAGCAACGCCGTCGGCAGGTCGGAGGCGGGGTCGCTGTGCGCCACCGTGCCGCCGATCGTGCCGCGGTGCCGGACCTGCGGGTCACCGACCTGGCTGGCGGTGTAGGGCAGGATCGGCACCTCGGCCTGGGCGACCGCGTCCTTCTCCAGCTCGTGGTGCCGGGTGCCCGCCCCGATCGCCACCTCGTCGCCGTCGACCCGCACGTAGGACAGCCCGGGGATCCGGCTGATGTCGACGACCACCTCCGGCATGGCCAGCCGGAGCTTCATGATCGGCAGCAGCGAGTGGCCGCCGGCCATGACCTTGGCGTCGTCCCCGTGCTCGACGAGGGCGGCGATGGCCTCCTCCACCGACGACGGGCGGACCAGCTCGAACGCCCCGGGGATCATCGGGCGACCTCCTGCGACTGTGGCACCTGACCGGCCGCGGGGCCGGCCTTGGCGGCGGCCTGCACCGCCCGGACGATGTTGTGGTAGCCGGTGCAGCGGCAGAGGTTGCCCTCCAGCCCCTCCCGGACCTCCCGGTCGGTGGGCTCGGGGTTGTCGGCCAGGACGCCGATGGCGGCCATGACCATGCCCGGGGTGCAGAAGCCGCACTGCAGGCCGTGCTCCTCGCGGAACGCCTTCTGCATCGGGTGCAGCTCGCCGTCCGGGCCGGCCAGGCCCTCCAGCGTGGTCACCTGCGAGCCGTCGGCCTGGGCGGCGAGGACGGTGCACGACTTCACGGTGAGGCCGTCGACGACCACGGTGCACGCGCCGCACGAGGTGGTGTCGCAGCCGATGTTCGTGGCCTTGAGCCCGCACACCTCGCGCAGGTAGTGGGCCAGCAGCAGGCGGGGCTCCACCTCGTCGGTGCGCTGCTGACCGTTGACGGTCAGGGAGACCTTCATCAGTTCGTGCCCTCCTGCTGAGCCTGCTGGATGGCCCGCCACACCTTCATGGGCGTGGTGGGCATGTCGATGTGCCGGACGCCGAGGTGTGCGACGGCGTCGATGACGGCGTTGTGGACGGCGGGCGTGGAGCCGATCGTGCCCGCCTCACCGATGCCCTTGGCGCCCAGCGGGTTGATGGGCGTGGGCGTGGCCATGTCGACCAGCTCGAAGCTCGGCAGCTCGGTCGCCGAGACGAACGGGTAGTCGGCCAGCGTGGCGGTCTGCGGGTTGCCGTCGGCGTCGTAGAGGACCTCCTCCAGCAGCGCCTGCGCCACCCCCTGGGCGAAGCCGCCGTGCCGCTGCCCCTCGGCGAGCAGCGGGTTGACGATGATGCCGGCGTCGTCGACGGCCACCAGCCGCTGCAGCTCGGCCTTGCCCGACTCGGTGTCGACCTCGACGACCGCGACGTGCGCCCCGAAGGGGAACGTCGGGGCCGCGGCCTCGAACCGGGTCTGCACGACCAGCGGCTCCTTCTCCGCGAGCTGGGCGAAGGTGATCCCGGCGCCCGGGGTGCCGCGCACGCTGAGCCCGGCCGAGGTGAGGTCGACCTCGAGGTCGGCCGGGTCGGCCTCCAGCTGCTCGGCCGCCCGCTGCCGGGCCAGCTCGATCAGCTCGGTGGCCGCCTGGTGCACCGCGGCGCCGCCCTGCTGGAGGCTGCGGGAGCCCATGGTGCCGCCGCCGCGCGGGATCCGGTCGGTGTCGCCGTGCAGGACGGTGATCTTCTCGACCGGGATGCCGAGCTGGTCGCTGGCCAGCATCGCCCACGCGGTGGCGTGGCCCTGGCCGTGCGGCGAGGTGCCGGTGAGGACGGTCGCCGTCCCGTCGGGGTGCACCTCGAGCTCGGCGGACTCCGCCGCGCCCAGCCCGGTGTCGGCGCCGGTGATCTCCACGTAGGTGGACAGGCCGATGCCCAGCTGCCGCACGTCCCCGGCCTCGCGGCGGCGGGCCTGCTCGGCGCGCAGCTCCTGGTAGCCGGCCGCCTCCAGCGCCTTGTCCAGCGCCGCGACGTACTCGCCGGAGTCGTAGGTGGCCCCCGAGGGGGTGGTGTGCGGCTCGGAGAAGGACGGGACGAGGTTCTTCCGGCGCACCTCCGCCGGGTCCATGCCGATCTCGGCGGCGAACATGTCCATGGCCCGCTCGACGGCGGCGGTGGCCTCGGGGCGGCCGGCACCGCGGTAGGCCCCGATGGAGGTGGCGTTGTTGACCAGCGCCCGCGCGGAGGCGTGCACCTTCGGGAAGGCGTAGGTCGCCGCGGCCATCAGCATGGTGAGGGTCGGCAGGATGATGCCGACCCGCGGGTAGGCGCCGGCCTCCTGGTCGACGTGGATGGCGTAGGCCTCGACGGTGCCGTCGCGGCGGCCGCCGATGGTGACCACCTGGTCCTGCGCGCGGCCGTGCAGCATGCCGAGCAGGTTCTCCGAGCGGTTCTCGGTCCAGCGGACCGGCCGGCCGGCCTTGCGCGCCAGCCAGGCGACGAACGCGTACTCGGGGTCGGCGCCGATCTTCGCGCCGAAGCCGCCGCCGACGTCCGGGGTGATCAGGTGGACGTTGGCGGGGTCCTCGCCGAGCCAGCCGGCGATCTCGCCCTTGGCCTGCTGCGCGCCCTGGTTGGTGCACCAGATCGTGACCCGGCCGTCCTCGCCCCAGGCCGCGGCGGCGGCGCGGGTCTCCAGCGGCACGGGGGCCACGCGCTGGTTCTTGACCGCCTGCCGGACGACGACCTCGCACCCGGCGAAGAAGTCCTCCGGCGGCGGGCCGCCGAAGACGGCCGCGACGTTGGTGCCGGCCTCCTCGAAGAGGAGCACGTCGTCCTTGGCCGCGTCGGCGGTGGAGACGACGGCCGGCAGGGGGTCGATGTCGACCGAGACCAGCTCCGCTGCGTCCTCGCCCTGGTAGCGGTCCTCGGTGAGGACGACGGCGACGATGTCGCCCACGAACCGGACCTTGTCGGTGGCCAGCCACGGGCGCTGCATGGCCGGCGGCACCATCGGCAGGCCGGCCGGGAGCGGGGCGAGGTCCGCGCAGTCCTCGGCCGTGTACACGGCGACGACCCCGGGCGCCTCGCGGGCGGCGGAGGCGTCGACCGAGAGCACCCGGCCGTGGGCGATCTGCGAGCGGACGAATGTTGCGTGCAGCGCACCGGTGAGCCGGTCGTCGACCAGGTCGTCGGTGTAGGTCGCACCACGCGTGAGGAACAGCGGGTCCTCCGTGCGGACCACGCGGGTACCGAGGATGCTCATGCGCTCACTTTCCGTCGGGCGAGAGACCGCGGTCACTATCTCTGGCCAGGCCGTTCTTCGCCAACCCCCTCCCGTCCTGCGGAACCACCGGAGGGCCCGGGCGCGGGGACCCGCGGTCAGGCCAGGGTCACCGGCAGGTGCTCGAAGCCCCGGAGGGTCTGCAGGTCCCGGCGGACCGGCCGCCCGGCCACGCGCAGGTGGGGGAAGCGCTCGGTGAGGGCCTGCAGCGCCACGGCGCCCTCCAGGCGGGCGAGGCCCGCGCCGACGCAGTAGTGGATGCCCGCGGAGAAGGCCAGGTGCTCGCGCGCGTCGGACCGGGTCACGTCGAAGCGGCCGGGGTCGGCGAACACCTCCGGGTCGCGGTTGGCGGCCCCCAGCAGGACGACGACGCGGGTGCCGGCGCGCAGGTCGGTGCCGGCGAGGGTGGTGTCCTCGCGGACCATCCGGCCGGTGATCTGCACGGGGCTGTCGTGGCGGAGCACCTCCTCCACCGCGTCGGGCCAGCCCGACGGGTCGGCGCGCAGGGCGTCCCACTGGTCGCGGTGGGCGTCGAGCAGGACGACGGCGTTGCCCAGCAGGTTCACCGTCGTCTCGAAGCCCGCCCCCAGCAGCAGCATCACGGTGGCGTGCAGCTCGCGGTCGGTGAGCGCGCCGTCGTCCGCGGCCGCGACGAGCCGGCTGACGAGGTCCTCGCCGGGCTCGCGGCGCAGCCTGGTGAAGTGACCGGCCAGGAACGCGTGCAGGTCCCGCAGGGCGCGGTCGGCGGCGACGAAGCGGCGGAAGGGCAGGCCGGGGTCGAGCGTGGCCGCCGCGGCCGCACCCCAGTGCAGGAAGTCCTCCTGCCGGTCGGTGGGCACCCCGAGCAGGTCGGCGATGACCAGCACGGGCAGCGGGGCGGCGTAGGCGGCGACCAGGTCGACGGTCTCGCCGCGCGCGGCCGGGCCCTCCAGCCGGTCGAGGAGGTCCGCGGCGATCCGCCGGACCAGCGGTTCGGCGTCCGCCGTCGCGCGCGGGGTGAACGAGCGGCTCACCAGCCGGCGGTAGCGGGTGTGGTCGGGCGGGTCCACCACGAGCATCGAGGGCGGCTCGGCGACGCCGGTGGCGGCCGGGTCGTCGCCGAAGGCGAGGGCCCAGCGCACCGGGCGGGGTGCGGCGGACCAGTCGAACCCGACGCCGAAACGGTCGGAGCGCAGCAGCGCCGACGCCGCGGCGTGCGAGGTGGTGACCGGCCCGAGGGCGCTCGGCACCCACGGGCCGCGGGCGCGCAGCTGCTCGTACAGCTCGTACGGCTCGGCCCGCAGGGCGGGGTCGCGCAGCAGCCGCGCGACGAGGTCGCCGCGCCGGACGGCGCGGGTCAGGTAGGCCGCCGGCATCCCGTGCCGCACGGCCCAGCGGGCGACGGTCCGGGCCGGCCCGGGTGCGGTGGACGGACGTGTCCGCCACACCCGGGACCCGGCGGGGGAACCCACCCCCGCCCCGCGCTCAGCTGGTGGGGTCCGGCGCCGCGGACGGGTCGCCGTCCCAGTCCTTGCCCGCCACGTCGGCGTGCTCGGAGGCGCTGTCGGTCTGCTCGGCGACGGTGCGGACCATCTCCTCGTCGGACAGGCCCTCGCCGGCGCTCTCGGTGCGGCCGGTCGGCTCGCTCATGGCATCTCCTCTGGCTCGTTCGGTGCCCTGGGGCTCCCCGCCAGCCGTCGAGGGCAAACCACCGCGGTTCAGGACCCCGGCGGCACCAGCTCGAACCACACCCGCTTCCCGTCGCCGTGGGGCTCGACGCCCCATCGGTCGGCGATGCCGGCCACCATGCGCATGCCGCGTCCGCGGGCGCCGGCGACGTCCAGCTCGCGCACGAGGGGCTGCACCGCCGAGCCGTCCACCACCGCGATGCGCAGCCACCGGTCGGACAGGGTGACCTCCAGGGCGAACGACGCCTCTCCGCCGACGTGGTCGACGACGTTGGTCACCACCTCGGTCGTCAGGAGCGCGGCGTCCTCCACGTCGTGCGGGGCGCCCCAGGCGGGGAGCAGGTCCTGCACGACACGGCGGGCCACCCGCACGCTGGACGGCACGGGGGTCAGGTCGATGACGGCGCTGAGCGTGGACATCCGGCCTCCTCCTGGACGCGAGCAGACCGTGTCCGTTGCGCGTCATCTGGTTGCCTGCAACGAAACCATCTCGACCGCCCCGAGGCAACGACCCTTGCGCCGCAGGGGCTGTTGCGTGTCACGGGACTTGCGCGCAACACCGGTTCAGTCCGGTAGTGTGCAATCCGGTTGTCGTCCATGGAGTGCCGCTGCGGTGGCAGGGGGAGGCGTCGTGGACGTCGAGCAGCACACAGCGCAGGCACCGGACGTCGCTGCGGAGGCGCTGGCCGACCTGCTCACCGTGCTGGACACCTGCCTGATCGAGCTCACCGACGCCAGGGAGCGCGCCGGACGACTGCTCGACGAGCGGCGTTCCGGCCGGGCGTGGCTGGACATCGTCACCGCGGAGCGGCGCCCCCTGGTGGTGGAGCAGATCAGCAGCGTGATGGCGTCCCTGGCCACCGCCGGCGGCGCCTGGCGGCGGGAGCAGGCGCACGCCCTGCAGTCCGAGCAGGTCAGCATCAACCGGATCGCCACCCTCTTCGGCGTCACCCGCCAGCGCATCTCGGCCCTGCTGCGCGACCGCGCCGAGGCCGTCCGCGCCCAGGCGTGAGCAGGGACGGCGCCCTCCCTACGCGGTGAGCGCGTCGATCGCCTTGTAGACCCGCTGCTCGGAGATCGCCCGCGGCGTCCCGATGGTCTGCGCGAACAGGCCGACCCGCAGCTCCTCGACCATCCAGCGCACCCGCGTGACCGGGTCGTCCGGCGCCCCGGTGGACGGCACCCGCCGCCGCAGCTCCTCGTACTCGGCGGTGACCGCGGCGACCTGCGCCATCCACAGCTCGTCACGGGCGGCGTTGGCCGGCAGCTTCTCCAGCCGGTACGCCATCGCCCGCAGGTACCGGACGACGTCGGGCAGCCGCCGGCGGCCGGTCGCGGCGACGAAGCCGCGGTGCAGCAGACCGCCCATCTGCCGGCGCAGGTCGGCCACCGCCGCCTCGGGCACCCGCCGTCCGGGGGCCGCGCCGATCGCCACCGCGACCTCGCGCGCCTGGGTGAGCACCGCCTCGACGCGGCCCACCGTGTCGGTGGTCAGGGGCAGCAGCTGCGCCCGGGCGGTCTGCACCAGGGCGGCGAAGGCGGCCTCGTCCCGCGGCGGCCCGCCGGCGGCGGCGACCAGCTCGTCGGCGGCGGCGTCCACGCAGTCGTCGACCAGCGCGGGGATCTCGCCGTCCGGGTTGAACTGCAGCGCCAGGCGGGTCCGCGGGGACAGCCCCTTCACCACCTGCCGCGCCGGGGAGCCGGCCACCAGCACCAGCAACCGGCGCGCGCCGCGCCAGGTCAGCCGGGTGGCCTCCACCTCGGTGGCCACCACCCGGATGCCCACGGTGGCGCCCTCGTCGACCAGCGCGGGGAAGGCGGTGACCACGTGCCCGCCGCGGCGGACGTCGACGGTGCGGGGCAGGGTGCCGAACGACCAGGAGGTCAGCCCGGTGCGCTCGACGTCCGACGCCGCAGCGGCCAGGCTCGCCCGGCTCTGCGGCGCCACCTCGCGGCGCAGGGCCTGCAGGTCCTTGCCGGTGGCCAGGGGGCGGTGCCGGTCGTCGACGACGCGGAAGGTGGCCCGCAGGTGGTCGGGCACCTGGTCGGGGGCCCACGCGTCGGGCGGCACCGTGATCGCCGCCGACCGGCGCAGCTCCCGCTCCAGCGCCGGCAGCAGCGGTTCGGTCGGGGCGATGTGCGGCAGCACCTCCCGGACGCGGTCGGGGATGGGCACCAGCGCCCGGCGGAACTGCTTGGGCAGGGTGCGCAGCAGCGCGGTGACCAGCTCCTCCCGCAGCCCGGGGACGGTGAAGGCCAGCGACTCCCCCGACGTCCGCTCGGCCACGGCGTCGAGCACGGCCAGGGGGACGTCGACGGTGACGCCGTCCTGCGGGGTGCCCGGCGCGAACGCGTACGACAGCGGCAGGGTCAGCCCCTGCGACAGCGGCACCTCGTCGGGGAAGTCCTCGACCCGCACCTGCCCGGCCGCCGCGGCGTTGGTGAGCATCTCCGGGGTGAAGGTGAGCAGGTCGGGGGTCTCCCGCCGGGCGGCCTTCCACCACCGGTCGAAGTGCCGCGTGGAGACCACGTCGGCGGGGATGCGGGCGTCGTAGAGCTCGAACAGCGTCTCGTCGTCCACCCGGATGTCGCGGCGCCGCGCCCGCTCCTCCAGCTCGGCGACCCGCTTCATCGCCTTCTGGTTCTCCGGCCAGAACCGGTGGTGGGTCGTCCACTCGCCCTGCACCAGCGCGTGCCGGATGAACAGCTCGCGGGAGACCACCGGGTCGATCGAGCCGTACTGCACCCGCCGGCCGACGACCAGCGGGATGCCGTAGAGGGTGACCCGCTCGGTGGCGACGACCGAGCCGCGCTTGGCGTCCCAGCGCGGCTCGGAGTACTGCCGCTTGACCAGGTGGTCGGCCAGGCGCTCGACCACCTCGGGGTCGATGCGGGCGACGGTGCGGGCGAACAGGCGACTGGTCTCGACCAGCTCGGCGGCGACCACCCACCGCGGCGGCTTCTTCGCCAGCGGGGTGCCGGGGGCGATGACGAACCGGGCGTTGCGGGCGCCGAGGTACTCCCGGCCGCCGCGCCGCCGGTCGCCGTCCCGGCCGTTGTGGCCACTCTGGCCGGTCTCGAGCTGGACGCCGACGTGCGAGAGCAGGCCGGACAGCAGCGCGGTGTGGATGCCGCGCTCGTCGGGCTCGGTCGCGAGCTCGCCGACGGACATGCCCAGCCGGCGGGCGGTGCTGCGCAACTGGCCGTAGAGGTCCTGCCACTCGCGGATGCGCAGGTAGTGGAGGAACTCCCGCTTGATGGTGCGCCGGAACTGGCTGCCCGACAGCGCCTCCTGCTGCTCGCCGAGGTGGCGCCACAGGTTGAGCAGGGCCAGGAAGTCGGAGTTCTCGTCGGCGAACCGGGCGTGCATCTGGTCGGCGGCCTGCTGGTGCTCGGTGGGCCGCTCGCGGGGGTCCTGGATGGTCAGGCCCGCGGCGATGACCAGGACCTCCTCGAGCACGCCGCGCCGGTCGGCCTCGACCACCATGCGCGCCATCCGGGGGTCCAGCGGCAGGGCGGCCAGCGACCGGCCGGTCGGGGTCAGCCCGCCGTCCCCGTCCAGGGCGCCGAGCTCCTCCAGCAGCGCCAGCCCGTCGGCGACCGCCCGGCGGTCCGGCGGGTCGATGAACGGGAAGTCGGCGACGTCCCCGAGCTCCATGGCCGCCATCTGCAGCAGCACCGAGGCGAGGCTGGTGCGCAGGATCTCCGGGTCGGTGTACTCCGGCCGGCTCTCGAAGTCCTCCTCCGTGTAGAGCCGGATGGCGATGCCCTCCGAGGTGCGCCCGCAGCGGCCCGACCGCTGCCGCGCCGACGCCTGGCTGATCGGCTCGATCGGCAGCCGCTGCACCTTGAGCCGTGAGCTGTACCGGGAGATCCGCGCCACGCCGGTGTCGACGACGTAGCGGATGCCGGGCACCGTCAGCGAGGTCTCCGCCACGTTGGTGGCCAGCACGATCCGCCGGCCGGTGTGCGGCGCGAACACCCGGTGCTGGTCGGCCGCCGACAGCCGGGAGTAGAGGGGCACGACCTCCGCGGCCGGGAAGCGCTCGGTGAGGACGTCGGCGGTGTCGCGGATCTCCCGCTCACCGGCGAGGAACACCAGGACGTCGCCGGGCCCCTCGGCCACCAGCTCGTCGACGGCGTCGGCGATCGCGGTGACCTGGTCGCGGTCGGGGTCCGCGGCGGGGTCGCCCTCGGGCGCGTCGGGGTCGACCACCGGCCGGTAGCGGACCTCCACCGGGTAGGTGCGCCCGCTCACCTCGACCACCGGCACCTCGGCGCCGTCCGCGCTGAAGTGCTTGGCGATCCGCTCGACGTCGATCGTCGCCGAGGTGATGACCAGCTTGAGGTCCGGCCGCTGCGGCAGCAGGCGGGCCAGGTAGCCGAGCAGGAAGTCGATGTTGAGGCTGCGCTCGTGCGCCTCGTCGATGATCAGCGTGTCGTACTGGCGCAGCAGGCGGTCGCGGCCGATCTCGGCGAGCAGCACGCCGTCGGTCATGACCTTGACCAGCGTCGTGTCGCCGACCTGGTCGGTGAAGCGCACCTTCCACCCGACGACGTCGCCCAGCGGGCGGTCCAGCTCCTCGGCGATCCGCTCGGCAACGGTGCGCGCGGCGATCCGCCGGGGCTGGGTGTGGCCGATCCGCCCGCGGACGCCCCGGCCCAGCTCGAGGGCGATCTTGGGCAGCTGGGTGGTCTTCCCCGACCCGGTCTCGCCCGCGACCACGACGACCTGGTGGTCGCGCAGGGCGGCGGCGATGTCGTCGCGGCGGGCGCTGACGGGCAGCTCGGCCGGGTAGGTCACCGCCGGGACGGCGGCCCGTCGGCGGGCGATCCGCTCCTCGGCGGCGGTGACGTCGGAGGCGATGGCGGCCCGCTGGCGGGCGCGGGCCCCGGCGTCCCGGGTGCGGCGGGTGCCCTCCAGGCGCCGGCCCAGCCGGTGCTCGTCCTCGAGGGTGAGGCCGGCCAGCCGCGTCCGCAGGTCGTCGGGCGGGGTGGCCACAGGTCCTCCTCGGGATGGGGCGGCACGCGGTCGGGACGACGGCCCCGGCGCGGACGGACGACGGCGCGGGTGGTGCGCCGGTCGACGGGTATCCCCACCAGGATCCCACCGAGCCGGGTCGCCGGGGCGTGGCCCGTCTCACTTGCATGCGCGTCACAAGTGTTTGCTTGCTCCTAACAACCGGTTGTAGCGTGCACGTGTTCCGTCGTCCGGCCCCGGAGTCCCCGTGCCCCCCACGTCCACCGAGCCCGCCGCGCCTCCCGACCGCGCGGCCGAGGTCCGCACCCTCGGCGAGCAGCTGCCGCGGTTCCTGCGCCTGGTCCACGCGCTGAAGAGCGCGCACGTCGGCGAGGGCCGCGACCGGGCCGCCCTGGTGCTCCTGTTCCCGCTGGTCCGGCTCGGCCCGCTGCGTCAGGGCGCGCTCGCCGACCTCGTGCACGCCGACCCGTCGACGGTCAGCCGGCACGTGGCCACGCTCATCGAGCAGGGCCTGGTGCAGCGGGTCGCCGACGAGACCGACGGCCGGGCCAACCGGCTGGTCGTCACCGACGCCGGGCGGGCGGCGCTGGAGCGCCTGCGCAGCGAACGCGAGGCCGTCCTCGCCCGCGTCACCGCCGACTGGCCCACCGCGGACCTGACCACGTTCACCACGCTCCTCGGCCGCCTGCTGGACGACCTCGCCTCGTCCCTGCCCGCCGAGTCCACGCCCGCGCCGTCCCCGAGAGAGAAGTCATGACCCACAGCACCCGAGCCGGGGCAGCCGAGCGCCGGAGCGCCCGCGCGGCCTCCGCCGCCCCGGACCAGGACGGCGCCTTCAGCCACCGGCAGATCGTCACGATCCTGGTCGGGCTGATGGTCGCGATGTTCCTGGCCGCCCTCGACCAGACCGTCGTCTCCACCGCCATCCGCACCATCGCCGACGACCTGCAGGGCTACGACCTGCAGGCGTGGGCCACCACGGCCTTCCTCATCACCTCGACGATCGCCACCCCGCTGTACGGGAAGCTCTCCGACATCTACGGACGGCGGCCCTTCTACCTGTTCGCCATCGGGGTCTTCGTCGTCGGCTCGGTGCTCTGCGGCATCGCCGACTCGATGTACCAGCTGGCCGCGTTCCGGGCGCTGCAGGGCATCGGCGCCGGCGGCCTCATGTCGCTGGCCCTGGCGATCATCGGCGACATCGTGCCGCCCCGGGAGCGCTCCCGGTACCAGGGCTACTTCATGGCCGTCTTCGGCACCTCCAGCGTGCTCGGCCCGGTCATCGGCGGGTTCTTCGCCGGGCAGTCCTCGCTGCTGGCCCTCACCGGCTGGCGCTGGATCTTCTTCATCAACGTGCCGCTGGGCCTGCTGGCCTTCGTCGCGGTCTACCGCGTCCTGCACCTGCCGCACGAGCGCCGTGACCACCGCATCGACTGGCCCGGCGCGCTCGCGCTGATCACCTTCCTCGTCCCGCTGCTGATCGTGGCCGAGCAGGGCCGGATCTGGGGCTGGGACTCGGGCCGGTCGCTGCTGTGCTACGCCATCGGCGCCGTCGGCTTCGCGCTCTTCGTGCTGGCCGAGCGGGCCTACGGCGACGAGGCGCTGCTGCCGCTGCGGCTGTTCCGCAACCGCAGCTTCACCGTCAGCGGCATCGGCAGCGTGGTGATGGGCGCCGGCATGTTCGGCGGGCTCCTGCTGCTCCCGCAGTACCTGCAGATCGTGCACGGCTCCAGCGCGACGGTGGCCGGCCTGCAGATGATCCCCCTGGTCGCCGGGATCATGGTCGGCGCGATGAGCTCCGGCATCGCGATCAGCAGGACGGGCAAGTACAAGGTCTTCCCGCTGGTGGGCATCGCGCTGATGACCGTCGCCCTGGTGGCCATGTCGCTGGTCGTGGACGCCGACACCTCGGTGTGGACGCTGGTGCCCTTCATGGTCCTCATGGGCCTGGGCCTCGGGTTCAACTTCCAGCCGGTCATCCTGGCCGTGCAGAACGCCGTCTCGCCGCGGGAGATGGGCGTGGCGACGTCGTCGGTCACCTTCTTCCGCCAGATGGGCGGCACGATCGGCACCGCCGCGTTCCTGTCGGTGCTGTTCACCCGGCTGCCCACGGACATCGACGACGCCCTCGCCTCCTCCACCGACCCGCGGGTGGCGCAGGCCCTGCAGAGCGGTCAGCTCCAGGGGGGCGGCGACCTGTCGGACACCTCCTTCATCCAGGAGCTGCCGTCGTTCCTCGCGCTGCCGTTCAAGACCGGCTTCTCGAACACCATCGACCTGGTGTTCCTGATCGCTGCCTGCGTCGTGGCCCTCGGGTTCTTCGTGTTCCTGTTCCTGCCGCAGCTGGCGCTGTCGAACAAGTCGGGCATCCAGGCCCGCCAGGCCGCCGAGCAGACCGCGGGCGAGCCGGCGGCGGACGCCGATCTCGGGCAGGCCGTCCAGGCGGTCGGCGCCGCGGCCCCGACGTCCACCCCGCCGCCGGCCGGCCGGCCGGGGGACGCCGGCACCACCGGCGGCCGCCACCGCGGCTGACCGCCCCCGGCCCGGTGAGGCCCCTCCCTGCACCCGCGGGGAGGGGCCTCGCCGCGTCGGTCCCGGGGCGCCGGGGGCGCCTACTGTGGCGGCGGTCCCCGCTCCGCGCTCCTGGAGGCACCCCGTGCGCTCGTCGCTGATCCTGTCCCGCCGCGACCTGGACTTCCTCCTGCACGAGTGGCTCGACGTCGAGAGCCTGACCAAGCGGCCGCGGTTCGCCGAGCACTCGCGGGAGACGTTCGACGCCGTCCTGGAGCTGGCCGAGCAGATCGCCACCGACCACTTCGCCCCGCACAACCGCACGGCCGACGAGCACGAGCCCCGGTTCGTCGACGGCCGGGTGGAGATGGTCCCCGAGGTCGGGCGGGCCCTCGAGGTCTTCGCCGAGGCCGGGCTCATGGCGAGCGAGTTCGACGAGCGCTTCGGCGGGATGCAGCTGCCGCACACCGTCGGGCAGGCGGTGTTCGCCTGGTTCAAGGCGGCCAACGTGGGCACCTCGGCCTACCCGTTCCTCACGATGGCCAACGCCCGGCTGCTCATCGCCCACGGCAGCCAGGAGCAGGTCGACACCTACGTCGGCCCCATGGTCGAGGGCCGCTGGTTCGGGACGATGGCCCTGTCCGAGCCGCAGGCCGGCTCCTCGCTCGCCGACATCACCACCCGCGCCGAGCGGCAGGACGACGGCACCTACCGGCTCACCGGCAACAAGATGTGGATCTCCGCCGGCGACCACGAGCTGAGCGAGAACATCGTCCACCTGGTGCTGGCCAAGGTGCCCGGCGGCCCGCCCGGCGTGAAGGGCATCTCGCTGTTCGTCGTCCCCAAGTACCTGGTGGCGCCCGACGGCTCGCTGGGCGAGCGCAACGACGTCGTCCTGGCCGGGCTCAACCACAAGATGGGCTACCGGGGGACGACGAACACGCTGCTCAACTTCGGGGAGGGCGTGCACACCCCCGGCGGGCGGGCCGGCGCGGTCGGGTACCTCGTGGGCGAGGAGCACCGCGGCCTCACCTACATGTTCACGATGATGAACGAGGCGCGGATCGGCGTCGGCATGGGCGCGACCGCGCTCGGCTACACCGGCTACCTGCACGCGCTGGAGTACGCGCGCACCCGCACCCAGGGTCGGCCGCCGACCAACCGGGACGCGACGCAGCCGCCGGTGCGGATCGTCGAGCACACCGACGTCCGGCGGATGCTGCTGGCGGCGAAGTCCTACGCCGAGGGCGGGCTGGCGCTGGGGCTCTACTGCGCCCGGCTGGTCGACGAGGAGCAGACCGCGGAGTCGGCGGAGGAGCGCGAGCGGGCGCACCTGCTGCTGGAGGTCCTCACGCCGATCGCGAAGGCCTGGCCCTCGCAGTGGGGGCCGGTCGCCGACGACCTCGCGATCCAGGTGCACGGTGGGTACGGCTACACCCGCGACTACCCGGTGGAGCAGTTCTACCGGGACAACCGGCTCAACCCGATCCACGAGGGCACCAACGGCATCCAGGGGCTGGACCTGCTCGGCCGCAAGGTCGTCATGCAGGGCGGCGCCGGACTCGCGCTGCTGGCCGGGACCATAGGGCGGACGACGGCGCGGGCCGCCGGCACCGAGTGGGCGTCGTTCGCCGACGACCTCGACGCCGCGGTGTCCCGCATCGGCACGGTCACCGCGACCCTGTGGGGCGCGGGGGACCCGGCCGTCACGCTGGCCAACGCGACCGCCTACCTGGAGGCCGCCGGCCACGTCGTCGTGGCCTGGCTGTGGCTGGAGCAGGCGCTGGCCACCGGCACGGCGACCAGCGACTTCCACCAGGGCAAGCGCGCCGCGGCCCGGTACTTCCACCGCCACGAGCTGCCGAAGGTCGCCGTCCAGCTGGACCTGCTGGAGTCGCTGGACCGCACCGTCCTCGACACCCCGGAGGCCTGGCTCTAGGAGGGCCGGACGTGCCCGCGCCCCGCGACTCCGGAGCGGAGTGCGGGGCGCGCGGGTCGGAGCATAGGTCGCCGATCAGGCGGCCTGGGCCACACCCACCGGCTCGGCCGCCGTGGAGCGGGTGGCCGGGCGGGTGACGGCCGCGCCCGCGGCGCGCTTCTCCCGCTCGTACCGCGCCGTGGACGAGGTGCCCATGACGATCACCAGTGCGGTCAGGACCACGAACCCGATCAGGGTCACGGCCGGCCACAACACCATCAGTACATCCCCCTGCTGTTCTCTCGGCTCCGCCGCCGGGCGGAGCAACGCGGCACGTCGTCGGTGCCTGTCATTGCCCGTCGACCGCCATCTCAATCGTCACACCGTGAGGTCTTGCTGACACTCCGGCACGGACCCCACCCGATCGGGGGAGGCCGCGCGAGCCACCCCGGGCCGTGGTCTCATCGCCGCGTGCCCGCCGACGCCGCAGCCGCGCCGCACCGCGGGCGGGGCGCGGGGGCCGGGCTCCTGGTGGGCGCGCTGGCCCTCGGCACGACCGCCCTGTCGCTGCTGCAGAGCCTCGTCGTGCCCGTCCTGGACGCCATCGGCGACCAGCTGGGCGTCTCGCCGGCGGCCGCCGGCTGGGTGCTGACCGCCAACCTGCTCGCGGCCGCGGTCTCCACGCCCGTCCTGGGCCGCCTCGGCGACACCCTGGGCGAGCGACCGGTGATGATCGGCATCCTGGTCGCGATGACGGCGGGCACGCTGCTGGCCCTGCTGACCTCCTCGCTGCCGGTGCTCATCGCCGCCCGCGTGCTGCAGGGCGCCTCCTACGGGCTCTTCCCGCTGTCGATCAGCGTGCTGCGCCGTGAGCTGCCCCCCGCCCGCCTGAGCGTGGGCATGTCCGTCGTCAGCAGCACCCTGGCCGTCGGCGGCGTCGTCGGCCTGGTCGCCGCGGCGCTGCTCACCGAGGACGGCGGGGACTACCACCGGCCGTTCTGGATCGGCCTGGCCGCCTCCGCGGCCTCGCTGGCCCTCGTCGTGCTCGTCCTCCCCCGGCGCCCGCCGACCGGCTCCGGACGGGTCGACTGGTGGGGGGCGGTCGTGCTGGCCGGGGGCCTTGTCCTCCTCCTGCTGCCGGTCTCGCAGGGCAACACGTGGGGCTGGGACTCCCCCGCGACCCTGGGCTGCGCGGCCGGCGCCGTCGTCGTCCTCACCGCGTGGGTGCTGCTGCAGCGGCGGCGGGAGGACCCGCTCGTCCGCCCCGCGATGCTGGCCGACCCGCGCACGCTGGTGCCCAACCTCGCCGGGGTCATGACCGGCATCGGCCTGTTCGCCTCCTTCCTCGCCGTCCTGCAGTTCGTGCAGACGCCGCCGGAGGTCGCCGGCTACGGCTTCGGTGCCTCCGTGGTCGAGGCGGCCGTGGTCTACCTGCTGCCGGGGGGCCTGGCCGGCGTGCTGCTGGCGCCGGTCGCGGGACGGGTGGTCGCCCGGGTCGGCGCGCTGCCCACCCTGCTGACCGGGGCGGCCTCCGGTCTGGCCGGGTTCCTGCTGCTGGCGCTGCTCCGGGACGCCGCGTGGCAGGTGGTCGTGGCCGGCCTGCTGACCCAGCTCTGGGCGACCGTGGCGTACGCCGCGCTGCCCGCGCTGGTGGTGTCGGCGGTCCGGCCGGAGGAGACCGGGGTGGCCAACGCGGTGAACTCGATCGCCCGCTCGGTCGGCCAGGCCGTGGGGAGCACGGTGACCGTCGCCGTGCTGGCCGCGGGCCTGGACCCGGCCACCGGCTTCCCCTCGGCCGGGTCGTTCACCGCGGTGGCCCTCGTCGGCGCCGGTGGTGCCGCGGCGGTGGTGCTGCTGACCGTCGCCGGCCTGAGGGGGCGGCGTCGCGGCGGCGGCCCGGACCCGCTGGCCGACGTCGAGCGGAGGACGGCGGCAGCCGGCGAGTGGACGCCCGTGAGCGGCCTGCGCTGAGGTCACGGAGCGGTCGCGACACGCCACCGACGGGCATGGAACGGGACCGTCCGGGGAACCGGGGCACCGACGAGTTCCCACCCGACCGGAGGACGAACGAATGGCCCGCTCCACCGGCTCCCGCGGCGAGACCGCCGCGAAGGACACCCGGTTCTCCGGCAACGTCGCCGGTGACCCCGCACCCGACGACCCCAAGGTGAACGACACCCGCTTCGACAACGCCCCCCGCGGGGCGGACCCGAAGCCCACGACCGGGGGCACGCTCAAGCGCACGCTCAAGGAGTTCAGCGAGGACAACCTCACCGACTGGGCCGCCGCGCTCACCTACTACGGCGTCCTGGCGCTGTTCCCCGCGCTGATCGCCCTGCTGTCCATCGTGGGCCTGCTGACCAACCCGCAGCAGCTCACCACCGCGCTGACCGCGGTCGTGCCGCAGCAGGCCGCCAGCACGCTGAACCCGGTCATCCAGCAGATCGCCGGCAACACCGGCACCGCCGGCTTCGCGCTCATCATCGGTATCGCCGGCGCCGTCTGGTCGGCGTCGGGCTACGTCGGCGCCTTCACCCGGGCGGCCAACGTCGTGTACGAGACGCCCGAGGGCCGCAAGATCTGGAAGCTCAAGCCGCTGCAGCTGCTGGTCACCCTGATCGGCATCCTGTTCGCCGCGGTGATCGTGGCGATGCTGGTGCTCAGCGGCCCGGTCGTGGAGGCCATCGGCTCGGCCATCGGGCTGGGCGACACCGTGCTGACCGTGTGGAACGTCGTCAAGTGGCCGGTGATGCTCGTCGTCCTGGCGCTGATGATCGCCGTCCTCTACTACTCGACGCCGAACGCCAAGCTGCGCGGCTTCAAGTGGGTCAGCCCCGGGGCCGGCGTGGCCATCCTCGTGGCGATCGTCGCCTCGGCGGCCTTCGCCTTCTACGTGGCCAACTTCGGCAGCTACAACAAGACCTACGGGACGCTGGCCGGTGTCGTGGTCTTCCTCATCTGGTTCTGGCTGATCAACGTCGCGCTGCTGTTCGGCATCGAGCTCGACGCCGAGATGGAGCGGACCAAGGAGCTCAAGGAGGGCGTGCCGGAGGCCCACAAGGAGATCCAGCTCGACGCCCGCGCCGAGCCCAAGCCCCGCCAGACCAACTAGCAGGACCCCTGCCCACCGCCGGCACGCTGGCGGCCGACCCGCAGGGGCCGGACGACGAGGGCCCCTCCCGGTGCGGGAGGGGCCCTCGTCGCGTCGTCAGCGGGACGTCGGCGGCCGGTCCCCGCGACGGGCCAGCGGCACCCGCTCCACCAGACCGGCGAGCCCGGCCAGCCCGCGGCTGACCGCCTCCCCGGCCGGCGCGAACCGCTCGGGCACCCGGCGGACGACGGCGTCGACGGCGTCCCGGCTGCGGTCGAGCACCGACAGCGGCAGCGCCGACAGTGCGTTGCCCGGGGGCCGGCGGGAGACCGTGGGGTGCGCCCGGGTCGGCGAGATCCGCCGGACCAGCTCCCACTGCCGGCCCAGCCGCCGCAGCTCGTGGGGGTCGAGCTTCTCCTGGAGGCGGGGCAGCAGGACGTCCTCCTCGTCACGGACGTCCTCCCGCAGCACCTCCACGAGACGGGCGACCGTCGGGGCACGGCGGGGGTCGTCGTGCCCCATCGTCTCCAGCTGGGTCACCAGCTCGTTGACCTCCTGGTGCTCCTCCTCGATGCGCAGGGTGAGCGCCTCCCCGTCGGGCAGGACCCGGCGGACCACCGGCCACAGCACGCTCTCCTCGGCGAAGGCGTGGCTGAACACCAGCCGGTCGATGCGGGTCAGCACCTCCTCCTGCTGGCGGCCGGTGGTGCCGTCCAGCTGCTGCAGCAGCCGGTCGAGGTCGATGTGGTCTCGGCGCTGGCGGGCCAGGACGCTGCCCGGCCCCCCGAGCTCGTCCACCGTCTGGTCGGCGATCGATCGGGCCACAGCAGCTCCTCGGGTGTCGTGCGGGATCGGTGCCCCCTCTACCTGCCCGCGCCGGAGCGGTTCGATGCACGCTCAGCGGCCGCCCCACCACAGCGCGGCGGCCTCGGCGGGGGTCTTCCCGTCCAGCACGACCAGCCGGTTCAGCCGCACCAGGTCGGCGCGGTCCAGCCGAGCACTCACCGAGTCCAGCGCCGCCGTCAGGTCCGTCCCCACCCGGTCGACCACCGCGGTGCGCACGATCGGGACGACGTTCTCGTGCGGCTGCAGGCCGCGGTCGTCCTCGAGCAGGACCAGCGAGGTGCCGGCCAGCCGCGCGTCGGTCGTCTCCAGCATGCCGACGTCGATCGCCCCGGCCAGCAGCGCCTCCGCCGTCGCCGAGCGGCTGGGCATGGGCCGCACCTGACCGAACTGCAGGCCGTAGACCTCGCGCAGCCCGGGCAGGCAGTAGCGGCGCTCCGGGCACTCGGGCGGGCCCCCGAACACCAGCCCGGGGGCGAGCGGCAGCAGGTCGGAGATCCGGGCGAGGCCGTGCTCCTCGGCCAGGGCGGCGGGGACGACGAAGCCGTTCTGGTCCTCGGCGTCGGCGGCGGCCAGCACCGTGGCCCCGCGCTGCCCCATGACGCGGGCCAGCGCCGCCCGCAGGTGCTCGGGCTCCCGCGGCACCGCCGGCCCACCGGGGTCGACGAACTCCAGCGCGGTGCCCAGGTAGTCCACGACGACGTCCACCACGCCCTGCTCCAGCGCCGGCAGCACCACCTCGCGGGTGCCGGTGCCGTGCTGCACGGACACCGGCAGCCCGGCACGGCGGACCGCCTCGGCGTAGACCTCGGCGAGGATCTGGTTCTCGGTGAAGTCGTAGGAGGCGAAGCGGACCGTCTCCTCCGCGGCCGGCGCCGGGGTGGCCGGTGCCGACCCGCAGCCGGCCAGCAGCGCGACCAGCAGGACCACCACGGCGGGGACCGCTCGGCGACACCGCATCGGGGGCTCCTCCCGCTGACGCGCCGGCCACGCTAGCGGCGGACGACGCCGAACCCAATGGACCTCCGGCCCGGTGCAGGGCAGCATCGGGCGGCATGGCGTCGCCTCCGCACGCCGTCCCGGAGGCCGACCCGGTCCAGCGTCCCGGCCCGCCGGGGATCCAGCGCGTCCGCCGGCGCCGCCGTCCCTCCGGTGAACCGCCGCCGCTGCCCCGCCACCTCAACGCCTCCGGCCGCTGGTGGCTGGGCCTGTCCGCCGCGGTCTTCGTCGGGTGGACGGCCGTCGTGCTCACCGACAGCGTGCCGCTGGTCGACCTCGTGGACACGCGGGTGCTGCAGGCGGTCGCGACCCTGCGCTCCCCCGCGCTCACCGACGTCGCCGAGGTCGCCGGCGTGCTGGCCACCCCGCCGGTGGTGCACGCGCTGTGGCTGACCAACCTGGCCGTCCTGCTGGTGTTCCGCCGCTGGCACCACCTGTTCACCTGGGTCGGCGTGGCCCTCGTCGTGGTCGACCTCGGCTCCCTGGCCACGCTGCTGCTGCGACGTCCCCGCCCGTTCGAGGTGGAGCTGCTCGGCTCGTGGTCGGGCTACGCGATGCCCTCGCTGCCGGTGACCGTGCTGGCCGCCTTCCTGGTGAGCACCGTCTACGCGCTGGTGCCGGCCGGCCGGTACCGCACGATCGGCAAGTGGGTGGTCGTGGGGCTGCTGGCGGTCACCGTCGCCTCCCGGCTCTACCTCGCCCAGGACCACCCCAGCGGCATCGTGGCCGGCGTGGTCCTCGGTGTGGCCACGCCGCTGGCCGCGTTCCGCCTGATGACGCCGAACGACGTCCACCCGGTGCGGTACCGCCGCGGCCGCCCGGCGCACCTGGACGTCACCGGCGCGCGCGGTGCGGCGATCGTCCGCGCGCTGCAGGACCAGCTGGGCCTGCTGGCCACCGACGTCCAGCCGTTCCACCTGGAGGGCTCCGGCGGCTCCACCCCGCTGCGGATCACCGTCAAGGCCGAGGACGGCGAGGGCTTCGTGTTCGGGAAGCTCTACGCCGCCACCCACGTCCGCTCCGACCGCTGGTTCAAGCTGGTCCGCACGCTGCTGTACGGCGGGCTGGAGGACGAGAAGCCGTTCCACTCCGTCCGCCGGCTGGTGCAGTACGAGGACTACGTGCTGCGGCTGTTCACCGACGCGGGGCTGCCGGTGCCGCAGCCGATGGGGATCGTGGAGATCACCCCGGAGCGGGAGTACCTGCTGGTGACCGAGTTCCTGCTGGGCGCGCAGGAGATCGGGGACGCCGAGGTCGACGAGGGGGTCATCGACCAGGGGCTGGCCGTGGTGCGGCGGATGTGGGACATCGGCGTGGCCCACCGCGACGTGAAGCCGGCCAACGTGCTGGTGCGGGAGGGCACCCTCTACCTCATCGACTCGGCCTTCGCCGAGGTGCGGCCCAGCCCGTGGCGGCAGGCGGTGGACCTGGCGAACATGATGCTGGTCCTGGCGCTGCGCACCGACGCCGAGCGGGTGCACGCCCGGGCCCGGATCCGCTTCTCCGACGAGGAGATCGCCGAGGCCTTCGCCGCCACCCGCGGGCTGACCATGCCCAGCCAGCTGCGCCGCTGCCTGCGCGCCGACAGCCGGGACCTGCACGCGGACTTCCTCCGGCTGCTCCCCTACCGGCTGCCACCGGTGCGCATGCAGCGGTGGTCCTGGCGGCGGGTGGCCCTGTCCCTGCTGGCCCTGGCCGGGCTGGTGCTCGCCGCCCTGGTCGCCGCCGGCCTGCTGGACTCGCCGCTGTGAGCCGGGCCGGGTCGTCGGCGGCGCTGGTCGCCGCGCTCGCGCTGTCGCTGACCGGGTGCGTGGCCCCGGTCAGCAGCTCCTTCGGCGCCGCGCCCGCCTGCTCGATCGGGGACGACGCCAAGGCGGCCAACGGCGTCCTGCTCATGGCCCAGGCCGTGCCGACCGCGTCGAGGGTGCCCTGCGTCCAGGGTCTGCCCCTGGGCTGGCACTTCGCGGGCCTGGAGGCCCGGGACGGCGAGGCCGCCTTCTGGCTGGACTCCGACCGTGACGGGGTGCGGGCCATCGAGGTGCGGCTGACCCCGGGGTGCGACACCGAGGGCGCGACCGAGATCCCCAGCGACCGCGACGGCATGCGCCGCCTGGAACGGGTCACCGCGGTCACCCCGGAGTACCGGGGTTCGCGCTTCTACCTGTTCACCGGCGGCTGCCTGACGCTGGTCTTCACGCTGTCCGGCGACAACCGCGGGGAGCCGCTGGCGCTGGCCACCCAGGGCATCGGCGTCCTGCGCCGGGCCCAGCTCGACGCCCAGGTGCGGGCCGAGACCGGCGGCCGGCTCGGCCTGGACCCGCCCGCGGACGGGGAACCGCCGTGAGCCGGCCCGCCTGGCGGCGCGCGGCCGCGCCGGTCCTCTCCCTGGCCCTCGCCGCCGCCGTCCTGGCCTGGTTCCTGCCGCAGTTCACCAGCGCGTCGGCGGTGTGGACGTCGGTGCGCGCGATGACGGGGGCCGAGATCGCCCTGCTCGCGGCGGCCACCGTCTGGAACCTCGCGACCTATCAGTTCGTCGTCGTCGCCAGCATGCCCGGGCTGACCCTGCGGCAGGCGACGGTCGCGACCCTCTCGACGACGGCGGTGGCCAACACGGTGGTCGCCGGCGGCGCGATCGCGATGGGCCTGACCTACGGGATGAACTCCTCGTGGGGCTTCTCCCGCTCCCGCACCTCGGTGTCGCTGCTGGTGTCCGGGCTGTGGAACAACTTCGCCAAGCTGGCGCTGCCGGTGCTCGCGCTGAGCCTGCTGGCGCTGGGTGGCCAGCCGAGCTCCGGGCGGGTGCTGGCCGGGGCGGCGGGGCTGGCCGGCCTGGTGCTCGCCGTCGTCCTGCTGGGGCTGCTGCTGCGCAGCCGGGCGGGCGCGGCCCGGATCGGCCGGGGCGCCGGGCGGGTGGCCTCGGCGGTGCTCCGCCCGTTCGGCCGCCCGCCCGTGCAGGGCTGGGACGTCGCGACCACCAAGTTCCGCGACCGGACGGCGCTGCTGCTGCGGGCCCGCTGGCACTGGCTGACCGCGGCGACGCTGCTCAGCCACCTCTCGCTGTTCCTCGTGCTCGTGATCGCCCTGCGCGCGGTGGGGGTGGACGCAGGGCAGGTGGGCGTGGTGGAGGCGCTGGCGGTGTTCGCCTTCGCCCGGCTGCTGACCGCGATCCCCTTCACCCCCGGCGGGCTCGGCGTGGTGGAGGTCGCGCTGATCGCCGGCCTGGCCGCGGCGGGCGGGGACCGCGCCCTGGTGGCCGCCGCCGTCCTGGTCTACCGGGTGCTGACCTACGTGCTGCCGATCCCGCTGGGGCTGCTCACCTACCTGTTCTGGCGGCGGAACCGGTCGTGGCGCCGGCCGCCCAACACGGCCCCGCGGACGGCGCTGGTCCCGGAGACCGTCTGAGCAGGCGAGCGGTCCGCAGCCGTGGTTGAGTGGCTGCGGTCACACCGCGATCCAGGCACCGAGGAGGCCGGCCATGACCGACGCCACCAGCGCACGACGGCCCGAGGAGCGCACCACCGACGGGCCCAACCAGGACGCCGGAGAGGCCGCGATCGGCCTGGACATGGTGCTGGTCGACGGCGCCCGCGGTCCGCTGCGCCGGATGATCCCCCCGGCCCGCACGACGCTGCGCTTCGGCCGTGCCCTGGCCGGGCAGCCCCGGACCGTCGCCCGCCGCGCCGGCGACCTGGCCAAGGACCTCGGCAGGGTCGTCGTCGGCCGCTCCGACATCGCGCCCTCGCCCAAGGACAAGCGCTTCGCCGACCCGGCGTGGCAGGGCAACGGGCTCATGCGCCGGGCGATGCAGGCGCACATCGCCGCGGCCCGCACCGCCATGGAGCTGCTGGAGGACGCCGACCTCGACTGGCGTGACGACGAGCGCCTCCGCTTCACCCTGACCAACGTCGTCGACGCCCTCGCCCCCAGCAACACCCCGCTGAACCCGCTGCTGTGGAAGGCGGTCATCGACACCGGCGGCCGCAGCGCGGTGACCGGGCTGCGCCGGATGGTCAACGACCTGCTGTCGCCGCCGCGGGTGCCCACGATGGTGGAGGAGGACGCGTTCACCGTCGGCGAGGACCTCGCGGTCACGCCCGGCGCGGTGGTGCTGCGCACCCCGGTGTTCGAGCTGATCCAGTACCGGCCCACCACCGAGACGGTGCGCGAGGTGCCACTGGTGATCGTCCCGCCGACGATCAACAAGTACTACATCACCGACCTCGCCCCGAACCGCAGCATCGTCGAGCACTACGTCGCCTCGGGCCAGCAGGTCTTCATGATGTCCTGGCGCAACCCCGACGAGCGGCACGCCGACTGGGGCCTGGACACCTACGGGCAGGCCGTCCTCGACGCGATGGACGCCGCGGAGAAGATCACCGGCAGCGACCGGACGGCGCTGCAGGGCTTCTGCTCCGGCGGCATCATCCTGGCGATGGTGCTGGCCCACCTGGCCGCGACCGGGGCCCAGCACCGCGTGGCCGCCTCGAGCTACGCCGTCGCCGTCCTCGACTGGTCCCGGGCCGGCACGATCGGCGCGCTCATGGACGAGGAGGGGGCGCGGGAGGCGACGGAGAAGTCGCGGAAGAAGGGCTACCTGGACGGCGCCTCGCTGGCCGAGGTCTTCGCCTGGATGCGGCCCAACGACCTGGTCTGGAACTACTGGGTCAACAACTACCTGCAGGGCAACCCCCCGCCGGCCTTCGACATCCTGTACTGGAACGCCGACACCACCCGGATGAGCGCCGCGCTGCACCGGGACTTCATCGACGTCGCCCTGGGCAACAAGCTCGCCCAGCCGGGCGCCGCGACGATGCTGGGCTCCCCGGTGGACCTGTCCAAGGTGGAGGTCGACGCCTACGTCACCGCCGGCATCGCCGACCACATCTGCCCCTGGCAGTCCTGCTACCGGACCACCCAGCTGCTGGGTGGGCGCACCCGCTTCATCCTGTCCACCAGCGGGCACATCGCCTCGCTGGTCAACCCGCCGACCAACCCGAAGGCCTCCTTCCAGGTCGCCCCCGAGACCCCCGCCGACGCCGAGCGGTGGCTGGAGCTGGCGGAGAAGCAGAAGGGCTCCTGGTGGCCGGACTTCGTGTCCTGGCTGGCCGAGCGGACCGGCGACGAGGTCCCCGCGCCGTCGTCGCTGGGCACCGACGACCTGCCCCCGCTGGCGGAGGCGCCCGGCACGTATGTCTTCGACAAGTAGCCGCCCGGGTGCCTCCCGCCCCGGCGGGTTCCGTCCGGGCGAGACCGTCCGGAACCTGACCGTCGCCGGGCGCACCCTGCGGGTGTCGGTCCGCGCCGGGCAGGACGAGTCGGTGCCACCCCTGCTGCTGATGAACGGGATCGGCGCGAGCCTGGAGGTGCTGCAGCCGTTCGTCGACGTCCTCGACCCGCGGCGGACGGTCATCCGCTTCGACGTCCCCGGGGTCGGCGGTTCCCCGCGGCCGGTGGTGCCCTACGTGCTGGCCACGTTCACCCCGGTGGTCGCGGCCCTGCTCAACCGGCTGGGCCACGAGGACCCGGTCGACGTCCTGGGGCTGTCCTGGGGCGGCGCGCTGGCCCAGCACTTCGCCGTCCAGCACCGCCGCCGCGTCCGGCGCCTGGTGCTGGCCGCCACCGGCACCGGCACGCTCATGGTGCCCGGGCACCCGCGGGTGCTGGCCCGGATGGTCACCCCGCGCCGGCACCGGGACCCCGCCTACACCCGCGCGGTGGCCGGCACGATCTACGGCGGCACCGTGCGCGACGACCCCGCCATGGCCGCCCGGGTGCTGCACGCGGCGAGCCGGCTGGGTCCGCGGCGCGGCTACTACTACCAGCTGGCCGCGAGCGCCGGCTGGAGCAGCCTGCCGTTCCTGCGGCTGATCCGGCAGCCCACGCTCGTGATCGCCGGGGACGACGACCCCATCGTGCCGGTGGTCAACGCGCGGATCATGGCGCGGCTGATCCCGGACGCGCAGCTGCACGTCTACGGCGGGGGCCACCTGGCGCTGATCACCGAGGCCCGGGAGCTGGCGCCGGTCGTGGAGCGCTTCCTGGACTGAGCCCGGGCAGCCGGCTCCCGGCGGTCGCCGGGAGCCGGCCGTCGGTCAGGGCATCAGCGGCGACCGGTCCACGGCGGTCACGAGGTGGCAGCCGGTCGACCCGAACGGCATGACCCGGAACCCCATCTCCGCCAGCACCCCGGCGACCGCGGCGTTCATCGTGCGCTGCACCGCCGCGTCCGCCTCGGCGCCGCGGACCTGCTGCAGGCTCATCCGGTCGTGCTGCCGCCAGCTGACCAGGACGCCCAGGCGGGCCGGGTCGGGCGTCAGGCAGACCCCACCGGCCGCACCGCTCCCGGCCGGGCCACGGCCCGCGCAGTCGTGCAGCGCCAGCCCGGCCTCGACGACGGCGGCGGCCACCTCCACGAGGAGCGTGGTCAGGGCGTCGGTGTCCGACAGCAGGTCGTCCCAGTCCTCGGGCAGCCGGTCCAGCTGGGTGCTGAGCTGGGTCAGCCAGGCCCGCTCCTGCGGCGACTGGCGCCGCACGACCGCGCCGTCGGCGCGCGGCACGCCGTAGACCGCCCGGGCGGTGTCCGACAGCCCGCCGGACAGCGCGGCCCAGTCCGCCTCGATCCGGTCCGGGAACGGGCCGGCCAGGATCTGCAGGCCAGGCTGGTCCCCGGACACGTCGACCAGCCACCAGCCGGACGGGCGGTCGAGGCCCTTGCCCGCGGGGTGGCTCGCCCCGATGCGCTCCCGGCGCCGCTGACGGACCGGGGTCGCGCCGGTGCGGCCCGCGGTGCCGACCGGCTGCCCGGCCGGTCGGGTCGCGGTCCGGTCACCGCCGGCCGCGTGCGCCGCGCCGCCGGCCACCTGCGCCGCGCCGCCGGCCACCGCCGCCGACCGGGCCTGCTTCTGCACCCGGTTCCGCTCGAACTCGTAGCGGGCCGTCGACCTGGTGCCCAGCGCGATGACCAGACCCGCCAGCACGAGGAAACCCAGCAGGGTCACTGCCGGCCACAGGATCATCACTCCGCCTCTCTGCACTGCACGGGGGCCGCCGGACGAGCGGTGGACCAGGTCGTCGTTCGCTGCTGCCGGACGGCGTCGTCCGCCGTCCGCGGGGGCACGGCGTGCCCGTCGGGGGTGGTGCGCTCACCAGGCACGCCAGGCCCCCTGCGGTCCGGCGCCCCAGTCGGCCGCGCGTCGCACGAGGTCCTGCACCTGCGCGCGCAGGGCGGCGCGACGCGCACCCCGCTCGTGCGGCGCGGACGGCTCCGCACCGGCGGGCGGTTCGGACGCGAACATGTCCATCAGCAGGCTGAGCCCGTCGTCGGCAGTGGACCGCTCGGCGGTGCTCGGGAAGTGGGGAACCAGTACAGCGGGCGCGCTCACGCAGGGTCTCCTCGGTACGTCCTGTCCGCGGCTGGGGAAGCGCCGTGGACACGCGGAAAACTACGGTCGGCGCCGCTGTGACCTGGCACTTCGACCGGGGCCGGGGACGCCCCGTCACTGAATCGTTGCCCGGAGCGGCCTCGGCGGTCGGTGACCCACCGTTGCCACCGGTGCCTTGTCGACTTCACTCCGGGCCGGGAGCGTGCGGAGTCGGTCACCGGCCCGTGGTCGTCCCGGGGCGCCCGTGTCCCCCGGCATGTCGCACCGGCAGCGGGCGCAGCGGCCCGGAGTCGTGCCGGTGTCCCGGACCGGGCACAGCCGGACGGGGCTAGCCTCGGCGGGTGGTCTCGATCCCCGTCGCGCGCCGGTGACCGTGTCGGGGGCCGTGGTCGGCTTCGGTCTCGTCGCACTGCTGCTGACGATCACGCCCGGACTCGACACCGCGCTCGTCCTCCGTGCCGCCATCACCCGGAGCCGGCGCGACGCGTTCGCGACGGCGCTGGGGGTCATCGGCGGCGTGGTCGCCTGGGGCGCCGCCGCCGCGGTCGGGGTCTCGGCCCTCGTGACCGCCTCCAGCGTCGCCTACGACGTCCTGCGGCTCGCCGGGGCGGCCTACATGCTGTGGCTCGGCGGCAGGGTCCTCTGGCGCCTGCGCCGGGACGCCGGCCTCCCGGACGCCGCCGGCCCGGCGGGGACCGTGGGCGCCTGGCGGTCCGCCCGTGCCGGGCTGCTGACCAACCTGCTCAACCCCAAGGTGGGGGCCTTCTACGTCGCGGCGCTGCCGCAGTTCCTCCCGCCGGACGCCCCGGCGCTGAGCATGGGCCTGGTGCTGGCGGGCGTCCACGCGGCCCTCAGCCTGGCCTGGTTCAGCCTGCTCGTCCTCGGCGCCGCGGCCATGCGGCGCTGGCTGCAGCGGCCGCGGGTCAGCCGCACCGTCGAGGGCACGACGGGCCTGGCCCTGATCGGTTTCGGGATCCGGCTGGCCCTGCCGACCCGCTAGTCCGCGCTCACCGCGCCGGGGTGCCGCTCACCGAGTACGGGAACGGGTCGTCCGTCGCGTCGAACGCCCCGAGGTGCGGAAACGTGACCAGGCCGGCTGCCGCCGCCACGACCCCCAACGACGACAGGACCTTCCGCACGAGCAGCACCCGGGCATCCTGCCCTCCCTACGGGACTACCAGGGTCTCCCCGCGGGGAGCTCACCCGGACCGGTGACACCGCCCCGCTCACCTCGGCCCGACCGCGCAGGCGCTTCCCGGTGGGCCCCGTGGGGATCGAACCCAGCGAGTGGCGGCGAGCGAGGTGGCCACGTCCGGGAGGACGGCCGGCTCGCGCGTCGTGGTCGACGTCCAGATCGCCCTTGACCACGGCGTCCCGCTCCATGCGGTCGCGGACGCGGTGCGCCGGCACGTCGTCAGCCACCTCGCCGAGCAGACCGGGCTGATCACCACCGAGGTCGACGTCGCCGTCGTCGACATCCGGCAGCTCCCCGCCCCCGGACAGGTAGCCGGGCCGCTGGACGCCGGTGGGGATCCAGGCGGGTCGGGGCAGAGCCGCATGGCGACGTGACGGATCGGGCACAACCCAGTGGTGAAGACCACGGTGATCGCCGTCCTCGGCGGCCTGCTGACCCTGGCCGGCATCGCGCTGCTCGTCCTGCCCGGTCCGGGGTTCGTGCTGGTCGCCGCCGGTCTGGCTGTGCTGGCCACGCGGTTCACCTGGGCGAAGAAGCCACTCGACTACGCCACGGACAAGGCGCAGCAGGGCGTCGAGGAGGTCGCCAAGAGCCCGCTGCGCGCCGCCGGAGCGGTGCTGGCCGCCCTGGTGCTGGTTGCTCTCGGCGTGCTCGCGCTGGCCGGGGTGGACCTGCCGTTCGTCAACGCGTTCACCGCCGTCGTCCTCATCCTCTCCGGGCTCTTCCTCGTCGGGACCGTGTTGTTCGCCCGTCGTCAGGAGAAGCTCGAGCAGGCCCGTGCGCACCGCCCGGCGGGCGAGCGCGGCGTGGCCGGCGCCTACCGGGCCGCACCGTCCCCCGATTGATCACTGCCACGACCACAGCGGGCGCCGAGAGCGCCCGGAGATCGATCGAGTAGGGAGAGCCGCAGGTCAGCCCCGGTGGGCCCCGTGGGGATCGAACCCACAACCCGCGGATTAAAAGTCCGCTGCTCTGCCAGTTGAGCTAGAGGCCCGGTGCAGGTCGGCGGGCCTTCCACACGACTCACGAGACCATGCGTGAGACGTCCGCGGTCCGTCGCCCGCTGCGAGGCTACCGCCACGGGTGTGGCGCTCCGGAGCGAGCGCGGAGCACTCCCCCGGCGGAACGGTCGGTCCTGAGGACACGCGTGGGCCGTCGTCGCGCACCGGCGTGGGCGTCACACGCCGGTGCGCCCCCCGCCCGGCCGTGGGCCCGGCAACGAGGCCGCGAGCGCGCGCAACTGCTCACCGTCCAGCCGGCAGCCGCGCGGGCAGTCGAACTCGACCGGTCGGGTGGCTCGCCAGCCGACCGCCGCGGACCCGTGGCAGACGGGGCAGTCCTCCCAGGAGACCCGCTCGCTGGTGCCCATCTCGTCCCGTCGGGTCCGCGACCACGTCGCTGATGACATGACTGGTCACCGTAGGGAGCCCCCGGCCCCGGGGCGATCCGCTCAGCGCGGTCGTCATCCGCGGAGCGCGGCGGCAGAATCGACGAGACGCTGCGGTACCGAGGTCGCGGCGAGCGAACGCGGGAGGCCGTCCCGTTGTCCGACCCGACCGTCCCCCTCGCCTCGCACCTGTGGCTGCAGACCGCGGACCTCGACGAGGTCCGCGAGCGGCTGGGCCAGGTGCTGCGTCCGCACCGGCTCCGGGTCGTCCGCGGGGGGCCGGAGCTGCGCGTCGTCCACCACCTGGCCGAACTGGGCAGCACGGCGTTCCACTACGTCGACCACGACGCGGACGTGCAGGTCTCGGCGGAGGAGCTGGGCTTCGTCCTGGTGCAGATCCCGCTGGCCGGCAGGGCGGTCGTGCGCGCCGGGCGGGACGAGGTCGTGGCCACGCCCGAGGTGGCCGCCGTCAGCGGGGTGGTGGACGCGCCCTCCTTCGAGTACCACGCACCGAACCCCCGGCTCATGATCCGCATCGACGCGGCGCTCCTGGAGTCCCGGCTCGCGCTGGCCCTGGGCGATCGGCCCCGACGACCGGTGCGGTTCGACCCGTCGCTGGACCTCACCTCTCCCGGGGGGCGGTCCTGGCGCCGGCTGGTCGACACGATCGTCGCCGACGTCGACAGCGGCGGTCCATCAGCCGGTCACCGCTGGCCGCGGCATCGCTGGAGCGCGCGCTGGTCGACGGTCTCCTCTCGGTCCACGCGAGCTCGCTCTCCGAGCGCATCCACGCCGCCGGGGCACCGACGCGTCCCCGCTCGCTGCAGAAGGCGTTGGCCCTGATCGAGGACCACTGCGCCGAGCCACTGACGACCGCTGACGTGGCCGAGGCGGTCAGCGTGAGCGTGCGGTCGCTGCAGGAGGCGTTCCGGGACCACCTCGGCACGACCCCGATGGCCCGGCTCCGTGCCGCGCGCCTGGCCCGGATCCACGCCGAGCTCGAGGCCGGCGGCGAGGGCACCAGCGTCACCGGTGTCGCCCTGCGCTGGGGCGTCACGCACACCGGCCGGTTCGCGCAGGAGTACCGCCGCACGTACGGCCGGTCGCCGTCGCAGACGCTCCGCCAGGGTCACTGACCACCCCGTGGACGGCGTGCCCCGCCCTCCCGCGCCGGCTCTCAGAGCACGTCGAGCAGCAGCAGCACGAGGAGGGTCAGCGCGGCCGACAGGACCAGCGAGCCGAGGCAGCCCAGGCGGCTGGAGAAGAAGAGGAACACCGGGTCCGCCTACCCCATCGAGACCTCCTCGACTCGGAAGGTCACGGTCCGTGTCGTTCATCACGCCGCATCACCCGCTCGGGGGATGCTCCCACCCGACTCCGGTCACTTAGCGTCACTCCTGCCCGAGCGGCCGAGCGGTGCCGGACCCGCCGCCGACCGGGCCGGCCGCCCGCGGGCGGCCCCCAGGCCCCGGCCCGGTCGTCCCGTTCCCCCCGGGGCGGCCGGGCCGGATCCCACTCAGCTCGACCGGTCCGCACACACGCCGTCCACCAGCGTCCAGAGCAGCTGCTCCTGGGACTCGTCGACCGGCAGCGGCACCGGCACGGCCCCGCCGTCCCCCACCGCCACCTGCAGCGGGAAGAGGAACGGCTGCTTGGTCTCGGCGAGCACGTGCGGCTCGCAGGTCGCGACGGTGAACGCCACCGGCGCCGACGCCTCGTCCTGCCCGGCCCCGAGCCGCAGCGGCAGGCCGTCGAGGGTCACGTCGACGAGGACGCTGCCGCGGACGTCGGTGACGGTGACGGTGACCGCGCGGTCGTCGTCCCCACGCCGGGTCAGGACGACGCGGCCGGTGGCCGTTCCGCCGTCGGAGGTGAGACCGGTGAGCCCGACCGCGGCCACCGCGAGCACCCCGGCCACGGCGCACTCCTCGCGGTGGACGACGGCCAGGTCGTCCCCGGTCAGCGGCACGCGCACCTCCTCGACCGTCCCACCGGGGCGGCTCACCGTGAGGCGGGCCGCGACGGGGTCGGGGCCGGCCGCGCAGTCGGGCTCCCCGTACGGCGTGGGCAGGTCGATCACCCGCCCGGGCGCGAACTCCGCGGTCAGCGGGGTGGGCGGCAGGGGCGCGAACCCCGGCGAGTCGAGCGCGACGGCGGTGACGGTGAACGGCTCGGTGCCGGTGTCGGTCACCCGCACCTGCACCCGGCCGCCCACCACGACGTCCGTGCGCAGGCGCACCACCTCGGCCGCGATGCCGGGCACGGCCGGCACCGCCGACGGCGTCGGGGCCGCCGGCGGGGGCTCGGCGGGCGGCGGCGCGCCGTCCCCCGCCGGGCCGCACGCCGCGCACAGCAGGGCGGCCACCCCGACGGCCGCGCGCCTCATGGCGTCGCAGCGTAGGACCGGCGCGCCGCCCGCGGGCGGCTACCGCTGGTGGCCGGGGAGGCGGGCCATGACACGGCCGGCCTCCATCCGGACCTCCAGCTTCTCCTGGGGGTTGGCGGCGGGGCCGCGGCGCGGTTCGCCGTCGTCCAGGTCGAACGCCGACCCGTGCCACGGGCACACCAGGCACTCGTGGCCGCGGACCTCCTCCACCGAGCCGTCGTACAGCGGTCCGGACAGGTGCGAGCAGGCCCCGATGAACGCGTCCACCCGCGCACCCCGGCGGACGGCGACCAGCGGCACCTCCACGCCGGTGCCCGGGCCCGTGCGCAGCGCCGGCCGCCCGTCGGGCAGGTCGTCGAGGGGGCCGAGGTCGATCCAGTCGGTGGACAGCGCGCGGGCCGCGGTGGCGGCATGCGAGGCCCCGGAGGACTGCGCGTAGGACATGTGCCCGCCGATGGCCGCCGACCCGGTGGCGATGCCGAGCCCGGCGTAGGACAGCACCCGGCCCAGCGTGCCCCGGCCGCGGCGGCGCGCGGCCAGGGACCCGACGTACAGCCCGAGCGCGGCGGTGTTGGCCAGCGCGTGCAGCGCGCCGAGGCGGCGGACCCCCGAGCCCTGCTCCGACCAGTCGGCGGCCCCGGACAGCGCCGCGGGGACGGCGGCGGCGACGCCCGTGCCGATGAGGACCGTGGCCGCCGGGCGCAGCGGCGGCACGGCGTCGAGCAGGCCGGCCGACACCCAGCTGCCCACGGGCACCTGCACGAGGACCGGGTGCAGGGGGTGGCCCAGCCAGGTGCCGTGCAGGGCGTCCTTGAGCACGTCGGGCAGGGCCTGCACGGCCTTGCGGGCGGGTTCGATCGCCTTGTCGAAGGTCGCGACGTCTGCGACCCGGTCCAGGATCCCCATCAGGCTCATGGCCTGCCCCTACCCGCGGGGCCCCGTCCCGATGCCGCCGTCCCGCTGCCGGGCTACGAGGACGGCGCGTGGCCGGGTCGGCACGGGGCGCAGCTGCCACACCCGCACCGTCCCCCTCGTGAGTGGGGACACAACGAAATCGTCACAGCTCAGGGGAATAACGGCTGGCGTACAGCCGATTGCCTGGGAGAGCCTGCACAAAGGACCCGTGCCCGTCGAGAGGATGCCCGTGACCTGCCCGTCGTTGCGCTCGCGCCGCCCCGCGGTCGGCAACGTGGTCAGCAGCATCAGCGGGAGGGTCCGCGCGGAGGACACGTTCGCCCAGTTCGTCCGCTTCGTCCTGGTCGGCGGCGCGACGACGCTGGTCTACGCGGCGCTGTTCGTGGCCCTCGAGGGGCTGGGCTACCTGCCGGCCCACCTGGTGGCCACGGCCGCCTCGACCGTGCTCGCCAACGAGCTCCACCGCCGACTCACCTTCCGGGCCGACGAGCGGGTGCACTGGTTCACCGCGCAGTGGGAGGCCGGCGGGATCACCGTGATCGGCCTGTTCGCCACCAGCGCGGCGCTCGGCGTCCTCGACTCCACCGTGGGCTCGGTCAGCGTGTACGTGCAGGTCGCCTGCGTCGTGACCGTGACGGCCCTGATCGGCCTGATGCGCTTCATCGCGCTGCGCTGGATCTTCCGCACGCCGGCCACCGACGCCGCCTGATCCCCCGCGGCGTCGCGGTCCCGGCCCACTCAGGGGGCTCGCTAGCCTGGACCGGGTGACCGAGCCGAGCGCCCCCGGCCCCTCGCGGGGGCTCAGGCTCCTGCACCGCGCCGGCCGCTGGGCCCTGCGCCTGGTCGTCGTCCTCGCCGGCGCCTTCCTCGGGATCCTGCTGCTCGGGCGGGTCGACGCCGCGATCGGTCCGTTCGACGCGACGGTCGCCTTCCGGCCGCTGGGCGGCGGTGCCGACCTCGACGTCCCCCCGCTGGGCGCCCTGCAGGTCGACGCCTACGACGGTCCGCTGCGGCTGGAGATCCAGCTCAGCCGGGTCGACGAGATCCGCGCCCAGGCGCTGGCCACCAACCCGGTCCTGCTGGACGGCGTGGTGGACCGGGTCAGCGCCGACCTCCAGGACGCCGTCGTGCGGGTGACCCTCCTGACGGCCGTCGCGGCGGTCCTCGGCGCGACCGTGGCGGCGCTGCTGCTGCTCCGCCGGCGCCGCGAGGTGTTCCTCGCCCTCGGGCTGTCCACCGCGCTGGTGGCGGGCACCGGCGGGCTGGCCGCGGCCACCTGGCGCCCCGAGGCGCTCCTGCAGCCGAGGTACACCGGCCTGCTGGTCAACGCCAACAGCCTGATCGGCAGCGCGCAGGACATCGTGGCCCGCTTCGACGCCTACCGCGCGTCGCTGGAGGACCTCGTCACCAACGTGAGCACCCTGTACTCCACGTTGTCGGCGCTGCCCGCCCCCGGTGGCGCCGGCGACACCGTGGCCCTGCTGCACGTCTCCGACCTGCACCTCAACCCCGCCGGGTTCGACCTGGTCCGCCAGGTGGTGACCCAGCTCGACGTCGACGGCGTCCTGGACACCGGGGACATCACCGACTGGGGCAGCGAGCCGGAGAACCAGCTGATCGCCGGCATCGGCACCCTGGACGTGCCCTACGTCTTCATCCGCGGCAACCACGACTCCGCCGTCACCGCGGGGCTGGTCGCCGCCCAGCCCAACGCGACGGTGCTGGACGACTCGGCGGTCACCGTGGCCGGCATCGAGGTCGTCGGGGCGCCGGACCCGCGGTTCACCCCCGACCAGGACGCGGCCCCCGCCACCGAGTCGCTGGAGGAGAGCGGGGAGGCGCTCGCGGAGTTCGTCGAGACCCTGGCGTCCCCGCCGGCCGTCGCGATGGTCCACGACCCCGAGCAGGCGACGCCCCTGGACGGCGTCGTCCCCCTGGTGCTGGCCGGCCACACCCACGAGCGGGAGGTCTCCGAGCTCGACGAGGGGACGCTGCTCATGGTGCAGGGCTCGACCGGCGGCGCCGGCCTGCGTGGCCTCCAGGGCGAGTACCCCGAGCCGTTGACGTGCACGGTGCTGTACCTGGACCCGGCCACCGGCGCGCTCACCGCCTACGACGAGATCACCCTCGGCGGGCTCGGGGAGACCGAGGTGACCATCGAGCGCGTCGTCGTCCCCCCGCCGGTGGACGGCGGCTCCGGCACGGACGGGACCCCGGGCACGGACGGCGGCTCCGGCGACAGCGGCTCCGGGACCGACGGCGGCCCGGGCGGGCCGGTCCCGCCCGCCTCCCCGACCGGGTGACCGGCCGCGCCTAGGCTCGCGGCATGTCCTCGACGACGTCGACCCGTGCCCCCCGCCTGGCCGCCGCCGCCCTCGCCGGCGGGCTGGCCCTGCTGCCGCTGTCCGCCTGCTCGTTCACCTCGAACAACTTCTCGTGCAGCGGCAGCTCGTGCTCGGTGACGCTGAGCGGCGCCGGCTCCGAGGTGGACGTCCTGGGCACGTCCCTGGCCTTCGGCGGGGTCCAGGACGGGCGCGCGGAGCTCCGGGTCGGGAACGCGAGCGTCTCCTGCGCCCAGGGGGAGACGGTGAGCGCCGGCCCGCTGACGCTGGAGTGCACCTCGGTCCAGGACGACTCCGTGGAGGTCACCGCCTCCCTCGGCTGACCCGCTCGCCCGGGGCGCACCTCGCGGACGTGGCTCAGCCCTGGTCGGCGACCTCCACGACGATGCGCGTGGGGTCCTCGAGGGCGTAGACCCGGAACGGGACCTCGGCGCGCGTCCCGATGAAGGCGACCGACGTGCCCTCGAACGTCGCGTCCCAGACGACCTCGGTCACGGTCTGCGTGCCGTTGCCGGGCAGCGGGTCCGGGCCGGCCCACTCCTCGACCCCCGTGTCGTAGGGGTAGCCGACGCCGGTGAGCGTGACCTGCAGGACGGCGTCGCCGGCCACCGGCACCGTCTCGCCGCTGCCCTGCGAGCTGGCCTGGTCGACGTAGCGCACGTCCCAGCCCGGGGTCCCGGTCCCGCCGACCTCGAGGACCACGCGGTCGAAGCCGTCCTGCCGGCCGGTGCGGATCTCGGTCACGGTGACCCGGGAGTCGGCCGACGCGTCGGCGGTGTCCGGCTGCGTGTCGGCCGGGAAGGCCGACCTCCCGGCGCCCGCACCGGACTCCTCGCCCGGGTCCTCACCCGCTGACGGCGCCGCACCGCCCGACGACGACGTCGTCGACGACGCGGCCGCGGTGGCGGTGGACGCCGAGGCGGCGGGATCGGGGTCACCGCCGCCACAGCCGACGAGGAGCGTGACGGCGACCAGGGCCGAGGGACAGATGAGGGCAGCGCGACGGCGGGTCACCCGCCCATGGTGTCAGCGGCGGCGTTCCGCGCCGGGGAGCAGGTGGACGTGTCGCCATGACCGCCGTCACGCCGCGCGGGCCGGCCCGCCGCCCGCTCGCCGTGCCCCGAGGGGCGCGGACCGGGCCCCCGACACCCCCAGGGGGACCCCCTGTCGGAGCCCCTCCGGAGAGCATGTATCGTTCTCGCTGCCCCCGGCGAACACGAGCCCCCATCGTCTAGCGGTCCAGGACGCCGCCCTTTCAAGGCGGTAGCACGGGTTCGAACCCCGTTGGGGGCACAGCACCACCAGCAAGGCCCTGTAGCGCAGTTGGTTAGCGCGCCGCCCTGTCACGGCGGAGGTCGCGGGTTCGAGTCCCGTCAGGGTCGCTCTCCGGTGTTCCACACCGGGAGGGGCAGGTAGCTCAGTCGGTACGAGCGCTCGCCTGAAAAGCGAGAGGTCGGCGGTTCGACCCCGCCCCTGCCCACACACACCTCCCCCGCACGGTCGGTCCCTCCAGGGGGCAGCAGACTGTCGCGGTGCACTCCCTCCCCACCACGCTCCGCGCGGGCGCCGCCCGGTTCGGGCTGCGCCGCGCCGTCCCTGACGACGTCCCGGCGATCGTGACACTGCTCACCGACGACCCCCTGGGACGGGAGCGGGAAGGCGCCGACCTCGAGCCCTACGCCGGGCCTTCGCCGCGGTGGACGCCGACCCCGCGCACCTCCTGCTCGTCGTCACCGACCACCCAGACGACGCCGTCGTCGGCACCCTGCAGCTGACCGTGCTGCCCGGGCTCTCCCGCGGCGGCGCCCCGCGGCTGCAGGTCGAGGCGGTCCGCGTGCGGGCCGACCACCGCGGTTCCGGCCTGGGGACGGCGATGGCCGAGTGGGCCGTCGCGGAGGGGCGGCAACGGGGCTGCGCGCTGGTGCAGCTCACCACCGACACCCGCCGTCCGGACGCCCTGCGCTTCTACGAGCGGCTGGGCTTCGTCGCCTCCCACGTGGGCCTCAAGCTGCCACTGTAGGGACCGGTCAGGTGCCCGTCCGGTCGGCGACCACCTGCGCATAGACCTGCTCGTGCACCGCCCGGACGGCGGCCCGCTGCTCCTCGCGCCACGTGCGGTCCGCGGGCCGGGGCGCCGGGCGGGTCAGGGCGGCGGCGACCGCGGCGTCCAGCGACACCGGGTCGAACCCGCGTTCCTCGTCGTTGCCGTAGGTGACGACGTCGGACCACTGGTCGGCGAACCAGCCGCAGCTGGGCGCGACCACGCGGGTGCCGACGTCCCGGCAGATCTCCAGGTCCGACGAGTGCGTGCCGCAGCTCTCCGGCAGGACGGCGACGTGCAGCTCCTGCAGCTGCTGGACCCAGCCGTCGGCCTTGCGCGGCAGGTACTCCAGGGTGTCACCGGCCGCGGGCACCGGCGGCGGCTCGACGCCGTCGTCCAGGAACACCCGCAGCCGTCCGCCGCCGTTCACCGCCCCCGACAGCGCCGCCCGGACCAGGCCGGCCGGGTCGGGCACCGCGGGCCCGGGGGCGCGCAGGGCCAGGCCGACGAGGCCGCGCTCGGCCCCCAGCTCGGGCACCGGGCAGGCCACCGAGGGGTGCGCGACGACGATCGCCGTCCGCCCGTGGCGCTCGGCGATCTCGTCGGCCGCGCCGGGGGTGAGGGTGAGCACCACCTCCGCCGTCGCCAGCAACGCCGCCAGGTGGGCGTCGTGGCGCCGCGGCGAGGGCTGCGCGGGGTCGCGCAGCTGGTGCACGGTGGTGACGAGCGGCACGCCGGTGCGGCGCACCGTCTCGGTCCAGCTGACCATCTCGTCCTCGGGCAGGTGCCCGTAGCCGGAGTGCACGTGGACGACGTCGACCCCGTCGGCGTGCGCGGCGAGATAGGCGGGGTCCAGCCAGGGGCTCGGCGCGTGCGCCGGGCCGACCCGGACCACGCCGGCGGGCAGCACGGCGTCGACGTAGGGATCGGTGTGGGGGACGGTCACCACCCGGATCCCCCGGCCCTCGACAGTGCTCACGCGGTCGTGCTCCTCCTGCGGCCGCGCACTGCGACGGCAGGTGGCGGTACTCCTCGACGAACTGCTCGGACAGGCCTACCCATGATCCGGACGGCGAACCTGTGACGTGACCCTGGGTGCGCGTGACCACCCGAAGGGGTCACCTACCGCCCCCGGCGGGGTGCTCAGCGGGACGCGGCCACCCGCGCGGCCGCCAGGTGGGCGTGCACCAGCGTGATGGCCAGCGCGCCCTCCCCCACGGCCGAGGCGACCCGCTTCACCGAGCCGGCTCGCACGTCGCCCGCGGCGAAGACGCCCGGCGTGCTCGTCTCCAGCAGCGCGGGGGGCCGTTCCAGGGGCCAGGCGGGATCGGCGTCGGAGGAGGCGAGCGCGGGTCCGGTGAGCACGAACCCCCACCGGTCACGGGCCAGCGTGCCGGCCAGCCAGTCGGTGGGCGGCTCGCTGCCGATCAGCAGGAACAGCACGCCGGTCTCCTGGGTCTCCTCGCCGCTGTCGAGGTGGCGCACCACGAAGGACTCCAGGAACTCCGAGCCGCACCCGCCCACGACCTGCACCCGCGTGCGGACCTCCACGTTCGGCAGCGCCGCGAGCTCGCGGACCAGGTAGTCCGACATGGTGTCGGCCAGCCCCTCGCGCCGCACGAGCACGGTCACCCGCTCGGCGTAGCGGGCCAGGTGCACCGCGGCCTGCCCCGCGGAGTTGCCGCCCCCGACGACGAAGACGTGCCGGCCCCGCATCGCCGGGGCCTCGCTCACCGCGGCCCCGTAGAAGACGCCCCGGCCGGTGAGCGCCTCCAGCGACGGGACGCCGATCCGCCGCCAGCGCGCGCCCACGGCGAGGACGACGGTCCGCCCACGCACCGTCGTCCCGTCGCTGAGCGCGACGGAGTGCAGGCCGTCCTCGGTGTGCAGCCCGGTCGCGTAGCGCATGAAGTGGAACGTGCTGCCGAACGCCCAGGCCTGTTGGTAGGAGCTGAACGCCAGCCGGTTGCCGCTGATGCCGGTCGGGAAGCCGGGGTAGTTGCGGATCAGCGAGCTGGTGCCCGCCTGCCCGCCCACCGCCTCGGACTCCAGCACCAGCGTGGCCAGGCCCTCGGAGGCGCCGTAGACGCTGGCCCCCAGCCCCGCGGGCCCGCCGCCGACCACGACCACGTCGTAGACCGTCGCCGGGTCCAGGGGCTCGAACAGGCCGAAGGCCTCGGCCAGCTCCAGGTCGCTGGGGTCCTGCAGCACGGTGTGCTCGGGGTGGAAGCGCAGGACGAGCACCGGCAGCCGCGGCTCGTCGAGGCCCAGGCCGTCCAGGAGCGCGCGGCCCTCCGGCGTCCCGGCCTCGTAGAAGCCGAGCGGGATGCGGTTGCGGGTCATCTGGTCGCGCAGGTGCTGGGACCGCGGCGCCCAGCGGTCGCCGATCATCCGCACCGCCTCGAAGCCGCCGCCCTGCCGGGCCGACCACTCCTCGATGATCTCGCTGACCGCCCGGTGGAACTCCGCGTCGGCCTGCTCCTCGGGCGCGTAGACCCAGCGGTCGAGCTGGCCGAGGGCGAGCGCCTCGAAGATGGGGCGCGCGGTCTCCCAGGCGCCCCAGCGGATCAGCGCGACGGCCAGCGCGCCGGGGTGTTCGGTGTGCAGCCCGCGCAGGATCGCCAGCCCGTCGGGGTCGGCCGCGCCGAGCCCGCCGAGGAGGGCGGTCACCGGCGGGTTCCCCCAGGCGGCCAGCGCGGGCGGCACGTCGGAGGGCTCGATGCAGGCGATCACCACGTAGTCGCCCCCGTAGCGCCGCTTGAGCTCGCGGACGGTCTCCAGCCGCGGCGTCTCGTCCCGGCACACGACGACGAGCGCGCCCCGGGGGTGGCCGTCAACCACGCCGCGCCCCGGGCTCGGCCGCCGCGAGCCGCCAGCCGGCGGCGCCCGTGGCCACCACGGCAGCCGTGGTGGCGGCGAACACCCACGCGGCGGGGTCCGACCACGCCACCGTGCCGGCGTAGCGGGCCACCGCGACGACGACCAGGACGCCGAAGACGGTGTAGGCGATCGCCGCCGTCCGCAGCCGCTGCAGGTCCCCCGCGACCGCCGCCAGCGCCGTCGCCACCCCGAACGCGAGCAGCCAGGCGCCGACGACCCGTGCGGTGAACGGGGTCAGAGACCACGGCCACAGCGTCGTGGCCGTCGCCGGGACCACCGACAGCGCGGCGCCGACGACGAGCAGGACGGCCGACTCGGCGGCCAGCGCGGCGCGCAGCACGCCGGGCACCGGGTGGCGGGGCGGCGGGTCCTGACCGGGTGCCCGCTCCTGCCACCAGATCAGCGCCACCATGCCCACCGGGACGACGACGTAGACGGCCAGCCAGAACCAGGCGGCGATCTTCGGCACCAGCGGCAGCCCACCGAAGTCGTCGTCGAAGTGCATGCGGTTCACGTGCACGAGCGTGGCCACGAGGGTCAGGACGACGAAGACGAGGATCGTCAGCAGCGGCACCCGCGTGCGCGCCCAGACGCCGTCCCGGAGCGAGAGCACGACCAGCACGCAGCCGGCGGCGTACCCCGCGCCGAGGAACGCCGCGGTGAGCGGCGGCTGGATGGTCCAGGCGAAGGTCTCGTCGGTCTGCTCGGAGAGCACGAACAGCGCGCCCACGGCCAGCGCGGTGAGCACCGCGAACACCACGAGCAAGCCCCGCATGGCGGGCAGGAGCCGGCGGACCGGGACCGCCGGCGACTCGGGGCGCGTGGCAGTCGAGTCCACTGGGTCTCCCGTGCACTGTCGGCCCCCGTGTCCCACTCTCGGACAGGGGCATCACACCACCGCCCCGGGACGCTGTCACGGCATTTCCGCCCGCACCCGGCGTCCCTAGACTCGCGGGGACAGCGCCGGCTCCCGGCGCCGCCGTCGGCCCCCGGCGGGAGGTGTCCGTGGCCGGACCGGTACCGGCGACCGACGACGCCCCGACGCCGATCGCCACCCCCGACCAGCGGCTGCGCGTCTTCGTCTCCTCCACGATGGAGGAGCTGGCCGCCGAGCGGCGCGCCGTGCGCGCGGCGGTGACCCGGATGCGGCTGACCCCCGTGCTGTTCGAGCTGGGCGCCCGGCCGCACCCCCCGCGCGACCTGTACCGCGCCTACCTCACCCAGAGCGACGTCTTCGTCGGCGTCTACGGGGAGCGCTACGGGTGGGTGGCCCCCGGGATGACGGTCTCCGGGCTGGAGGACGAGTACGACCTGTCCGCGGGCAAGCCGCGGCTGCTCTACGTCCGCCGCACCGCCCCCGCCCGCGATCCCCGGCTGACCCGGCTCATCACCCGCATCCAGGCCGAGAGCGGGGCCTCGACCACGCCCTACGACGATCCGGAGCAGCTGGGCGAGCTGGTCGCCGACGACCTGGCGGTGCTGCTCACCGAGCGGTTCGCCGCGCCCCGCCCGCGGCCGCCCGGGCTGTCCGCCGGGTGGCTGCCCACCCCGCCCACGCCGATGGTCGACCGGTCGGCCGAGCTGGCGCTGGTGACCGGGCTGCTCGCCGACCCCGCGGTGCGGCTGGTGACCCTCACCGGCCCGGGCGGCACCGGCAAGACCCGCCTGGCGCTGGCCGCCGCCGAGCGGCTGGTGCCGGACCGGGACGCCGTCTGGTGGATCGACCTCGCTCCGCTGCGGGACCCCGACGAGGTGCCGGTGGCGGTCGCCGCCGCCCTGGGCGTCACCGCCGAGGGCCGTCGTCCGCTGCTGGACCTGGTCGGCGAGCGGCTGGGGGGACTGCGCGCCCTGCTGGTGGTGGACAACGCCGAGCAGGTCCTCGACGCCGCCCCCGCGGCCGCGCCCCTGCTGGCCCGCTGCCCCCGCACGCAGCTGCTCGTGACCAGCCGGGCGGTGCTCGGCCTGCGCGGCGAGCACGACGTTCCCCTCGGCCCGCTCGCCGTCCCCCCGCCCGAGGAGGAGCGGCCCGACCGGGTGCGGGACGCGCCCGCCGTGGCGCTGTTCGCCGCCCGGGCGCAGCGCGCCGACCCGTCCTTCGCCGTCACCGACGCGACCGCCGCCACCGTCGCCGAGGTCGTCCGCCGGCTCGACGGGCTGCCGCTGGCGGTGGAGCTGGCCGCCGCGCGGGTGCGCACCCTGCCGCCGGCGGCGCTGCTGCGGCGGCTGGACCGCGCCCTCGACCTCCGCGGGCCCGACGTCGACGCACCCGACCGGCACCGCACGCTGCGGCAGACGATCGCGTGGAGCCACGACCTGCTCGCCGAGCCGGAACGGACGCTGCTCGCCCGGCTCTCGGTCTGCGCCGGCGGTTTCACGCTGGACACCGCCGAGGCGGTCGGGGCGGTGGACGACGACCTCGACGTCCTGGACGCGCTGTCCTCCCTGGTGGGCCACAGCCTGGTCACCCCCGCCGACGCCGGCGGCGCCGAGCCGCGGTTCCGGATGCTCGCCCTGGTCCGGGCCTTCGCCGCCGAGCGCCTGCACGAGCGGGGCGAGGCCGAGGCCACCCGCGGCCGGCTGGCCGTCCACCTCGCGGAGTTCGCCCGGGAGGCCGGCGCGGCGCTGTCCGGCCCCGAGCACCGGCTGTGGCTGGCCCGGCTGGAGGCCGAGGCGGCCGACCTGCAGGCCGCCCTGCGCTGGGCGGTGGACGGCGACCACGCCGAGCTCGCCGTCCGGCTGACCGCGCCCCTGGCCCGGTGGTGGTGGGCGCGCGGGCTGCTCGCCGACATGGCCGAGCTCGCCGAGCGCACCGCGGCCCTGCCGTCGGCCGGGCGCCTGCCCCCGGAGCCGGCCGGCCGGCTGCTCTGGGCGCGGGCGGCCACCCGCATCGCGCTCGGCCGCGTCCGGGAGGCCCGGCCCCTGGTGGACCGCCTGGTCGCCGACGCCCGGGAGCGCGGCGACACCTGGCAGCTCGGCCACGGGCTCAACAGCCTCGCGATGACCCTGCCACCGGACGACCCCCGGCTGGCCCCCACCCTGGACGCGGCGGTGGCGGCGCTGCGGGACAGCGGCGACACCTGGTCGGTGGCCTTCGCGCAGCTGTTCCGCGGCGCGGTGGCCGTCCTCGCGGGGGACGCCGCGGAGGCGGCGCGGGTGCACCGGGAGGCGCTGGAGGTGGCCCGCGCCGTCGGCGACGACCACCTCGCGGCCTGGCTCGACGACCAGCTGGCCCTCGACGCCCTGGTGGCCGGCGACCTGGCCGGTGCGCGGGAGGCCCTCGGCGAGGCCGCGGCCCTGCACCGGCGCGACCACGACCTGGAGGGGCTGGCCTACTGCCTCGACGGCCTGGCCGGGCTGGCCCTGGCCTCGGGGGACGCGCCGCTGGCCGCCCGGCTCACCGGCGCCGCCGCGGCCACCCGCGCCCGCACCGGCATCGCCGTCTGGCCGCCCATGCAGCCGCTCGCCCGGCAGCTCGACGACGCCGTGACCGCCGCCCTCGGCCCCGACGAGGACCGCCGGCAGCGGGCCGCGGGAGCCCGCCTGGACCCGTGGGCCGCGCTCGACGAGGGCCTCGCGACCACCGGCTGACGCGGCGGGTCGGTCGCGCCCGGCCCGCGGCGGGTCAGTCGCGGCCGGCTCGCGCGGCGGCGTAGGCAGGAGCGCGGAAACGGGCCATCGGACCGTCGGGCACCATCCCGGGCGGTGGGTTGCGGACGGCGTCGAAGCGCAGGTCGGGGTCCAGCTCCGCCACCGGTGCGAGCAGCCGCAACCGGCCGAACGGGTGCCAGTCGCCGATCCCCCGGGCGGCCGCGAGGGTGAACACCGGCCGGCGCGCGGCGATCGCGGCAGCCAGCGGCTCCGGCTCGCTCGGCAGGGACGCCGGGGACTCCGGCCACGCCGCCAGGTGCACGGTCCCCGCGTCGGACCGGTACCCCATGATCGAGGAGTAGCTCGACGCGGCGTCCCGGCGGAACGCCGGCACGAAGCGGGTCAGGCGGCCCCGCCCCGTGCTGGACAGCAGCAGGTCGACCGGTGGGTCGCCGGGGACGCGCACCGCCAGGCCCAGCAGGTCCGGCAGCGGGTCGGGCAGCCCCGCGCCCCGGGACAGCCGCACCAGGGCCGGCGTGCTGCCCGGCCCGGCCAGCCAGGGCACCGCGTCGGCCTCCGCGCCGCCGGTGCGCTCGAGGACGGCGTCGACGACGACGCCGCGGGGGTGCATCGGCTTGCCGGAGCGCCGGCGGGCCAGCGCGCCGAGGGGGACGGCGACGGCACGTCCGGCCGTGCGGGGCAGGTCGGGCACGGGTCCTCCTGTCGACGACGTCTCCTGGGCCCATACCCCGTCCGGCCGGCACCCGTGCACCTGTCGTGGTCCGCCAGTGACGGGTGTGACGAACGGGTCGTGGTCCGTCAGATCCTGTGCAACCGTCGGCCCACGTCGGTCGGCATTCGCCCTGTGGCACGGAGCGGTCCGGCACCTACGTTCGGGACATGTTCACGACGCTCTTGGTGATCGGCGGGGTCCTCGTCGGACTGGTGGTCCTCCTCGCGCTCATCGTCAGCCTGAGCGCCCGCCCGGCCAGCCGTGGTTCCGCGCCGTCCGCCGGGGGCCCCGGCTGGGTCGCCGCCACCGGCCGCCGCCACCCCGACGCGTGGTCCGAGCACGTGCCGACCTCGGAGATCCCGGCGGCGCGCTGACCGGCCCCTGACCCGGCGTCCCGGCGGCTGCGAGCAACGCGCCGCCGGGACGCTCCGGCCGTTCCGGTTCGACTGTCCCGGAACGCCCCCGTGCGCGATGATCGGACGGCGTCGACAGGCTCACTCCGGGTGGCTCGGCGCCGGCGAGGTCGCGCATGGTCAGGTCGCACACCGCTCAGGCGGCACGGGGGCGCCCCCGCCGCCGGCTGCGCGCCGCCGGTCTGCTGCTCCTCTCCCTCCCGCTGGCCGGGGCCCTCGTCGCCGCCCTGCTGACCCCCTGGATCGTGGCCCCGGGCGTGCTCGCCAGCAGCTCCGCCCAGCTCCTGGCGCCGCTCCCGGTGGAGCTGACCGACGCCACGCCGGCGGGCAACACCGTCGTCCTCGCCGCCGACGGGTCGGTGGTCACGTACTTCTACCGGAACAACCGGACGCCCGTGGCCGCCGACCGGATCGCCGACGTCATGGAGCAGGCGCTGGTCGACATCGAGGACTCGCGCTTCTACGAGCACAAGGGCCTCGACGTCGAGGGCACGCTGCGCGCCCTGGTCCGCAACGCCACCGCGGGGTCGGTGCAGGAGGGCGGGTCGACCATCACCCAGCAGCTGGTCAAGCAGACCCTGCTGCAGACCGCGGTCACCCCGGAGGACCGGCAGGCCGCGATCGAGCAGACGCTGGGCCGCAAGCTGCGGGAGGCCCGCCTGGCGCTGGCCCTGGAGGAGACGTACTCCAAGGAGGAGATCCTCACCCGCTACCTGAACATCGTGTACTTCGGCGAGGGCGCCTACGGGGTGCAGGCCGCGGCCCAGGCCTACTTCGGGGTGGACGCCGCCGACCTCACCCTCCCGCAGGCGGCCATGCTCGCCGGGCTGGTGCAGAACCCCGCGAACGACAGCCCGCTGGCCGATCCGGAGCGTGGCCGCGAGCGGCGCGACCAGGTGCTCCAGCGCATGCACGAACTCGGCCACATCACCGACCAGGAGCTGGCCGACGTCACCGCCCGGCCCGTGGAGACCGCCCCCGCCCCGGCCCCGCCCAACGGCTGCGTCAGCGCGTTCCTCGGCGGCTTCTTCTGCGACTTCCTCCAGCGCCACCTCACCGGGACCCTGGGCATCTCCCAGGAACGGCTCGAGGACGGCGGGCTGACCATCCGCACCACCCTGCGGCCGGACCTCCAGCGCTCCGGGGACGCCGCGGTGCTGGCCAGCCTGCCGATGGGCGACCCGCTCGCCGCGATCTTCACCGCCGTCGAGCCGGGCACCGGCCACGTGCAGGCCATGAGCGTCAACCGGGTCTTCGGCTACGACGCCGACGACCCGGCGCAGGAGTCGGTGAACCTCAACGTGGTCGCCAGCCAGGGCGCCGGCTCCACCTACAAGGTGTTCGTCGCCGCCGCGGCCCTGGAGCGCGGGTTCGCACCCTTCCACGTCATCACGACCTCGAGCCCCTACGTGTCCAGCGTCTACCGCAACGGCGCGGCCCCCTACACCGTCGAGAACGTCGGGGACATGCCGCCGACCCTCACCATGGCCGAGGCGCTGGTGCGCTCCTCCAACACCTACTTCGTGGCCCTGGAGGACCAGCTGGGCAGCGTCGAGGGGCCGGTGCGGATGGCGCAGCGGATGGGCCTGTTCTCCCTCGACCCGGTGGCCGACGAGGTGGTCGCCGAGAACCGCGGGTCGTTCACCCTCGGCGCCGAGGCCACCAGCCCGCTGGCGCTGGCCAGCGCCTACTCGACCCTCGGCGCGAACGGCACCCGGTGCGCGCCCACCCCGGTCACCGAGATCCTGGACCGGGACGGCCGCCCCCTGACCCGGGACGACGGGTCGCCGGTGCCCACCGGGGACGACTGCACCCCCGAGGCCGTGCCGCCGGCGGTCGCCACCACGCTGAACCAGATCCTGGTCGGCGACACCGCGCTGCCGATCGGCACCGGCACCCGCGCCGCCATCCCCGACCACCAGATCGCGGGCAAGACCGGCACCAGCCAGGACCGCTTCTCGGTGGCCTTCGTCGGCTACACCCCGGCCCACGCGGCCAGCGTGATGGTGCTCAACCCCAAGCGGAACCAGGACGTCGGCGGCTTCGGCGGCGGCCGGGGTGCCCAGATCTGGCACGACGCGATGCGGCCGGTCATCACCGCCGTCCCGCCCGTCCTCTTCCCACCGGCGGGCCTCCCGCTGGGGCCGCCGCCCCCGCCACCGCCGCCCTGACGCTCACGCGCCGGTCATCAGCTCCGCGGCCCGCTCGCCGATCATCACCGCGGTCGCGGCCGGCCCGCGCGAGGTCACCCGCGGCATGACCGAGGTGTCGACCACCCGCAGCCCCTCGACCCCGCGCACGCGCAGGTGCTGGTCGACCACGGCACCCGGGTCGCCGTCCGGGCCCATGCGCGCCGTCCCGGCCAGGTGGACGGCGGTGGCCAGGTGCCGGCCGATCCAGCGGTCCAGCTCGCGGTCGTCGGCCAGGACGTCGTCGGGCAGCCCGGTCCGCTCGGCCACCAGCGGGGCCAGGGACGGCGCCCGCAGCAGCTCGGCCGCCAACCGGACGACCTCCCGCATCCGCCGCCGGTCGGACGCCTCGGTGAGGTAGCGGTACTCCAGCCGCGGCTGCACGCGGGGATCGGGGGAGGTCAGGCTCAGCCGCCCGCGGCTGTCCTCGGCCTGCAGCGCGACGCCGACGAACAGGTCGTCGCGGCGCCGGGCGGTGTCGACCAGCCGGTGCAGCGAGGCCCCGCGCAACGCCCGCAGCGTGGCCCGCGGACGCCGCAGCGCGCCCGCGACCCCCGCGGAGGTCCGGTCCACCATCACCCGGCTGAACGGCTTGAGCCAGGGCAGCACCTCGAGATCCCCGGGCGTGCTGCCGCCGTCGGAGGTGGTGTGGAGGACCCCGTGCAGCGGGTGGAGGCCCGGCGGCATCGGCAGCCGGCGGGCCGGCCGGTAGGTCACGTAGAGGTCGGGGTGGTCGGTGAACCGGGCTCCCACGCCGGGCACGTCGGCCACCACGTCCAGGCCCAGCGCCCGCAGGTCGTCGGCCGGACCGATGCCCGAGAGCAGGAGCAGCTGCGGCGAGCCGACCGCCCCCGCGCTGAGCACCACCTCCCCGGCCCGCACGACGCCCTCGTCGGTCTCCACCCCCACGGCCCGGCCGCCCTCGACGACGACCCGCCGCACGTGCACCCCACCCCGCACCGTCAGCCCCGGGTGCCCCCGCCGCGGGGAGAGGTAGGCCATCGCGGTGTTGGTCCGCACGCCGTCGGCCACGTTCAGCGGCACCGGCCCGTACCCGGGGGCGCCGTCGGCGTTCTTGTCCGGCTCGGCCGGGAAGCCGAGCTCGGCCGCCGCGGCGGCGAAGGCGTCGGCCAGGGGGTGCCCGGCCCGCGGACGCCGGACCGGCACCGGGCCCGCGCTGCCGTGGCCCGGCCGGTCGCCGTACTCCCGGTCGGCCTCCAGGCGGACGAACGCCGGCAGCACCCGGTCGGCCGACCACAGGTCGTTGCCGTCGGCCGCCCAGCCGTCGAAGTCCGCGCGGGTGCCGCGGATGAAGTAGCCGCCGTTGAGCGCGCTCGAGCCGCCCACCACCCGCCCGCGCGGCACCGGGAAGGTGACCTCCTCGGTGAGCACGCCCGTGTAGTCCCAGTTGGCCGGGTGGCCGGGCACGGCGGCGCCCATGGTCGGGGCGTGCCGCAGGACGGCGGGGAAGTCCGCGGGCCGGGCGTGGTCGGCGCCGGCCTCCAGCACCAGCACGCGTCGGCCGGCGTCGGCCAGCCGGGCGGCCAGTGGCGCGCCGGACGTGCCCGCGCCCACGACCACGACGTCCCACTCGCGGGTCGTCACAGGCCGAGGACCCGCGGCAGGTCCAGCCGGCGCACCTTGCCGGTCGAGGTACGGGGCAGCTCGGCCACCGGGTGCAGGCTCTTGGGGCGTTTGGCCGGGCCCAGCCGCTCCCGCGCCCAGGCGGCCAGCTCGGCGGGCGCCACGGGGCCGACGTAGGCGGCGACCACCCGCTGCCCCCACTGCTCGTCGGGCACGCCCACGACCGCGCTCTCCACGACCCCGGGGTGGGCGTCGAGCACCGCCTCCACCTCGGCGGGGTAGACGTTGACCCCGCCGGAGATCACCAGGTCCTCCCGGCGGCCGTCCAGCCACACCACCCCGTCGTCGTCCACCCGGCCGAGGTCGCCGACGGTCACCCGGTCGCCGCGCCAGGCCGCCGCCGTCTTCTCCGGCGCCCGCCAGTACTCGAACCGCGCCCACGGCGGCACCGCGCACCACAGCTGCCCGCGCTCGTCGGTCTCCAGCCGCCGCCCGGGACGCGCCCGGCCCACGCTGCCGGGGTGCGCCAGCCAGTCGTCGGGGGAGCAGACGGTGAACTGGGCCTCCGTGGAGCCGTAGAACTCCCACACGCTGCCCTCGGGGAGGGCCGCCAGCACCGCCCGCTTGAGCGGCTCGGGGCAGGGCGCGCCCGCGTGCACGAGCCGGCGGAAGGAGGACCAGTCGACGTCGTCGCGGGCGGCCAGGCGCTGCAGGTGCGTGGGCACGCAGAAGGCCGTGGTGGGCCGCAGCGTGCCGATCGCCGCCGCCGCGCGGGCCGCGTCGAACGGGCCGGGCAGGAGCACGTCGCCACCGGCGAGCAGGGTGTGCACCGCGAAGCGCAGCGGCGCCGAGTGGTGCAGCGGGGAGAGGACCAGGTGCCGGTCCCCGGGGCCGAAGCCCCACAGGTCGATCTCCTCGGCGGCCAGCGCGCGGGCGTCGTCCTCGGCCAGCACGCCGGACCACACGCCCTTGCGCCGGCCGGTCGTGCCCGACGTGTAGTGCATCGGCCGGGCCAGCGGGACGTCGGCCAGCCCGGCCTCCGCCGTCCCGGTGAGCAGGCGGTCGGGCTCGCCGCCGACGTCCAGCCCCGGATCGGCGTCGGCGGCCAGCTCGGCCCGCTCGGCGGCCGGCAGCGCGGGGTCGAGCACCACCGGGACCACCCCGGTGCGCAGCGCGCCGAGCACCACGGCCAGCAGCGCCGGCGAGGAGGACGCCGACACCAGCAGCCGGTCCCCCGCGGCCAGGCCGGCGGCCCGCAGCGCGGCCGCCGCGCGCCGCTGGTCGCGCTCGGCGTCCGCGGCCCGGACCACCGCGACGCCGGTCACGGTGGCCACGGTCGGCTCCCGCGCGACGCTCCGCTCACGGCAGGCGCACCCGGTCCCCGTCGACGACCGCGTGCCCCTCGGCGGCGAGCTTGGCCAGCGTGGCCCGCGTCGACTGCGCCGCGGCCGGCCACACCGCCCGCGGCACCTCGGCGTAGACGTCGGCCACCAACTCGTCGACCGACCCCGCGCCGCGGGCGAGGGCGGCCAGCAGCTGCGACTCCCGGAAGGCCCGGTGGGCCAGGTAGAAGTCCAGGACCGCGCCCGGGTCCTCCGTCAGCTCCGGGCCGTGCCCGCAGTACAGCGCGCTGGGACCGAGGTCGTGCACCCGGCGCAGCGACTCCAGGTAGGCGAGCACGTCGCCCTCGGGGTGGGTGACGACCGACGTCCCGCGGCCGAGGACGTGGTCACCGACGAGCACCGCCCCGGACTCCAGCCGGAAGGCCAGGTGGTCGGCGGTGTGCCCGGGCGTGGGCACCACGTCCAGCGCCGTGCCGGCCAGCGCCAGCCGCTCCCCCGGCGCCAGCACCCGGCCGTCCGGGCCGGCGACGCGCGGGTCGGCGGCGGCCACCGGGACGCCGAACCGGGCGCCCCAGGGCAGCGCGGCCTCGGCGTGGTCGCCGTGGTGGTGGGTGACCAGGACGGCGACGCAGCGGGCGTCCCGGCCGACCAGGGCCGCCTCCACGGCCGCCAGGTGGGCCGGGTCGTCGGGGCCGGGGTCCACGAGCACGGCCTGGCCCGCGCCGGGGGCGCCCACCACGTAGGTGTTGGTGCCGTCGAGGGTCATCGGGGAGGGGTTGGGCGCCAGCACGCGGGTGACCAGGGGCTCGAGGTCAGCCGTGCGCGGCAGCTCGCCGGGCGCCGGGAGGTCCCAGCTGGTGCGCGGGTCGGCCGGGGTGTGCACGCCCGGCACCGTAGCCCGCGGCCGGCGCCGCGGGCGCGCGCAGCGGTTAGCGTTCGGCCATGCGCGTGCCCGCCTCCCTCCTCCGATCGGCCGTCGCCGGTGCCGCGGCCGTCGTCCTGCTCACCGCCTGCGGCGGGGGCGGGGACGACGAGCCGGCGGCCTCGTCGAGCACCGCGACGTCCTCGGCTCCGGCTCCCAGCGAGCCGGCGCCGACCTCGGCCCCGGACCCCGCGGCAGCGGAGTTCTGCTCGCAGGTGACGACGGCGTTCGCGACCTTCAGCGGCCTGCAGACGGCCACCCCCTCGGAGCTGGCCGCCAACCTGCCGCAGATCGTGGGCGCGCTGGAGCAGGTGGAGCCGCCGGCGGAGATCGCCGGGGACTGGGAGGCGTTCGTCGGCAGCCTGCGGCAGCTGGGGGCGACCGCGGCGACGCTGGACCTCAGCACGCCGGAGGGCCAGCAGCAGCTCGAGCAGGCCGAGCGGCAGCTCACCGAGGGCCTGGGCCCGGCGCAGACCACCCTGCTGAGCTACATCTCGGCCAACTGCGGGCTCGGCAGCGCCGCCCCGACCGGCTGAGGCAGGGCCCCTGCCCCCACCGTGGAAGAACCCCGCAGGGGCCGCTCAGCAGCCGCTGATGCTCACGCCGCGGGAGCGCATCCACGGCACGGGGTCGACCTGGCTGCCGTACATGGCCCCGCCCGGGTGCACCTCGAAGTGCAGGTGCGGCCCCGTCGACTGCCCGCGGTTGCCGACCTCGGCGATCTGCTCGCCGGCCACCACCCGCTCACCGGCCTGGACGAAGTAGCGGTTGACGTGGCCGTAGACGGTGACCGCGCCGTCGTCGCCGCGGATGTAGACCGCGTAGCCGAAGCCGGTCGCGGTACCCGCGCGCTGGACCACGCCGGAGTGCGCCGCGTAGATGGGCGTGCCGATCGGCGCGGCGATGTCCACGCCGCCGTGCAGGGCACCCCACCGCCAGCCGAAGCAGCTGGAGGTGCGGCCGGCCGTGGGCTTCACGTACGGGCCGGAGCCGCCCGACCCCCCGGAGGGCGCGGCGGACCGGGCGGCCGCGGCGGCGGCGGCCGCCTCCTCGGCGGCGCGGCGGGCGGCCGCGGCGGCGGCGGCCTCCTCGGCGGCCTTCTGCTGCTGCCACTGCTGGTAGGCGTCGCGGGCACCCTGCAGCTCGAGCAGCCGGATCTGGGCGGCCTGCAGCTGCTGGTCGTAGTCGGCCTTCTGCGCCGCCACCTGCTGGTAGGCGGCCTGCTGGGCGGCCAGCTGGCCGTCGGCGGCGGCCTTGGCCTCCTCCGCCGCGGCCTCGGCGGCGGCCATCTGGTCGCGCGCGGACCGGGCGGCGGAGTCGGCGTTGGCCTGCTGGACGCGGGCGACCTCGAGCTGGCCGAGGACGTCGAGCTGGTTGTCGGAGACGTACTCGATCATCGCGGCCCGCTGCACCAGCTCGGCCGGCCCCTCGGCGTCCAGCAGCACCGAGGCGGTGGAGAGGGTGCTGCCGTTCATGTAGCTGTCGCGGGAGAAGCCGGCGATGCGGGCGGTGGCCGCGGCGACGGCGTCGGCGGCGGCCTGCAGCTCCGCCGCCGTCCGCTCGGCGGCGGCCTGCGCCTGCGCGAGGGCCTCCTCGGCGGCGAGGTAGGCGGCGCCGGCGGCCTCGGCCTGGACGGCGTAGCGCTCCAGCTCGCCCTCCGCCGCGGCGACCAGGGCGGCGATCCGGCCCACCTCGGCGGCGGCGGCGTCCTGGGCCGACTGCGCCTGGCCGAGCTCGGTGTCGGTGGGGTTGGGGGGCGGGGCGGGCACGGCCCCGGCGGGCGCGGCGGTGCCGAGCAGGACCGCTCCGGTCACGGCGCCGGCGAGCAGGGCCCGCACGGCCCCGGCACGCGTCCACGAGCGGGGCGCCGCGGCCCCGGAGGGGACGGACGCGCGCCGACGGGGACGGCTGTGCAGCATGACGCTCCCTGGGGAAGAGGGGCGGGGGGCCGACGCAGCGTGGCACCGTCACCACAGGTGACGAAGCCAACACGCGGCTCAGTCGTCACACCGTGCACACGGAGCGCCTGCTCCCCTCCGGTCCCTCTTGTTCTCGTCACCCGTCGGGGTGACCTTGAGGCCTAGCTCCCCTCTTTCTCCGGCCGCGGCCGTTCCAGTTCCGTCGTCAGCTCCGCGAGTTCGGCACCGCCGGCCATGAGCCGGGTGATCTCCTCGACGCTGACCTCGCCCTTCGCGTAGTCCCCGAGGCTGCGGCCCCGGCCGAGCAGGAGGAAACGGTCCCCCACGGGGTACGCGTGGTGGGGGTTGTGGGTGATGAAGACCACGCCGACCCCACGGTCACGCGCCTGGGCGATGTAGCGCAGCACGATGCCGGCCTGCTTGACGCCGAGCGCGGAGGTGGGCTCGTCGAGGATCAGCACCCGGGCCCCGAAGTGGACGGCGCGGGCGATGGCGACCGACTGCCGCTCGCCGCCGGACAGCGTGCCCACCGGCTGGTCCGGGTCGCGGATGTCGATGCCCATCGCGAGCAGCTCCCGGCGGGTGACCTCCTTGGCCCGGGCGGAGTCGAACCGGCGGAACGGCCCGCGCCCGCGGGTCGGCTCGGCGCCGAGGAAGAAGTTCCGCCAGATCGCCATCAGCGGGATCATCGCGAGGTCCTGGTAGACCGTGGCGATCCCGGCGTCGAGGGCCTCGCGCGGTGCGGAGAACGACACCGGCTCCCCGTCGAGCAGCACCTGGCCGCGGTCGGGGCGGTGCACCCCGGCCAGGACCTTGATGAGGGTGGACTTGCCCGCCCCGTTGTCGCCCAGCACGCAGGTGACCTCACCGGCCCGCACCGTGGTGCTGATGCCGTCGAGGGCGATGACCGAGCCGAAGTCCTTGCCGACGTCGCGCAGCTCCAGCAGGGCCGGCGCCCCACCTGCCCCGGTCACCGCCGCGCCGCCTCGGCGTAGCGGCGGACCAGCCGGTTGGCGAGGACGGCGAGCAGCAGCATCACGCCGAGGAAGAAGTAGAACCAGTCGGCGTCCCAGCGCAGGTAGACGATGCCCAGCTGGGTCATGCCGAAGATGAGCGCCCCCAGCGAGGCACCCACCGCGGAGCCGAAGCCACCGGTGAGCAGGCACCCCCCGATGACCGCGGCCACGATGTAGATCAGCTCCTGGCCGATGCCGGTGTTGGCCTGCACCGAGGTCAGCCGGATCGCGAGGGTGGTGCCGACGAACCACGCCGCGGCGGCCGTGGTCATGAACAGCGTGATGGTGGTGCGCCGGGCCGGCACGCCCACGTTGCGCGCGGCGACCTCGTCCCCGCCCGTGGCGAACACCCAGTTGCCGAAGCGCGTGCGCAGCAGGACCCAGGTGGCCAGCGCGGTGAACAGCACCCACCACAGGATCGCCACCCGGAACTCCACCCCGGCGACCTCCAGCCGCGAGGCGAACACCCACTCGGCGCTGCCGTAGCCCCCGGCCGAGGCGATCCCGCCGGCGCTGACCGTGCCGGTGAACAGCTTGGTCAGGCCCAGGTTCAGCCCCTGCAGCATGAGGAAGGTGCCCAGCGTGATGATGAAGCTCGGCAGGCCCGTGCGGGTGACCAGCCAGCCGTTGAGGAAGCCGATCCCCAGCGCCAGGACCAGCGCGACGGCGATCGCCACCCAGATGTGCTGCCCGAGCTCCGTCGCGACGATCCCGACGGTCAGCGCCGTCGTCCCGGTCATCACCCCGGCGGAGAGGTCGAAGTGCCCGCCGATCATGAGCAGCGCGACGGCGACGGCCATGATCCCGAGCGTGGACGCCGGGTCCAGCCAGTTGGCCACGCCGCTGAGCGAGCGGAAGACCGACGACTGCAGCGCGAAGAACGCGAAGATCACCACGGCGCCGATGAGGGCGCCGAGCTCGGGCTTGACCAGCAACCGCCGCAGCGGGCCGACGGCGGCGATCCGCTCGTCGGCCCGCGGGGCGGCCTCGGTGGCGGCGCTCAGCGGGTGCCGGCCGTGGCCAGGTCGGCGATCGCGTCGACGTTCTCGGCGTCGACGATGCCGGGGCCGGTGAGCACCGGCTGCCCGCCGCCGACGGTGTTCAGGTTCTCCGCGTAGAGCTTGAGCATCACGATCGGCAGGTACCCCTGCTCGTACTGCTGCTGGTCGACGGCGAAGGAGATGTCGCCGGCCTGGATGCCGCTGATCACGTCCTGGTTGAGGTCGAAGGTGGCGATCCCGGCGTCGGAGCCCGCGTCGGACACCGCCGCGACGGCCACCGCGGCGACCGCGGAGTTCAGCGTGAGGACGCCGTCGATGCTCGGGTCGCTCTGCAGCTGCGAGGTGATCGTCGACTGCGCGCCCTGCAGGTCGTTGATGTCGACCTGCAGCGGGGTGAGCTGCCGCCCCAGGCCCTCCGCCGCGCCGGCGCAGCGCTGCTCGTGGCCGATGTTGCCGGCCTCGTGGATGACGCACAGGACGTTCTGCGCGCCGTCGGCGGCCAGGCGCTGGCCGGCGCCGCGACCGGCGATCACCTCGTCCTGGCCGACGTGCCCGATGGCGCCGAACTCCGCCGAGCGCTCCCCGCCGGAGTTGATGGTCACGACCGGGATCCCGGCGGCGACGGCGGCCTCGATCGAGTCCTGCAGGGCGTCGGGGTTGGCCATCGAGACGACGAGGCCGTCGACGTCCTGGTTGACCGCGGCGTCGATCAGCTGAGACTGGCGCTGCGGGTCACCGTCGCTCTGGTAGTCCACGGAGACGCCGAGGTCCTCACCCGCGGCCTCGGCGCCGTTCTGCACCACGTCCCAGAAGGCGTCCCCGGCCGAGCCGTGCGTGACGACGGCGAAGGAGAGGTCCCCACCGCTGTCGGCGGCGCCCCCACCACCACCGCCACCCCCGCCGTCCCCGCTGCCGCCCTCGGTGGTGCAGGCGGCGAGCAGCAACGGCGCCGCGACGGCCAGTGCGAGCAGTCGCTTGGGTGCAGCCATGGGTCCGTCGTCCTCCGGGTCGGTGGGGTGTCCGACCCAGGATCATGCCCGTCCGCGGGCACGGGCGCGGCGCAGACCCGCCTCCCGGGCACCCGGTCGGGCGACGGGCGCGTTCTACCCTCGCCGCGTGGACGTTCTCGGCTCCGGGCACGAACAGGTCGTCTTCTGCTCCGACCCGGGGTCCGGGCTGCGCGCGGTGATCGCCATCTACTCCACCGCGCTGGGCCCGGCGCTGGGCGGCACGCGGTTCTACCCGTACCCCAGCGAGGACGCCGCGGTCGCCGACGCCCTGGCCCTGTCCAAGGCCATGGCCTACAAGAACAGCCTCGCCGGGCTGGACCTCGGCGGCGGCAAGGCGGTCATCATCGGGGACCCGGCCACCGACAAGACCGAGGCGCTGCTGCGCGCCTACGGCCGCTTCGTCGAGTCCCTCGGCGGCCGCTACCTGACCGCCTGCGACGTCGGCACCTACAACGCCGACCTCGACGTCGTCGCGCGGGAGACCCGCTTCGCGCACGGCCGCTCGGAGGCCTACGGCGGCTGCGGCGACTCCTCGGTGCTCACCGCCTACGGCGTCTTCCAGGGCATGCGGGCCGCCGCCCAGCACCGCTGGGGCAAGCCCTCGCTCGCCGGGCGCACGGTCGCGGTGGCCGGCGTCGGCAAGGTGGGCAGCTGGCTGGTCGACCGGCTGGTGGAGGACGGCGCCGACGTGGTCGTCACCGACGTGGACGCCGCCGCGGTCGAGCGGGTGCTGGCCCGCCACCCCGCCGTCGACGCGGTCGCCGACACCGCGACGCTGGTGCGCACGCCCTCGGACGTCTACGCCCCCTGCGCCCTCGGCGGCGCCCTGGACGACGAGACGGTCGCGGTGCTGGAGGCCGAGATCGTCTGCGGCGGGGCCAACAACCAGCTGGCCCACGCCGGCACCGCCGAGCAGCTGCTGGCCCGCGGCGTCCTGTACGCGCCGGACTACCTGGTCAACGCCGGCGGGGTGATCCAGGTGGAGGACGAGCGGCACGGGTTCTCCTTCGCCCGCGCCGAGGCCAAGGCCGCCGGCATCTTCGACGTCGCCCTGCGGGTGTTCCGCAGCGCCGAGGAGCAGGGGGTCTCCCCCGCCGTCGCGGCCGACCGGCTGGCCGAGGAGCGCATGGCCGCCGTCGGCCGGCTGGCCACCATCCGCCTGCCGCGCTGAGGCGCCGCGGACGGACCGGTCCCCGCTGCGCATGCCCCCGGCCGGGGGACTGCGGGGGGAGACCCGTGCCCGTCGTGGATCCGTGTCGTAAGCTCGTGCGAGACACAGTCACTCAGTCGGGGTCGCCACGCGGGCCGTCCAGCCCGGAGCTGGGCTCCCGTACTCCGTAACGAGGGGGTCGAGCCGATGGGGCGCGGCCGAGCGAAGGCCAAGCAGACACGCGTGGCCCGTGAGCTCAAGTACAGCTCACCGAACACCGACCTCTCCGCTCTCCAGCGCGAGTTGGCCGGTTCACCGTCGTCGTCGTACAGCGCTCCTCACCGGGCGACCGACGACGACGAGGACGACGAGTACACCGACCGCTGGGCGGACGACGACTCGGACGACGACTGGGCCACCAGCCGTTGACCCGGGCACGCCCGCACACCTCGGTCTGACCGCACCGACACCGCCGCTCCCTCGGGGGCGGCGGTGTCGTTGCGCGCCGTCGCCGCCGGCCCGTGGGGCCGACGGCGCCGGGTCTCAGCGGTAGCTGCCGACCAGCCGTGCGCCGGTCTCGGCCGTCCGCTCCTGCACGCTGCCCGCGATCCAGGCCGGGACCCCGCGCGCGGCCAGCTCCGCGACCACGTCCCCGGCGACGTCCGGGGCCACCGCGGCGACCATGCCGACGCCACAGTTGAACGCCCGTTCGGACTCCGTCCGCGGCACCCCGTGCTCCTCGAGCAGCCGCACCGCCGCCGGCAGCGCCCAGGTGCCCCGGTCGAGGACGGCCTCCAGGCCGTCGGGGACCACGCGGGCGGTGTTGCCGGCGAGCCCGCCGCCGGTGATGTGCGCGTAGGCGTGCACCCCGTCGACCCCGAACCGCGCCACGAGGGCCAGGCAGTCCAGGGCGTAGATGCGCGTGGGCTCCAGCAGCTCCTCGCCCAGCGGCCGGTCCAGGCCGGCAGGGGTGGCGTGCAGGTCGAGCCCGGCGGCGGCGACCACGCGTCGGACCAGCGAGTAGCCGTTGGAGTGGAACCCGGAGGACGCCATCGCGACCACGGCGTCGCCGGCCCGGACGCGCTCGGGGCCCAGCACCGCGTCGGCCTCCACGACACCCACGGCCGTGGCGGCCAGGTCGTAGTCGTCGGCACCCATGAGGTCACCGTGCTCGGCGGTCTCCCCGCCGACCAGGGCGGCGCCGGCCAGCGTGGCACCGGTGGCGATGCCGGTCACGATCGCGGCGATGCGCTCGGGCACGACCCGCCCGCAGGCGACGTAGTCCTGCAGGAACAGCGGCTCGGCACCGCAGGCGACCAGGTCGTCGACGACCATCGCCACCAGGTCGATCCCGACCGTGTCGTGTCGGTCCAGGGCACGGGCCAGCGCGATCTTGGTGCCCACGCCGTCGGTGGACGACGCCAGCAGCGGCCGGCGGTACTTCGCCGTGTCGAGGGCGAACAGGCCGGCGAACCCGCCGAGGCCGCCCACGACCTCGGGCCGGTTGGTCCTCTCCACCGCCGCCCGCATGAGCGTGACGGCGCGCTCCCCGGCGTCGATGTCGACGCCGGAGGCGGCGTAGGTGAACCCGTCGCTCACGGGCGGGTGAGGGCGTCGTCGGCGCCACCGGGCACGGTGGCGCTGCCGGCCTGCTGCCCGGTCCAGCCGCTGACCGCGCGGGTGGCGTCCACCCGGCGGCCGATGCCCTCCAGGAGGTGCTTGCCCAGGACCTCGGTCTCGCCCAGCGGGATCGGGTACTGGCCGGTGAAGCACGCCGTGCACAGCCGGGTGGCCGGCTGCTCGGTGGCGGAGATCAGACCCTGCTCGGAGACGTAGGCCAGCGAGTCGGCGTTGATCGAGGCACGCACGCCGTCGACGTCCAGACCGTTGGCGATCAGCTCGGCGCGGCTGGCGAAGTCGATGCCGTAGAAGCACGGCCACTTCACCGGCGGTGAGGAGATGCGCACGTGCACCTCGACCGCGCCGGCCTCGCGCAGCATGCGGATCAGCGCCCGCTGGGTGTTGCCGCGCACGATCGAGTCGTCGACGACCACCAGTCGCTTGCCGCGGATGACGTCGCGCAGCGGGTTGAGCTTGAGCCGGATGCCCAGCTGGCGGATCGTCTGCGACGGCTGGATGAAGGTGCGCCCGACGTAGGAGTTCTTGACCAGGCCGAGGCCGTAGGGGATGCCGCTGGCCTCGGCGTACCCGACGGCGGCCGGCGTGCCGGACTCGGGGACCGGGATGACCAGGTCGGCGTCGACCGGGTGCTCCTTGGCCAGCCGGCGGCCGATCTCGACGCGCGCGGCGTGCACCCCACGGCCGCCGATCGTCGTGTCGGGGCGGGCCAGGTAGACGTACTCGAAGACGCAGCCCTTGGGCTCCGCGACCGCGAAGTGCTGGCTGCGCAGGCCGTCCTCGTCGATGGCGATCAGCTCACCGGGCTCGACCTCGCGCACGATCGAGGCGCCCACGATGTCCAGGGCCGCGGTCTCGCTGGCCACCACCCAGCCGCGCTCGAGCCGGCCGAGCACCAGCGGCCGCACGCCCTGCGGGTCGCGGGCGGCGTACAGCGTGTTCTCGTCCATGAACGTGAAGCTGAAGGCCCCACGCAGCTGCGGCAGCACCTCCATCGCGGCGGCCTCGACCGAGAGGTCGGGGCGGGCGGCGATGAGCGCCGTCACCAGGTCGGAGTCGGTGGTGGAGCTGAACGCGCCCCGCACCCCGGCGTCGGCGGCCTTGGCGGCCAGCTCGGCGGTGTTGACCAGGTTGCCGTTGTGGCACAGCGCCAGGCCGGTGCCGGCGTCGGTGGTGCGGAAGGTGGGCTGCGCGTTCTCCCACGTCGACGCACCGGTCGTGGAGTACCGGGTGTGCCCCACGGCCAGGTGTCCGTGCAGGCTGCCCAGGGTGGCCTCGTCGAAGACCTGGCTGACCAGCCCGAGGTCCTTGTAGACGACGACCGAGGCGCCGTCGGAGACCGCGATCCCGGCCGCCTCCTGACCGCGGTGCTGGAGGGCGTAGAGACCGAAGTAGGTGAGCTTCGCGACCTCCTCCCCCGGCGCCCAGACACCGAAGACGCCACAGGCGTCCTGGGGTCCGGGGGACTGGGGGTCGAGGTCGTGCGTCAGCCGTCCATCACCGCGAGGCACGGGGACCACGGTACCGGGGTGGCCGCCGCTCCCCGCCAGCCACGGGGTGACCGTGCCCACGTCCGGCACCCGGACCCGGGAACCGGGGCGGCGCCCGGGGCGTTGACCCCCGGCTGCGTCCGCCCGTCCCGGAGGTGCCCGTGACCGCCGTCCTGCACGCTCTCCCGTCCGCCGTCGACCAGGCCGAGCGGCTGATCGCCCTCGGTGCGCACGAGGTGGCCGGGCTGTCGGCCCGGGAGCTGCGTGGCTGTGCCGCCCGCGTCCAGGACGAGGCGGCACTCCTCGTCCTCTCCCCCGACCTGGCCCCCGCCTCCGCCCTCGCCCCGCGGCTCGAGCTCCAGGGCAGGCGCGGGTTCGTGGTGACCGACATGACCGACGTGGACGCGTTCGGCCCGATCGAGGGGGTCGACGTGCCCGCGGGGCCGGTCTACCTGGTGGCGGACCTCGACCGGGGCGACGCGATGGCCAACTGGAGCCCCGACGAGGCGCTGCCGGCGGTCACCGGTGCCGGCCGGACGCCGCTCACCCTCACCGAGGGCCTGCACTGGGTGCTGCAGGTGCCGGAGGTCCTCCACCGCAACCACTGCTTCATGACCATCGGCTCCCGGCGGCGGAGGGCCGACGGGCGGCTCGACGCGCGGACCCCGGCGCTGTGGATCAGCAACGGGACCGGCCGGGACGGCCGCGAGCGGCGGCACGCCCCGAAGGTCGGCTGGTGCTGGGCCGGCAACCGGCACACGTGGCTGGGCTTCGCCTCGGCCCGGCGGCGCGTGCCGGTCGCCTGAGCCGACGCCTCCTCCCCGCCCCGCGCGTGCGGGAGGCGGGGAGGAGTGGGCGCTCAGTGGATGTTGTCGGTCTCGGCGGCGACGGTGGTGTCGTCGCCGTGGCCGGTCTTGACCACCGTGTCGCCGTGCAGGGTCAGCAGCCGCGCCCGGATGGAGTTCAGGATCGTCGGCTTGTCGCTGTAGGACCGCCCGGTGGCGCCGGGCCCGCCGCAGAACAGCGTGTCCCCGGTGAAGACCGTGTTCAGGTCCGGGGCGTGCAGGCAGGTGCTGCCCGGCGAGTGGCCGGGGGTGTGCAGCGCCGTCAGCGTCGTCCCGGCGACGGTGAACGTCGTCCCCTCGGTCAGCTCCTCGTCGGGGGCGGCGTCGGGGTGGACGACGTCCCACAGCATCCGGTCGGCGGGGTTGAACCAGATCGGCGCCCCCGTGGCCTCGCGCAGGGCCACGGCGGCGGTGATGTGGTCGTTGTGCCCGTGGGTGAGCACGATCGCCTTCACCGTGCGGCCGCCGACGGCCTCGAGGATCGGTGCGGCGTCGTGCGGGGCGTCGATGACGAGCACCTCGCTGTCGTCGCCCACCAGCCAGACGTTGTTGTCGACGTCGAAGTCCTGCCCGTCGAGGCTGAAGACCCCGCTGACGACGGTCTTGTCGATCCGGGCACTCACTTGAAGACGACCACCGAACGCAGCACCTCGCCGTGGTGCATCTTCTCGAAGGCGGCGTCGACGTCGTCGATGCCGATGGTCTCGGACACGAAGTCGTCCAGCGGGAAGCGGCCCTGCAGGTACAGGTCGATCAGCATCGGGAAGTCGCGGCTGGGCAGGCAGTCGCCGTACCAGGAGGACTTCGTCGCGCCACCCCGGCCGAAGACCTCGATCAGCGGGAGCTCGATCTTCATGTCGGGGGTCGGGACGCCGACCAGCACCACGCGGCCGGCCAGGTCGCGGGCGTAGAAGGCCTGCTCGAACACCGCCGGGTGGCCGACCGCGTCGATCGCGACGTCCACGCCGAACCCGCCGGTGTGGCCCTTGATGGCCTCGACCGCGTCGGTGTCCTTGGAGTTGACGGTGTGGGTGGCGCCGAACTTCTTGGCCCACTCCAGCTTCCGGTCGTCGATGTCGACGGCGATGATCGTCGTCGCCCCGGCCAGCTTGGCCCCGGCGATCGCGGCGTCACCGACGCCACCGCAGCCGAACACCGCCACCGACTCGCCACGCTGCACCGCGCCGGTGTTGATCGCCGCACCGACGCCGGCCATCACGCCGCAGCCGAGCAGGCCGGCGGCGGTCGGCGGGGCGGCCGGGTCGACCTTGGTGCACTGGCCGGAGTGGACCAGCGTCTTCTCCACGAACGCGCCGATGCCCAGCGCCGGGGACAGCTCGGTGCCGTCGGCCAGCGTCATCTTCTGCGTGGCGTTGTGGGTGTTGAAGCAGTACTGCAGCTGGCCCTTGCGGCAGGCGCGGCACTCCCCGCACACCGCGCGCCAGTTGAGCACCACGTAGTCCCCGACCGCGACGTTGGTGACGCCCTCACCGACGGCGGAGACCACACCGGCGGCCTCGTGGCCCAGCAGGAACGGGAACTCGTCGTTGATCCCGCCCTCGCGGTAGTGCAGGTCGGTGTGGCAGACGCCGCACGCCTGGATGTCGACCACCGCCTCACCCGGACCGGGGTCGGGGACGATGATCGTCTCGACGGTGACCGGAGCACCCTTGCTGCGGGCGACGACGCCCTTCACCTCATAGGCCATGCGGGCAGCCTAGAACGGGCCGCGGATGCCTCCACGGCCGCTCCCGGCATGCGGAAGTCACCCTCAGGTGGTTGAGTTCGCAACGGAACGGTCACGGTCGCACTGCGGTACGTCCGGGCCGGACGTACCGTTCCCAGGGTTTCGTGAGCCCGTGCACACGAGGCACCCGGGGCGTCCCGGGGCACCCCTCGACCGGAGGTCCGTCCGTGGCAGTACCCAGTTTCCTGGCGCGCGAGCGCATCGTGGCCCGACCGGGGTTCAACCGGTGGCTGATCCCGCCCGCCGCCCTCGCGGTGCACCTGTGCATCGGCCAGGCCTACGCGACCAGCGTCTACAAGACCGCCCTGGTCGAGGACTTCGGCACCACGCAGACCGCGATCGGCATCGTCTTCTCCATCGCCATCGTGATGCTCGGCCTGTCCGCCGCCCTCTTCGGCACCTGGGTCGACCGGAACGGCCCGCGCGCGGCGATGTTCGTGTCGGCCTGCTTCTGGGTGACCGGCTTCCTCGTGGGCGGTCTCGGCATCGAGACCCGACAGCTGTGGCTGCTGTACCTGGGCTACGGCGTGATCGGCGGCATCGGCCTGGGCATCGGCTACATCTCGCCGGTCTCCACGCTGATCAAGTGGTTCCCCGACCGGCCGGGCCTGGCCACCGGCATGGCGATCATGGGCTTCGGCGGCGGTGCGCTGATCGCCTCGCCGCTCTCCCGGCAGCTGATGAGCTGGTACGACCCGTCCTACGACCCCGGCACCGCGGGCTCGGTGCCCAACGGCGGCGCCGTCGCGGCGCTGTTCTTCACCTTCGCCGCGGTCTACCTGGTCTTCATGATGTTCGGCGCGTTCATCGTCCGGGTGCCGGCCGACGGCTGGAAGCCCGCCGGCTTCGACCCCTCGACGGTCAAGCAGAAGGCGCTGGTCACCACCGAGAGCGTGTCGGCCAACAACGCCGTCAAGACCCCGCAGTTCTGGCTGCTGTGGGTGGTCCTGTTCTGCAACGTCACCGCGGGGATCGGCATCCTCGAGCAGGCCAGCCCGATGATCCAGGACTTCTTCCGCAACGGGGAGACCTCGGCTGTCGCCGCCACCGCGGCCGCCGGCTTCGTCGGCGTCCTGTCGCTGTTCAACATGGCCGGCCGGTTCGTGTGGTCCTCGACGTCGGACTTCATCGGCCGCAAGCCGATCTACATGGTCTACCTCGGCGTCGGCCTGGTGCTCTACGTCCTGCTGGCCACCGTCGGCAGCAGCGCCACCTGGCTCTTCGTCCTGCTGGCCGCGGTGATCATCTCCTTCTACGGCGGCGGGTTCGCCACCGTCCCGGCCTACCTGCGTGACCTCTTCGGCACCTACCAGGTCGGGGCCATCCACGGCCGACTGCTCACCGCGTGGTCGGCCGCCGGCGTCGCCGGGCCGCTGATCGTCAACAGCGTGCTCGACACCCAGGGCGAGCCCGGCTCGCTGGTCGCGGCCAACTACCGGCCGGCCCTGTTCATCATGGTCGGCCTGCTCGCGGTCGGGTTCGTCGCCAACCTGCTGGTCCGCCCGGTCGCCAGCAAGTGGCACGAGCCGCACCGCGACGGCCGGGCCGCCACCACCCCGACCCCCGAACGGAGCGCCACCCGATGAGCTCGCCCGCCCGAGAGCAGCAGCAGACCCACACCCCGGTGGGGTTCATCGCCTTCGCCTGGACGCTGGTCGGCGTCCCGCTGGCCTACGGGCTCTTCCAGACGGTGAAGACGGCGCTCACGCTCTTCACCGGCTGACCGGATCTGCACGGCGGACGGCGGGGGGGCCCAACGGGGGCCCCCCCTCCGACCATGGGGGTGGTTGGGTAAATTTTTTACC
>NZ_JBJGZS010000024.1:0-77620 GCF_054050635.1 Geodermatophilus sp. SYSU D00079 | reverse complement strand
CCCGGGCGGGCGGCGGCGCCGGGGCGCGCCCCGGCCGCGCGCGCCCCCCCGCCGGCGCGCTCGGGGGGGGGGGGGGGGGGGGCCCCCCCGGCGCCGCCCCCCCCCCCCCCCCGGCCGGCGGGGGTCAGCGCTGGGCGAGGTAGGCCGCGGCGGTCTCCCGCAGCCGGTCGTGCACCCCGTCGACCGCGACGGCGCCGCCGAGGTACCGCTTGGCCAGCTTCGCCACCATCGTGTAGTTGGTGTCCACGACGTTGCCCGCCGGCGCCAGGCCGGTCTGGCTGACCAGCTGGTAGGCGTCCAGGGGGTCCCATCCGCCCAGCTGCGCGGCCCAGGTGACCAGGTCGTGCTGGCTGATCCGGAACGCGTCCTCCAGCGGCCGGACCGAGCCGGTCGACATGAGGAACTCGTCGCTCTCCAGCCGCGGCCAGGCCGGCGCCCCGCCCTTCACCAGGTCGACGACCACCACCGTGCGCATGGCCGCCTCGACCGCGGTCCCGCACACCTCGCCCTCGCCCTGCCGGCAGTGCCCGTCGCCGAGGGAGAGCAGCCCGCCCGGGACGTTGACGCCGAGGTACAGCGTCGTCCCGGCCCGGACCTCGGGGGTGTCCATGTTCCCGCCGTGCGCGCCCGGGGTGATGCTGGCGAAGACCTCGCCACCGGCCGGTGCGACGCCGATCGTGCCGTGCATGGGGTCCAGCGGGAGCTCGACCTCCGGGCCACCGCGGCGGGGCCGGAACAGGCAGGTGCCGCGCTCCCGGTCGACCTCGTAGACCCAGACCAGCTCCTCCAGCGCCTCGTGCAGCATCGCCGTCGAGTGCGTGGTGGTGAGCGCACCGAAGTGCGGGAACGTCGTCGAGACCGCCCAGTCGCGGACCGGTGCGATCTCGACCAGGTGCACCGCGAGGGTGTCCCCGGGCTCGGCGCCCTCGACGGCGATCGGCCCGGTGACCGGGTTGAGGTAGGGGAACTCGCACACCCGGCTGGGCAGGTCGTCGGTGCCGCGCACCCGGCCGCCGAAGCAGTCCTCGGTGGTCAGCTCCACGACCGTGCCCGGCGCGACGGTGACCAGGGGCTCGGCGCCGCCGAAGGTGTAGCGCAGCTGGTCGGCCGTCGGCTCGACGGCCACGACCTCCAGCGAGGCCGTCACAGGCCCTCCTCCGCCCGCAGCTCCGGCTTGCGCCCGGTGGCCAGGAGGAAGACGAGCAGCACCACGCCGACGCCCAGCCACACGAAGCCGAGTTCCTGCGCCGCGACCTGGGCGTTGTAGACGACGTAGGCCAGGATCGCGAAGCCCAGCACCGGCACCACGAGGTGCAGCCACCAGTTCCGGCTCCGCTGCCGGACCACGTAGTGCACGACCACGGACACGTGCAGCAGCAGGAACGCCGACAGCGCGCCGAAGTTCACCAGCGTGGACAGCAGCGAGATGCCGTCCTCCCGGCTGTTCATGTACAGCCCCAGGACCAGGGAGACGACCGCGACCAGCAGGGTGGCGTTGACCGGCACCCGGCGGGTCGGGTGCACCTTGCGCAGGAACCCCGGGAGCTGGCGGTCGCGGGCCATGGCGAACAGCAGCCGCGAGGTGGCCGCCTGGGCGACCAGCGAGTTGGCGAAGCCCCACGCGATGGCGGTCGCGATCGCGGTCAGGGTGGCCAGCCACGCGCCGCCGGCCACCTCGGCCGCGTCGTAGAACGCCGTCCCGGCCGCGTCGCCCTCGGCGATCAGGGTGTCGGGGTCGGGCACGAGCAGCGCGGCGACCCAGGTCTGGACGATGAACAGCGTGCCGGCCAGGGCCAGCGCGGCGATCATCGCCCTGCCCAGGGACCGGGCGGAGTCGCGGTTCTCCTCGGCGAGGGTGGAGATCCCGTCGAAGCCCAGGAAGCTCAGCACCGCGATCGACACCGCGCCGAACACCAGCTCCAGCGAGAAGGTGTCGCTGTTGTAGACCGGGGAGAAGTCGAAGCCGCGGCCCTCCCCGGAGGCCAGCGCGATGACGCCGATGACCAGGAAGATCGCCAGCACGATGAGCTCGGCGACCAGCATGATCTTGTTGACCCGCGCGGTGAACTCGATGCCGAACCAGTTCACGACGGTGTTGAGGACGACGAAGGCGACCAGCCACACCCAGACCGGCACCGAGGCCCAGATCGAGTTCATCGCGACCGCGGCGATCAGGTACAGCAGGCCGGGGACCAGCACGTAGTCGAGCAGGATCATCCAGCCGGCGATGAAGCCGACCGGCTGGGCGATGCCGCGCCCGGCGTAGGTGTAGACCGAGCCGGCCATCGGGAAGGCACGGGACATCTGCGAGTAGGACGCCGCGGTGAACGCCATCGCCAGGCCGCCGATCGCGTAGGCGAGGGCGATCATCCCGCCCGAGCCCTGGAAGACGCTGCCGAAGATGCCGAACGGCGCGATCGGCACCATGAAGATCAGGCCGTAGACGAGCAGGTCGGTGAAGGTCAGCGAGCGCTTGAGCTCCTGCCGGTAGCCGAACGCCTCGACGCCCGGGTCGCCGGTCGCCGGGACGGGTCCCCGGGCGGCGCCCGGGAGCGGACCGGCCGGGTCGCCGGTCCGGTGGTGGGTGGTGCGGGGGTCGCTCACGGCCACTCCTCTCAGCCGGCTCGGGGCCGGGCGGGGAGAGAGTAGGCCGCAGCTGCTTCCAGATGGAAGCAGCTGCCGGTCAGGCGATCCGGACCTCGCGGAAGCCCAGCCCCTCGGCGCGGGCCAGCCGCGGGACGGCGCGCCCCGGGTGCGGTGCCGGACCCGGCCCGGGCCCCCTCCCGGCCAGCGCGACCGCCAGGCGCACCCCGTCGTAGAGACCGCGGGCGTACGCGCACACCACCGGCGCGGCCGGCCCGACCCGGCGCAGGTGCCGCTCCTGGAGGTCCAGCTGCCCCTCGTCGGCGGCGCCGTCCACGGCGGCGAAGGACGGCATGCAGGCGAACAGCGCGCCGGTGTCGTCCCCGCCCACGGCGTAGAGGCCGTTCTCCTCCAGCGCCCCGGACAGCCGCACCACCCGCCGGTCCATCCCGGCCCGGGTGAACTCCCGGTTGAACGCGACGAGGTCCCGGCCCACGAGGCTGAGCAGGACGGCGTCCGCGCGGGTGCGCCGGACGAGGTCGACCATCGCGCCCGGGTCGGCCGGCCCGAACGGCACGAGCAGCTCGCCGACGACCTCGGCGCCCAGCCCGCGCAGCACCGTGCCCGCCGCGCGGTGCACCGCCTGCGGCCACACGTAGTCGTTGCCCACCAGGGCCCAGCGCCGGGCGTGGCGGTGGCGGACCAGCCAGGCCAGCGCGGCGGCGTGCTGCTCGCGGGGGGCGGAGCCGATCCGGAGCACGTCGGCCCGGTGCCGGCCACCCTCGTGCGGTGGGGTGAAGACGTACGGCGCCCGTCCGCCGAGGGCCCCCTCCAGCGCCCGGTGCACGTCGCTGGTGTGGAACCCCACGAGGACGTCGAAGGCGCCGGCCTCGTGCAGCGCGGTCGCCTCGGCGGCCACCACCCGGGGCGGCCGCCCCGAGTCCACGGTCACCAGCTCCACGGCACGCCCGCGCAGGCCGCCGTCGGCGTTGGTCTCGTCCGCGGCGAGCCCGGCCAGGTCCAGCGCGGACGGTGCGGTCATCGCCAGCGGCCCGCTCAGCGGGACGGCGAGCCCGACCCGGACGACGTCCGGGGAGCGGGGGAGGAGCAGGGCCTCCCACGCGTCCAGGGGAGCGGTCGCCTCGGGCACCCGATGAGTATGGTGCGGCCATGGTCGTCGAGCAGCGGGCGGACCCGGTGGCGGCGGGTCCCGGCACCTCGCTGGTGGAGCTGCTCACCGTCGTCCAGCGCCGGGTGGCCCGCGGCGTGACCGCGGCGCTGGCCGACGACGGCGCCACGCTCGACGTCTTCCGCGTGATGCGCTGCCTCGCCGCGGCGCCGGGGCGGTCGATGGGAGAGCTGGGGGCGGCGCTGTCGCTGCCGGCGCCGACGCTCACCCGGCTCGTCGACGGCCTGGTCGACGGCGCGGAGGCCTACCGGCTGCCCGACCCGGACGACGGCCGGCGCGTGCGGGTGCACCTCTCGGCCCGCGGCCGCGCCCGGCTGGCCCGGCTCGAGGGCCTGGTCCGCGCCCACGAGGACGCGCTGGCGGCCACCCTGGGGGCGGAGCGGCTCGAGGCGCTGGCCCGTGCGCTGGCGGGGTTCGAGCCCGCCTGAGTCACTCGGTGGTGGGCGGCAGCAGCCGCGGCACGAACACCTCGTCGATGGGCCGCGGCCCGACGTACTGCCGGCAGGTGCAGGCCACCCACTGGTGCCCCGACCAGCGGCCCCGCTTGTCGTAGGTGTCGCGGCGCAGCTCGGCGTAGCAGGTGTTGGTCGCGGTGTCGTGCTGGCTGAGGGTGTGGCCGCAGCCGCACAGCGGGGTGGGTGCGGCCGGGGGTGCGGCGGGCCGGCGCCGGCTCAGCCGGCCGCCGAGGAAGCCCATGGCGAGCAGGGCCGCGCCGACGATCAGGCTGACTGGTTCCACCGCTGCGCTCCTCCCGCGTCCTGCCCTGTCGACGGTAACGCGGGAGGAGGGCGGGCGGTGCCGGTCAGTCGGTCTTCTTCCCCCGGCCGCTGACGGCGTCGCGCAGGTGGTCCAGCAGGCTGGCGACGGGGCCGAGCACCGTGCGCACCGGACCCTCGTTCGGGGTCAGCGGGTGGGCGCGGGTGGGCGCCATGGCCTTGACCCGCTCCACCTGCTCGGCCATCCGGACCAGCTCGTCGCGGTCGAACGCGGCCCGGAGCTCGGTGAACATCCGGCCCTCCTCGTGCTCGACGTGGTGCCGGATCTCCCGGATCAGCGTCTGCACCTCGACGTCGAACTGCGGGTCCTCGGGGTCCATCCGCTCGAGCCGCTTCATGGTCTCCTCGGCCTCGGCGTGCTCGTGCTTGGAGTGCTCGGCCTCCTCCTTGTCGACCTGCTTCTCCACGCGGGGGTACACCTGGGTCTCCTCGGCCACGGAGTGCTTGACCAGGCCGATGGTCACCTCGTCGACCAGCTCCCGCTTGCGCCGCAGGACGTCGGGCCCGGTCTGCCCGACCAGCCCCTCGAGCTCGGTGAAGATGCGGTCGAACTCACGGTGGTCCGCGCTCAGCAGGTCCACGACGTCCCGCTGGCTGTCCGTCTGTGTCACGGCGTTCTCCTCCCGGTCGGTTGCCCCTCTGGGTTCCCCGCGGGACGGGGCGACACACCGGTCCGACCTCGTCCGATCCACCCGTCCGGGTTGTTTCGATCTTGTGAACTCGGGCACAGGTACTGCGTGGAGTCCTATGCCGTGGGGTTCGCCCGTCCCGACCGCTGGTCGCCGGGGCGACCGACCGAACCGAGTCACCCCTGGCACGCGGTGGAGGCGCACCGCCCTCCGGCCGAGCTGGACGGCGAGGTGGAGCTCGCCGTGTGCGGCGCCATCGTGCAGGTCTGGGGGTCGCAGCAGTGGCAGCGCGTCGGTGTCGGCCGCACCGCCTGCCCGGAGTGCCAGCGGCTGACCGCGGTGGGCCGGCCGCTCAGCGCCGTCGGCTGACCGGCGGGCGGCCCGTCAGCGCGCGGGGCGCCGGCCGCTGATCGCCGAGAGGCCGGTGATCTCCCGGCCGACGATCAGCGACTGCACCGAGTCGGTGCCCTCGAAGGTGAAGACGGCCTCCATGTCGGCGTGGTGGCGGGCGACGTGGTGCTCGAGGAGGATCCCGTCGCCGCCCAGGAGGTCGCGGGCGTCGGCGACGATCGCCCGGGCCTTCGCGGCGTGGTTCATCTTGGCCAGCGACGCCATGGCCGCGGTCATCCGCCCGGCGTCGGCCAGGGTCGACAGCCGCCAGCACATCAGCTGCATGGCGGTGATCTCGGCCAGCATCCGCGCGAGCTTGTCCTGCACCAGCTGGTAGCCGGCGATCGGCTGGCCGAACTGCTCGCGCCGCAGGGCGTGGGCGAGGGCGAGCTCGTAGGCGGCGGTGGCCAGGCCCAGGGCCCGCCAGGCGACGGTGTAGCGGGTGCGGTCGAGCACCGCGGAGACGTCCCGGAACGAGGAGCAGTGGGCGAGCCGGTTCTCGACCGGCACGCGGACGCCGGTCAGCGTGATCTCGGCCTGCCACACGGCCCGCAGCGCGGTCTTGCCGGTCATGACCGTCGCCTGGTAGCCCGGCGTCCCCTTGTCGACGACGTAGCCGCCGACCGCGCCGTCCTCCCCGCGGGCCCACACCAGCACGTGGTCGGCGATGGTCCCGTTGCCGATCCACTTCTTCTGCCCGTCGAGCACGTAGCAGTCGCCGTCCCGGCGGGCGGAGGTCTCCAGGGCGACGGCGTCCGAGCCGTGCCGGGGTTCGGTGAGGGCGAAGGCGCCGATCCGCTCCATGCGCGCCATCGCCGGCAGCCAGCGCTGCCGCTGCTCCTCCGAGCCGAGCAGCGCGATCGACTGCATGGCCAGGAAGCTGTGCACGCCGTTGAACGTGCCGATGCTGCCGTCGGCGCGGGCGAGCTCCGCCGCGACGATGCCGGCGGACACCGCGCTCATCCCCGGACAGCCGTACCCGCGGATGGTGCCGCCAGCGATGCCGAGCGCGGCCATCTTCGGGACCAGCGCGAACGGGAACTCCGCTCGCTCCCAGTAGTCGTTGATGCGCGGGGTGACCTCCTGCTCGCAGAAGGCGCGCACCCGGTCGCGCAGCTCGACCTCCTCGGGGGCGAGGAGCTCCTCGAGGGCGTAGAAGTCCGGACTGGTCACGGACGCCGACGGTAGGGCCGGGCCGGTGCGCCCGCGCGCTGTGCGGCGGCCCCGGGCTCAGGCGCCGAGCAGCCCGCGCACGTAGGCGGCCTGCCCGAGGTGCTGCAGGTCGTCGGAGAGGACGCTGACCAGCCGGACGCCGAGGGTGACCGGGGGGTCCCAGCGCTCGTCGACGACGCGGTCGAGGTCCTCGTCGGACAGCCCGCGCAGGAACGCCGCCGTCCGCCGGTGCACCGCCGCGGAGTACCCCAGCAGCAGCTCGGCCGACGGCACCCGCACCGCGGCCACCTCCTCGCTGCTCATCCCGTAGCCGGTGGCCGACACGTCGAGGGGGAGGCCGAAGCGGTCGGCCCAGCCCTCCGACGTCCAGGCCTGCTCGGTGCCGGCCACCTCGGCGACGTGGTCGTCCTGCACCCGGAGGAGGTGCCACACCAGCCAGCCCACCGGGTTCGCGTCGGGGCCGACCCGGCGGGCGAGGTCGTCGGCGGAGAGCCCCTCGACGGTGCCCCGGAGGGTCTCGGCGATCTGCTCGTAGGCGTAGAGGAGGAGGTCGCGGCTCTGCATGCGACGGCTGCTACCCCGGCCGGCGCCCTCCTCACCCGGTGCCTAGGACGGCGACCCGGGGCGGTCGGCCTCGGGCTCGCTCTGCTCCTCCAGGTCGGCGGCCTGCTCGGGCGTCTCCAGCTCCAGGGCGATGTCCCGGGGCTGCGGCTGCTGGCGGTCCGGCGTCGTCATGACCCGAGCCTGCCGCACCCGCGGCGGGGGCGCCGTCCGGCGCTCACAGCCAGCCGGCGACGACCGCGACCAGGGCGACCAGCCCGCCGACGACGGCCAGCACGAGCAGGAACACCAGCACCGCCGGGACGACCACCCACCGGCGCTTGAACCGGCGGCGCGGCGGGCGGGCGCGGGCGGGCGCCGGCGGTGGGGGCGGCGGCGGCTCGGGAGCGGCGGGCGACGACACCGCCGCCCGCCGCTCCCGACGCTTGTCGACCAGGTGGCGGGCCTGCTCGCGGGCGTCGCGCGCCACGGCGCCGAGGACGGTCGCCGACGCCGCGGCCAGCGCCTTGAGGTCGGCGGCGTCGAAACGCTCCACGCGGTTCCCGTCGCGGGCGGGCTCGGTGGCACGGGTCGCCGCCGCGCCACGCGCCGGCGGCGTCCACGGCGGCGGGACGCCGACGTCGGCCAGCGCCGCCTCCAGCTGCCGCCGCACCTGCTCGGCCGTGCTGCGCTCGGCGGGGTCCTTGGTCAGCAGCCCGCGCAGGACCGGCTCGAGCGGACCGGCGTGCTCCATCGGGGCGGGCGGCTCGGTCACCACCGCCATGAGGGTGGCCATGGGCTCGCCGCGGGTGAAGGCCAGCCGCCCCTCGACGGCGGTGAACAGGGTCGCGCCGAGTGACCACAGGTCCGCCGCCGGCCCCGGCAGCTGCCCGTTGGCCCGCTCGGGCGCCATGTAGGACGGCGAGCCGATGATCGCCCCGGTGGTGGTGATCGCCGGGTCGCCGGTGGCGGTCGCGATGCCGAAGTCGGTGAGACAGGCCCGGCCGTCGGGGGCGACGAGCACGTTGGCCGGCTTGACGTCGCGGTGCACGATGCCGGCGGCGTGGGCGGCCGTCAGCCCGGCCAGCACGTCCAGCCCGATCCGGGCGACCGCCGTCCAGGGCAGCGGCCCCTCCCGGTCGACGACCTGCTGCAGGCTGCAGGACTCGACGTGCTCCATGACCAGCCAGGGCCGGCCGTCCTCCTCCACCACGTCGTAGACGGCGGTGACACAGGGGTGGTCGAGTCGGGCGGCGGTGCGGGCCTCGCGCAGGGTGCGCTCGCGCAGCACCCGCCGCTCGTGCTCGGACAGGTGCACCGCGAAGGTGACCTCCTTGACCGCGACCGGACGCTGCAACTTCTCGTCGGTCGCCAGCCACACGACGCCCATGCCGCCACGACCCAGCACCTCGCGCAGCGCGTACCGGCCCCCGACCAGACGCTCTGCAGCAGCGGGTTCCGCGGCCATGGGCGGACGGTACGCCGCGGGGCCCGCCGCTGCGGCCCGGAGCGCACCGAGGGCCGGTCGCCGGGCGTGGCGGCGACGAAGGGCCCTGGGCCACGGGACCGGGGCGGCCGATGCTCGGGTCGTGCCGGCCGGCCGCCGGGCACCCGGCCCGGTGGGGACGGAGGCCGCAGGAGGGGGTCATGACCCAGCGGGCCGAGGAGGCCGACGAGCGCAGCCGGGAGCGGCGCGTCGTCGTCGGGGTGGACGGTTCGACGGGTGCGCGGGCGGCCCTGCGCTTCGCGCTGGAGGACGCCGCCCGCCGCGGGGTGCCGGTCGAGGCGGTGGCCGCGTACCGGCCGCCGGAGGTCTGGATGGACTTCTACGCGATGGACGAGCGGGAGGCCGACCGGGCGCGGGAGGTCGCCGTCGAGCGGGCGGAGGCGTTCCTCGCCGAGGTGCTGCGCGAGGTGCCGCAGCCGGTGCCGGAGGTGCGGGTGCGGGCGGTCATGGGGGCGGCCGCCGAGGTGCTGATCCGCGAGTCGGCGGGCGCGGACCTGCTCGTGGTGGGCAGCCGCGGGCACGGCGGCTTCTCCAGCATGCTGCTGGGCTCGGTGAGCATGCAGTGCGCCCTGCACGCGGAGTGCCCGGTCACCGTCGTCCACTCGCCCGAGGCGCGCCGGCACCGGCTCGGCCTGCGCCGGGACGCCGCCGCCCGCGGGGCGCACACGGCGGTCGGCTGACGGCGCCGGTCAGGCCGGGTCGCCCAGCCAGCGGCGCAGCACCTCGTCCTCGCGGCGGAGCACGACCAGGGCGAGCTCGCGGACGGCGGCCTCGACCTGCCGGCCGACGATCGGCGCGTCCACCTCCGCCTCCCCGGTGACCGTCGACCGGGTGCCGCCGTCGACCGGGGTCAGCCGGCGCTCGCCCCGGACCACCGCGGAGCGGCCGAAGACCTCCGCGCTGACGTGGACGACGCCGTGGTGGCCGGCGTCGCCGTCGGCGTCCCAGGTGCGCCGGTCGACGACGGCGACCTCCCGGCCGACGAACCGGGTGAAGACCTGCGGGATGCCCACGGTGGGCACCAGCAGCCGCACCGTCGTCCGCGGTCCGCCCTCGGCCTCGGTGGTCTCCACGTCCTCCAGCCGGGCGCCCAGCGCGTCGGCGTAGTCGCGCAGGAAGGCCTCGTCGCTGAGGACGGCGAGCACGTCGTCCGGACCCGCGGGGAAGGTGGCGGTGTGGTCGATGGGCACGCCGCATCCTCCTCCGTGCGTGCCCGGCCCGCCCGCTGGGTCACCCACTCGGATGACGCTGAGCCGGGGAGGCGTCGACGGAGCGTGCCGACGCGACGGCGGGCGGACGGAGCTCCGTCGGCGGTCTCCACGGGGGGATTACGGAACCGTACGGTCGTGTCGCTCGCCGGCAGGAGCGCCGGCACCGGCCGGGGGAGCGCCCGCATGCGCAGGATCGCGGTAGGAGCAGTCGTCGGGGCGGCGGCGGTCTCGATGGCCGTCCCGAGCGTGGCGGCGGCGGCACCGGCGGAGGGGCGCTACCTGGTGGTCCTCTCCGACGGCGTGGCCGACCCCGGCCGCGCGGCCACCGACCTCGACCGGCAGTACGGCGGGGAGACGGAGTCGGTCTACGGCGCGGTCAACGGCTACGCCGCGGAGATGACGCAGGCCGAGGCCGCGGCGCTGGAGGGTGACCCCGCGGTCGCCTACGTGGTCTCCGACGGCGAGTTCGCGCGGCTGGACAGCGAGCCCTTCGCGGTCTCCTGCCAGCAGGCGCCCAGCCCCACCGCGGCGCAGTGCCTGCCCGAGGACGTCGACCGCATCGACGGGGAGCTGAGCAGCACCGCCTCCGGGGACGGCGCCGGCACGGTCGGCACGGCCATCGCCGTCATCGACACCGGGGTGGACCGCACCCACCCCGACCTCAACGTGGTCGGCGGTGTGGACTGCTCGACCGGGACGCCGGTGGACTCCCCGTCGGCGTTCTCCGACGTCATCGGGCACGGCACGTTCGTGGCCGGCGCCGCGGCGGCCCGGGACGACGGCGTCGGGGTGGTCGGGGTCGCTCCCGGCGCGCCGGTCTACAGCGTCAAGGTGTTCGACGACGCGACCGGGACGGCCAGCAACGCGGCGGTCGTCTGCGCGGCGGACTGGGTGACCGGGACGCGGCTCGACGACGACCCGGCCAACGACATCGCGGTGGCCAACATGAGCATCGGCGGCCCGGGGACCGACGACGAGCAGTGCGGGGCGGTCGACCAGGACGCCATGCACACGGCGATCTGCCGGTCGGTCGAGGCGGGGACGCTGTTCGTCGCGGCCGCCGGGAACGCGGCGCAGGACCTCGCCACGACCGCGCCGGCCACCTACGGCGAGGTGCTCACCGTGACGGCGATGAGCGACTTCGACGGCCGGCCGGGCGCGCAGGCGTCGCCGATGTGCTTCGGCACCGACTACGGGCAGATGGGCGACCGGGACGACGCCGCGGCGTCCTACAGCAACTTCGCCTCCGCCGAGGCGGACCGGGCGCACACCGTGGCCGCGCCCGGGACGTGCGTGACCGGCCCGGTGCCGGGCGGCCTCTACGCCGCCGGGGCGGGGACGAGCTTCAGTGCTCCGCTGGTCTCGGGGACGGCGGCGCTGTGCATCGACGCGGGGCTGTGCCCGGCGGGTGACCCGGTGGCGACCGCCGACCGGATCCGGGCCGACGCCGCGGCCCACAACACCGCCGACCAGGCCTACGGCTTCGACGGGGACCCGGTGCGGACCGCGGGCGTGCGGTACTACGGCTTCCTGGTGCGCGCCGCGGGGTATTGACCTCCCGTCAGCGGCCCGAGACGGCCGCCGAGTCGGCGACGTCGGCGGTGACGATCCCGGCCGGGGCGTCCCGGGGCGTGAGCGGCGGGACGCCCAGCCCGTCGAGGGCATCGGCGACCTGCCCGGCCAGGGAGTCGACGCGCGCGAGGACCCGGTCCCAGCCGAGCGCCTCGAGGTACTCCGTCGAGGCGTCCAGGACGTAGAGGCCGGGCAGGTTCGGTGCGGAGTACTCGAACGACCGGCTCGGTGGCGGGTTGCCGTAGCTGCGGTGGGCCCGCGAGCTGCTGACGCCCGCCTACCGCGGTTACCGCAACCCGCCGCCGAGCACGGCGTTCGAGTACGCGGATCCGAACTACCCCGGCCTCTACGTCCTGGACGCGACGCTGGCCCACCTCGACGGCGTCGGCTGGCCCCGGATCCACGGGCGGGTGGACGCCCTCGCCCAGCGGGTCGTCGACGCGCTGCGCGACCTGGGCATCGTGCCGACGACGCCGCCCGGCGCCCGGGCCGGGATCGTCAGCTTCGGCATCGACGAGCCGGCGGCCGTGGTCGACCAGCTGCGCCGGCGCGGCGTCCACGTCGTGGAGAAGCTGGGCCAGGTCCGGGTCTCCCCGCACTTCTACAACTCCGAGGGGGACGTCGACCGCTTCGCCGAGGCGCTCCGGGACGCGCTGGCCGCACGCTGACCGGTCAGCTGTCGGGCGGGAGCGGCGAGCCCTCGACCCAGGCGCGCACGGTCGCGGTGAACCGGTCGGGGGCCTCGACGTTCCAGGCGTGACCCACCCCGGGCACGACCCGGCCCACGGCGGCGGGCAGGACGGCCGGGATGGTCTCGACGGCCCGGCGGACCAGCGCCGACTCCCGGCCGCCCGCCAGCGCCAGTGTCGGCGCCGTGCCTAGGGAGCGGGGGAGGGCGTAGCCGGCCACCTCGGCGGTGATGCGGCGGTGGGTCCGCGGGTCCATCGCGGACACGTCCTCGGTGAGGGCCGCGCGCAGCCGTGGCGGCAGACCCAGCGCGCGGGCCCGGGCGTCGGCGAGGCGCCCGCTGCGCAGCTGCCGGGCCGTCAGCCACGCCTGCGGGGACAGCAGCCAGCGGTGCGGCCACGGCTCGGTGGTGACCCCGCTGACGACCGCCCGCACGACGACGTCGGGATGGCGCTCCAGCAGGACCAGGGCGACCTGCCCGCCGAGGGAGAGCCCGACGACGTGCGCCCGCCCGTCCGCCGTCCGGGCGCGGACGAGTGCGGCGACCCGGTCGGCGGCGTCGCCGAGGGAGGTCCACGGGACGTCGCGGCTGCGGCCGTGCGCCGGCAGGTCCACCGGGAGGCAGAGGTGGTCGGCGAACGCGGGCAGCTGCTGCCACCACATCCAGCTGCTCACCCCGATGCCGTGCAGGAACACGATCGCCGGCGCCCCCGGCGAGCCGGTGGCTCCCGCGTGCAGCGACACGACCGACCTCCGTCAGCTCCGGCGGCTGACCACCGCGAAGGCGGTCGCGCCCACCGCGACCTGCGCGAAGAGCAGCAACGCCAGCACCACCTCCACCCGGGCGCCCAGTCCGATGGCGATCCCGGCGGCACCGGTCAGCGGCAGGGCGAGCAGACCGAGGACGGCGAGGGCACGGGTGAGGACGGCGTCGTCCCGCTCGTCACCGGACTGGGTCCACGCCCGCTCGAAGCTCGTGGTCGCCTCCGGGCGCCGGCGCACCCGCCACGCCATCACGGCGACCGCGACCAGCGCCACCGCGGCGCCCTGCAGGAAGCCCAGGCCCATGTTCCCCGGCGCGTGCTCCCGCAGCAGCAGCCCCGTGGCGATGACGAGCGCCACCATCGCGAGGACGGCGGCGAGCGCCAGCGCCGTCTGCGTGCCGGTGCGTCGGTCAGTCGACATGGAAGATCTCCTCGACGGTGCGGTGGAAGTGGCGGGCGATGGCGATGGCCAGGGGGAGCGAGGGGTCGTAGCGGCCGGTCTCGATGGAGTTGACCGTCTGCCGCGAGACCTCCAGCGCCGAGGCCAGCTCCCGCTGGGAGAGCCCAGCAGCCAGCCGCAGCGCACGGACGTCGTTCTGCACGGACACCTCGGGCGGGTCAAGTGTGCTTGTCACGACAAGCGTGCTTGACATCCCGGCCCGGTGTCAAGCGTCCTTGACCGGCGGAGGGGTGTGCAGGGGTGCGAGCCCCTGACCGCCCCCGGTTGGCGCACACGCGGCGGACGGCCTGGACAGCCGCGCCGGGCCGGTGCTAGGACGGACCCGTCCTGTCGCCCGCGAACGGTGCCACCGCGAGCGCGAGAGGAGGTCGAGGCCGGCGTCGGGTGACGATCCCTGCAGCGCTGAGAGGCGATGGCCTTGAGGAGACACCGCACGGCGATCCCGGTGGTCGCGGCAGCAGCGATGACCGTGGTCGTACTCGCGCCGGCGGCCGCGGCCGGAACGGTGCCCGTCGTCACCACGACGTGTCCGAAGACGCTCACCGTCGCCACGTTCGAGCCGGGAGAAGAGGTGTCGGGCAACGCCACCGTGACCTCACGGGACGGTGCGGACCGGCTGAACCGCGGCGAGGGCCTCTTCCTCCTGGAGGAGGGGACGTCGAGGCCGTTCACCCTGGCGGTGCACCTGGGCGCCCAGAGCGACGTGAGCCAGACCTTCTCCTTCACCGCGTCGGGGACCTCGCTGAGCGCCTGCCTGCTCGCGACGGCTCACGGTGGTGGTGAGGAGAACGTCGGCACCGTGTGGACGAACGTGACGCCCTAGGACCAGGGCCGTCCCGGGCGGGTCCGCGGGGGAGCGTGACGAGGCCCGCCGGGCGGAGGCGCCGACCTGGGGGCCTGACCGGTGGGGCGGGTGGGGCTCGAACCCACGACCCAGGGATTATGAGTCCCGTGCTCTGACCGGCTGAGCTACCGCCCCGGTGGTGCCCAGCCTGCCAGATGGGCGCCCGGGCCCGGCGTCGCCGTCAGGACGGGCCGCGGATCGCCTCGACCGCCGTCATCGCCTGCTCGCGCAGGGCTGCGGAGACCGGGGCGGAGCCCGCGACCTCGGCGGCCGCGGCCTGGCCCCGCTCGCTCACCACGTAGGCCATGAAGTCGGCGACGAGCTCGGCGGTCTGCTCGTCCTCGTACTCGACGCAGCCCACGTGGTAGCTGACCAGCACGATCGGGTACTGGCCGCTGCCGGTCGTCGTCCGTGCCAGCTCGAGGGCGAAGTCGTACTCGCCGCGCCCCGTCAGGGTGGTGGAGGCCTCGACCACGGCCGCTGCGGCCTCGGCCGTCGGCGCCACGAACTCCCCGCCGACGCCGATCCGCGCCACCCCCAGGTCGCCGGCCTGGGAGAGGTCGGCGTAGCCGATGGTGCCCTGGCCGCCGGCCACCGCCGCCACGACGCCGGAGTTGCCCTGTGCGGCCTCCCCGCCCGCGACCGGCCACTCGCCGTCCGGTTCGTGCGGCCACGCCCCGCCGCCGGCGGCGGCCAGGTACTCGGTGAAGTTCTGCGTCGTGCCCGACTCGTCGCTGCGGTGCACCGCCGTGATCGGCGTGGCGGGCAACGGCACGCCGGGGTTGTCCGCGGCGATCGCCGGGTCGTCCCACCGGGAGACCGTGCCGGCGAAGACGGCGGCCAGCGTGGTGGGGGAGAGGTCGAGCCCGTCGACGCCGGGGACGTTGTGGACGACGGCGATCGGGGCGATGTAGTTCGGCAGTTCGAAGACCCCCGCCGCCCCGCACCGCTCCCCGGCCTGCGACAGCTCGTCGTCGTCCAGTGGGGCGTCGGAGCCGGCGAAGTCGATGCCGCCGGCGAGGAACTGCTCCCGGCCGCCCCCGGAGCCGACCGGGTCGTAGTCGACGGTCACGCCCGGCTGCACCCGCGTGTACCCCGCCGTCCACCCCTGCATGGCGGCCTGCTGGCTGCTGGCCCCGGCACCCACGAGGGAGCCCGAGAGGTCCCCCGTCGCGCCGTCGCCGCCGCGCTCGTTGGGGGGCACGTAGTTCGCGATCGCCACCACGGCGCCGACCACGGCCGCCGCGCCGACCGCGGCGGCCACCTTGCTCCGGGCAGACACGGGCGCCTTCCCCTCCCGGCCCGGGCGCCGGCCGCCGGGCGTCGCCGCCGACCCTAGGGTGTCGGTCCCGTCGGGGCGGATCGGCCAGAAGTGGGCGACATCTCATCCGCGACGCCGGGCGACGGGGCGGGGGAGGCGTGGGGCGCCGGTCCGCCGGACGAGCGGAGGACGTCGGCGCAGGTCGCCATGGGGAATCCGTGAGGCGAGGCGCCCCCCGCGACCATCACCACTCCGCGGTTGCACAGTGACGCGCCGTAGCGGGAGGTCACCCCTCCGGGCAAGGAGGCGCACCGGAGGTGTTACTCGATCGTGACCGCACGGGGTCACCCGTAGTAGTTTTCCCGACGGCCCAGCCGGCATCCGCTCCTCGACACACGAGGGCACCGGCCGGGCCCCGCCGAACCGCCGACGTCCCTCAGGGGCCGCGGCGGACCGGGGACCCACCGTTCCACTGGGGTGAGTCCTGCCTGCGCAGGGGGCGCAGGCGGGTAGGGCGCCGTCCGGCCCGAACCCGTCAGCTAACTCGGTAGGCGGTCGCGAGGATGGGAGAACCGTCGCCTTGGCGACCTTGCACCACCTGAGGACCCTGCCTGCGCGCGGGGGGTCGGCCCGCCGGCTGCTGCGCGCGCCCCGCCGGGCCGTCGTCGTCGCCGCCGTGGTCGGCGGACTGCTCGCCGGCACCCCCGCCGCGCTCGCCGCGCCCGCCGTCACCGGGACCTCCGAGCAGGAGGGCCTGGCCGCCGAGGTCGCCCGCATCGAGCAACTGGTCACCGCCGCCGAGGAGAAGCTGCAGCGGATGACCGTCGAGGCCGAGGCCGCCGCCGACGCCGCCCTGGTCGCCCGCGCCGAGCTGGCCACGGCCCAGGCGCAGGCCGACGCCACCGCCGCCGAGCTGGCCACCGCCCAGGCCGACGTCGCCACCGCCGAGGACGACGTCGCCACGCTGGGCCGCGAGGCGTACATGGGCGCCGACAACCGCTACGGCGACATCGAGCTCATCCTCGACGCCGAGAGCCCCACCGAGCTGCTCCAGCAGGCCGCGACGATGGACGTCCTCGGTGCCCAGCGTGCCGCGCGGCTGACCGAGTTCCTGGCCGTCGAGCAGCGGGTCGAGGAGGCCGACCGGGCCGCGCGGGCCGCGGTCACCCGGCTCGACGAGGCAGCCCGCGCCGCCGACGAGGCCGAGGCGGCCGCCACCGCCCACCTCGCCGAGGCCCAGGCCGAGTACGACGCCGTCGCCGCGGAGAAGGCGGCGCTCGACGCGCAGTACCGCGCCGCGGGTGAGCGGCTGCTGGCCTCGCAGGGTGCGGCCGACCCCGCCGCCGCCTTCGACGCCCGGCTCGACGCCCGCGCCCAGGGCACGGCCGCGCTGCCGACCGCCGGCCGGCTCACCTCCTGCTACGGCGCCCGCTGGGGCACCATGCACCAGGGCATCGACATCGCCGCCCCCATCGGCACGCCGATCTACGTGCCGGAGGACGGCGTCGTCCTCCAGGCCGGTCCGGCCAGCGGCTTCGGCCTGGCCGTGTACGTGCAGCACGCCGACGGGCAGATCACCCTCTACGGCCACGTGAACGCGTTCTCCGTCACCGCCGGGCAGGTGGTCACCGCGGGCCAGCAGATCGCCGAGGTCGGCAACCGCGGCCAGTCCACCGGGCCGCACCTGCACTTCGAGGTGCACCAGGGCGGCCTCTACGCCGACCGGGTCAACCCGATGCCGTGGCTGGCCCAGCACGGCATCAGCCTCGGTGGCGGGTGCTGACCTGAGCTGACCCCACGACGGCCCCCAGCCCCGGCGGTCGGGAACCGTCGTGCTCTCAGCGGCGGCCCCGCAGCCGGCCGAGCAGGCCGCCGACGCCGCCCAGGGTCTGCGCGGCCAGTTGCAGGATCGGCCCGCCGGGGATGCCCGGCGCGACCTGCACGACCGGCGCCAGTGCCAGCAGGCCGCCGAGCTCGTGCACCCGCAGCCGCCGCCGGGCCAGGGCCGCCACGGGGTTGACCCGTCCGGAGGCGGCCTCGAGCAGCAGGTCCGCCGGGGCCTCCACGGCGGTGCCCCGGGGCGATCCGGGGGCCACCCGCCGCACCGTCCAGCCGGTGGGGTCGGCGGTGAACGCCCAGCCCCCCTCCGGCGTCGCCAGGGTCGCCCCGCCGGTGATGCCGACGGACGCGGACAGGGCGCCGGTGACGTCGGCCAGGGCCGCGAGGCCGGCCTGCAGCACCGGGCCGGGCACCGGCGGGGCGCCGCACGCGGCCAGGTCCAGGCCGTGCACGGCCAGCTCGTACGCCTGCCCGAGGACGACGCTGAGCAGGGGCAGCGTGCCCACGACCGCGACCGCCGGTGCGGTGTCCAGCTCGACGGGCTCCTCGGCCAGGTAGCGGGCGGTGGCGTCCCGGTTGCGGCGCAGCGCGGCCAGCACCTCCTCCCGTGTCGCGTCCCGGTGGGCGGCGGTGACCCGCGCGTTGGTCGCATCCACCTCCGGCGGGGTCCCCGCGCCCCCCGCCCGCGCGGACGCCACGAGGTCCGCGAGCGCCGCGTGGTCGGCCCAGCAGCCGAGGTGGACGCAGATCTCGTGGGCCCGCCACCCGGGCAGCCGGGAGGACCGGTCGAGGTCCACCGCCTCGGCCTGGGCGAGGAAGGCGTCCCACGCCGGCAGGACCAGCCCGGCGACCTCGTCCCGCCCCGCGTCGGCCATCCCCTGGGATCGCAGCATGGCCCGGCCGGTACCCCGGGGGTCCCGCCCGGTACGCCTCGCCGCGCGCGGCCGTCTTGTCCGCCGGGCCCGGTCCCCGTCAGCCTGGGGCCATGACACGCAGCGGCACGACCCGCGGCACGGTGATCCGCTGGGACGACGCCCGGAGGGCCGGCCTCGTGGAGGCCCCGGACCTGCCCGGGGGCTGCTGGGTGGACGCGTCGGTCGTCGACGGCCCGTCCGGCGGCGCCCTCCGCGCCGGGCAGGTGGTGGACGTCGACTGGACCGAGCCGGGGGTGGAGGGCGCGCCGTTCCGGGCCACGCGGGTGGTCCCGCGGGAGGACCTGCAGGCCACCCTGGGTGCGTGAACCGCGGGTGTCGCACCCATGCACACCGGTGTCCGCCACTACGCTGGGTGAGGACCGGGCGGTCTCGCTGAGCGGGTCCCGGCGGCCGTCGCGAAGGGCTTGCGGTGTGCCGGGTCGCAGGCGTAGGAGGAGACGACGGCACGGTGGACGGGCGCGTCGTCACCGTGCTATGGCCGCTGACCAGCGCGTAGTGGCCGCTGTCGTGACCTTCCGTCACATGTGACCCATCAGCCCCATCCGCACTGGCGCGATGGGGTGACCATCGTGCAAACTGTTCCTGGGCCCCTGGTCCACCACCGTCGAACACAGCCTGTCACCGAATCGATCGTCCGTTGGGGAAGACGAGACCGATCGAGTCGATGGAGGTACCCCGTGCAACGACGGTCTACCCAGGGTGTCGTCTTCGTGCACGCGTGCCCGAAGGCGCTCTGCCAGCACGTCGAGTGGGCGCTGGAACGCGTCATCGGCGCGCCGGTCTCCCTGTCGTGGGCCGACCAGCCCGCGGCACACGGTTCCTACCGTGCCGAGGTCGCCTGGACCGGCGCCCCGGGCACGGGGGCGAAGCTGGTCGCTGCGCTGCGCGCGTGGCCGATGCTCCGCTTCGAGGTGACCGAGGAAGCCAGCTACGGCAACGACGGCGAGCGCATGTCGTACGTGCCCGGCCACGGGGTCTACCGCGCGCCGACCAGCGCCAACGGGGACCTCATCGTCACCGAGCAGCAGCTGCGTCACCTGGCCGCCACCGCGACCTCCATCGAGGCGTTCCGGCACGGGGTGGACGAGCTGCTCGGCGCCGCCTGGGACGCCGACCTCGAGGTCTACCGGCACGCCGGGGACGGTCAGCCGGTGACCTGGCTGCACCAGGTCGTCTGACGAGGACGGGGTCCCACATCACGATCCGACTACGACGGCCCGGTGCGACCCGCGCGCTCGTCGTAGGCTGAGGCCGGTCGTCCGGACGTCGTCGGGGAAGCGGCGTCCGGACGACCACGAGCCCCACCACAGGGCCCGGCCCCCCACCAGGGGTGCCGGGCCCTGTGGCGTTCCCGCTACAGCGGGATGTTGCCGTGGGCCCCGCGGCCGGGTGGCGCCGCCGCGAGGGCGGCGACCAGCCGGCGGCGGGTGCGGGTGGGCTCGACGACCTCGTCGACGACCCCGATCTGCAGCGCCCGGTCCACCCCGCCGGCGATCCGCTCGTGCTCGGCGGCCAGCCGGGCGTGCAGCGCCTCGCGTTCACCGGGCGGGGCGGCGGCCAGCTCCTTGCGGTGCAGGATGCCGACGGCCGCCTTGGCGCCCATGACGGCGACCTCCGCGCCGGGCCAGGCGAACACCGCCGTCGCCCCCAGCGACCGGGCGTTCATCGCGATGTAGGCCCCGCCGTAGGACTTGCGGGTCACCAGCGTCACCCGCGGGACGACGGCCTCGGCGAAGGCGTGCAGCAGCTTGGCGCCGCGTCGCACCACGCCGTCCCACTCCTGGCCGACGCCGGGCAGGTAGCCGGGGACGTCGACCAGCACCACCAGCGGCACGCCGAAGGCGTCGCACATGCGCACGAAGCGGGCGGCCTTCTCCGCCGAGGCGGAGTCCAGGCAGCCGCCCAGCCGCAGCGGGTTGTTGGCGACCACGCCCACGGTCCGCCCGGCCAGCCGGCCCAGCGTGGTGACGATGTTCGGCGCCCAGCGCGGGTGCAGCTCCAGGCCGGGCCCGTCGAGCACCGCGGCCACGAGCGGCTTCACGTCGTAGGCGCGGTTCGGCTTCTCGGGCAGCAGGGCGCGCAGGTCGACGTTCGGCTCGGCCTCGGCCGGGGCGAGGGACCCCTGCGCGGCGAGCAGGGCGACCGCCTCCCGGGCGGTGTCGAGCGCGGCCTGCTCGGTCTCGGTGACCACGTGGACGACGCCGCTGCGCCGGCCGTGGGTGTCCGGCCCACCGAGCCGCTCCATGTCGACGTCCTCACCGGTGACCGACCGGACGACGTCCGGGCCGGTGACGAACACCCGCCCGGCCGGGCCCATGACCACCAGGTCGGTCAGTGCGGGGCCGTAGGCCGCGCCCCCGGCGGCCGGCCCGAGGACCACGGAGATCTGCGGGACCCGACCGGAGGCCCGCACCATCGCCTCGAACACCTCCCCGACGGCGTGCAGCGCGGTGACGCCCTCGGCCAGCCGGGCGCCGCCGGAGTGCCAGATGCCCACCACCGGCGCCCGCTCGCGCAGCGCGGTGTCGATCGCGTCGACGACGTGCCGGCAGCCGTCCAGGCCCATGGCGCCGCCCATGACAGTCGCGTCGGTGCAGTAGGCGATCGCCGGGCTGCCGGCGACGGTGCCGCGGGCGGCCAGGACGCCGGAGGTGTCCCGCGGTCGCAGCGGCGTCATGGAGCCCGCGTCGAAGAACCGCTGGAGGCGGTCGGCCGGGTCGCGCGGGTCCGGTGCGGTGGGGACGGGAGCGGCGGACAGGACTGTCACGGGACCTCCGGGGCCTCGGGCGCGGGCGGTTCTGGGCAGGCGTCATCGCTGCACCGGCCCCGGGCCGGGGCCGGTGCAGTCGGGAGGGCGGGGCTGCTCAGGCGGTGGTGAACACCAGCGCGATGTTGTGGCCGCCGAAGCCGAAGGAGTCGTTGACCGCGGCGGAGAGCTGGGCGCGCCGCGGCTCGCGGCGCACGATGTCGAGGGCCTGGACGGCGGCGTCGTCGTCCGGGTCGTCGAGGTTGGCCGTGGCCGGCACGACCTGCTCGCGCAGGGCGAGGATCGTGAAGACCGACTCGAGGGCACCCGCGGCGCCCAGCAGGTGCCCGGTCTGGCTCTTGGTGGCCGTGACCAGGACGTGCTCGCCGATCGTGTTGCGGATCGCGGCCGCCTCCGCGGTGTCGCCCACGGGCGTGGAGGTGGCGTGGGCGTTGACGTGGCCGATGTCGGCCGGGGTGAGGCCGGCGTCGCGGATCGCGGCGGCGATCGCCCGGCCGGCCCCCTCGCCCTCGGGGTGCGGGGCGACGAGGTCGTAGCCGTCGGCCGTCGCGCCGGCGCCGGCCAGCCGGGCGTGGACGCGGGCGCCCCGGGCGGCGGCGGCGTCGGCCCGCTCGAGCACGAGCGCGGCCGCGCCCTCCCCGAGGACGAAGCCGTCGCGGGCCTTGTCGAAGGGCCGGGAGGCGCGCTCGGGCTCGTCGTTGCGGGTGCTCATCGCCCGCATGGCGGCGAAGCCGGCCATCGGCAGCGGGTGGACGACGGCCTCGGCGCCGCCGACCAGGACGACGTCGGCGCGGTCGAAGCGCAGCAGGTCCAGGCCCCAGCGGATCGCCTCGGCGCCGGAGGCGCACGCGCTGACCGGTGCGTGCACGCCGCCCTTGGCGCCGATGGACAGCCCGACCGCCGCGGCCGGGCCGTTGGGCATGAGCATGGGGATGGTGAAGGGGGAGACCCGCTTGGGGCCCTTCTGCTCCAGGACGTCGTCCTGGCCGAGCAGGGTCAGCGCCCCACCGATGCCGGTGCCGAAGACGACGGCGACCCGCTCGGGGGCGACGCCCGCGTTGGCGGCGCCGGAGTCGCGCCACGCCTCCTCGGCGGCGACCACGGCCACCTGCTGGCTGCGGTCCAGCCGCCGGGCGCGCACCCGGTCGAGCTGCTCGGCGGGGTCGGTGGGCAGGGTCGCGGCCAGCTGGGCCGGGAACTCCTTGACCCACTCGTCCTCGAGGCGACGGACCCCCGACCGCCCGGCCAGCAGAGCGTCCCAGGTGCTGGCGACGTCGCCGCCGAGCGGCGTGGTGGCACCGAGTCCGGTGACGACGACGTCGCCGACTGACGTGCTCATGACGGGTTCCTCCTGGGACGTGCGGCCGGGGGCCGGGGCAGCCGGGAGCGGCTTCAGCCCTGGTTCTTCTGGATGTAGCTGATCGCGTCGCCGACGGTCTTGATGTTGCCGAGCTCGTCGTCGGGGATGGCGACGCCGAACTTGTCCTCGACCGCGGTGGCGATCTCGACCATCGACAGGGAGTCGACGTCGAGGTCCTCCGTGAACGACTTCTCGGGGGTGGCGTCGGCAGGAGCGACGCCGGCGACCTCCTCCAGGATCTCGGCCAGACCGGTCTGGATGTCCTCGCTCACGCGGGGTCCTCTCTCTCGGGTGGGGCGGGGGTCCCGCCGTCGGGCCCTGGTGGCCCGGTGCTTGGTGGGTGCCCGTCAGGGCAGGCGGAACACCTGACCGGCGAAGGTCAGCCCGGCGCCGTAGCCCAGGACGAGCGCGAGGTCACCGCTCTTGGCCTGGCCGGACTCCAGCAGCGCGGTCAGCGCCAGGGGGATCGAGGCCGCCGAGGTGTTGCCGGACTGGACGACGTCGCGGGCGACGACGGTCCGCTCCCCGAACCCCAGTCGCTTGGTCATCGACTCCACGATGCGCAGGTTGGCCTGGTGCGGGGCAAAGACGTCGATGTCCTGCGGGCCGACGCCGGCGGCCTCCATGGCCTCGACGAGGGTGTCGGTGAGCCGGGTCGTGGCCCAGCGGTACACGGCCTGGCCGGCCATGGTCATCGTCGAGCTGCCCGCCGCGATCTCGATGGCGTTGTGCTGGTCGCCGTCGCTGCCCCACACGACCGGGCCGACGGCCGGCTCGTCGGCCGGGCCCAGGACGGCGGCGCCGGCCCCGTCGGCGAAGATCACCGCGGTCGACCGGTCGGTGAGGTCGGTGACGTCGGTGAGCCGCTCGACGCCGACCACCAGGGCGTGCCGCGCCGATCCGGTGCGGATGGCGTCGGCGGCCACGCCGAGGGCGTAGCAGAAGCCCGCACAGCCGGCGTTGAGGTCGAAGGAGCCCGGCCGGGGCACGCCCAGCCGGTAGGCCACCTGGGGGCCGATGCCGGGGATCGGCGCGCGCAGGCTGGCGCTGGCCACGATGACCAGGTCCACCTGGTCGGGGGAGAGCCCCGCGTCCGCCAGCGCCTTGCCGCCGGCGGCCACGGCCATGTCGACGAGCGTCTCGTCCTCCGAGGCCCAGCGCCGCTCGGCGATGCCGACCCGGGTGCGGATCCACTCGTCGTTGGTGTCCATCGTCTGGGCGAGCTCGTCGTTGGTGACCCGCCGGCGTGGCCGGTAGGCGCCCAGGCCCAGCAGTCGCGCGCCCGGCGCGCCGTTCCGCAACGTGATGGCGGTCATTCCGCACCTTCCGGGTAGAGCCGGGCGATCGGGTCTCCTGCATCGACCAGGTCGCCGTCCTGCACGAGCCACTCGGCGAGTACCCCGTCGTACCCGGCTGAGACGTTGACCTCCTCGCGGCGGCTGCGCACCAGACCGAGCGGGGTGCCGGCCGGCAGGCGGGTGCCCTCGGCCACCTCCGCCGGGCTGACCGTGCCGCGCACCGGGGAGACGACGACCCGCCAGTCGGGCAGGTGCTCGGCCTCGGCCCGGCCGCGCTCGGCGGCGATGAGCTCGCGGGCGCGGTCGAGGTCGGCCGGGCCGGCGACGGCGAGGACCTCGACGTCGGCGCCCTTCCACTGCCGCTTGGCCAGGCCGGCCAGGGCCCCGGCGGGGGGCAGCTCGATGACCGCGGTGACGCCCAGCTCGCGCATGGTGTCCAGGCAGGCGTCGAAGCGGACCGGGCTGGTGACCTGGCTGACCAGCCGGGCCAGGGCCTCGGCGCCGGAGGTCACCGCGGCGCCGTCGGCGTTGGACAGCAGCAGCCGGCTCGGGTCGGCCGGGCGCAGGCCGCCGACGAGGCCCTCGAGCTCGGCGCGCGCGGAGGCCATGTACTCGGTGTGGAAGGCGCCGGCCACCGACAGCGGCATGACGCGCGCCTTGGCCGGCGGGTCGGCCTTGAGCGCAGCCAGGCCCTCCAGCGGACCGGCGGCCACGACCTGGCCGCCACCGTTCATGTTGGCCGCCACCAGGCCGTGCTCGGCGAGCTTCGCGGCCACCTCGTCGGGGTCGCCCCCGAGGACGGCGGACATCCCGGTGGGGGTCTGCGCGCACGCGGCGGCCATCGCCCGCCCGCGGACGGCGGTCAGCGCGATCGCCGCCTCCACGCTCAACACGCCGGCGAGGGCGGCCGCCGTCAGCTCTCCGACGCTGTGCCCGGTGATGACGACGTCGCGGCCGGCCTGCGGGGTGTGCGCCACCGGGCCGGGCAGGCCGCCGAGCTCCCGGGCGATGAACAGGCTCATCGCGACCACGAGCGGCTGGGTGACCGCGGTGTCCTTGATGGCCTCGGCGTCGCCGGTGGTGCCGAGCTCGAGGAGGTCGGCGCCGGCGATGGCGCCGGCCCAGCGGAAGAAGGACTCTGCGCCCGGCAGCTCCAGCCAGTCGGTCAGCATCCCGGGTTTCTGCGCACCCTGTCCGGGGGCGAGGACGGCCAGCACCTCCTCACCGTGTCAGACATCGGGGTCGCGCGTGGTGGCGAGCGGCACGAAAGCACACCGGTGCTCTTTGGAGGGTTCCTACAACAGATGCGGCGTCCCGGGCGCGTTCGTCGAGTGGCGGTGGTGGGAACCACACTGTCCGGGGGATCTCAGTGCCACAGCGAGCGCTCCTGGTCGAGGGCGGCGAGGGCCAGCGCGACCTGCAGCGTCCAGCCGCCGCGCGCGTCGGTCGCGGACAGCCCGGTCAGCTCCATGGCCCGCCTGAGGCGGTACCGCACGGTGTTGGGGTGGACGAACAGCGCGCGGGCGCTGGCCTCCAGGTTGCCGCCGCTGGCGAGGACCGCGCGCACCGTCTCCAGCACCTCGCCGCCGGCGCCCTGCAGGGGCAGCGCGACCCGCTCCTGCAGCGTGGCCCGCGCCACGGGGTCGCCGTCCAGGGCCCGTTCGGGCAGCAGGGCGTCGGCCGGCACGGGCCGCGGCGCCCCGGGCCAGGCGGGCGCCGCCCGCAGACCGGCCAGGGCGGCGGCCGCGGAGTCACCGGCCCGGCTGAGGGAGTCGACGACCGGCCCCATCACGACCGGGCCGGGGCCGAACTCGTCGCTGACCCGCTCGGCCACCGCCTCCAGCTGCTCCGCCCCGCCCAGCACGACGACGAGCTGGTCGGCGTGCACGCCGACCAGCACCTCGCTGCGCAGCTGCCGGGCGGCCCGGCGCGCGGCGCCGTGCGCGTCACCGGCCGCCGGGGCGGAGCCGACCAGCACGGTGACCGGGCTCATCGCCGCCCAGCCCAGCGCCGACGCCCGCCCGGACAGCTCCTCGGACCGCTCCCCGCGCACCAGGGCGTCGACCACGAGGGCCTCCAGGCGGGCGTCCCAGGCGCCGCGGCTCTCGGCGAAGCTGGCGTAGACGTGCGCGGTGGCGAAGGCGACCTCGCGGCTGAACTGCAGCACCGCCAGACGCAGCGCGTCGGCGTCGCCGGGCTCGGCGACGGACTCCACGAAGTCGTCCATCACCTCGACGGTCACCTTGATGAGGTCGACCGTGTGCTTGAGGGGCACCACCCGCGCCAGCTCGCGGGGGGCGGCGCCGAAGACCTCGCCGGTGAGCCGCGGCGGCCGGGTGGGCGTGCGGCACCACTCCACCAGCGAGGCGATGCCCGCCTGCGCCACGAGCATCACCCACGAGCGCTGGTCGGCGGGCATGGTGCGGAACCACGGCAGGACGTCGTCCATGCGGGCGACGGCGCGGGTGGCCAGCGACCCCGAGGCGCGCTCCAGCCGCCGCAGCGTGGCGGCGGAGGGTGGGCGGGTTCCCCGGTCGGACACGTCCCCACCCTGTCACGCGGCGCCGACGGGACCCGTGTCGTCCCGGGGCGCGGGGTCGGGGACAGTGGGGCGGTGGACGTGCTCCGGCGGGTGGGGACGACGGCGCTGCGCGGCCGTGCCCTCGCCGCGTCCGGGGCCGGGGTCGGCGTGGTGGGCCTGCTGGGCGCGGGTGTGCTGGTCGGCTTCGCCCCGCAGGTCCGGCTCGACGAGGCGGTGAGCCGGGCGCTCTACGCCGGCGACGACCGCTCGCGCGCCCTCGACGTGCTGTTGGAGGTGCTGACCACCCCCGGGGTCGCCTGGTTCCGGGTGCTGGTGTCCCTCCCGGTGCTGTTCTGGCTGGGCACCCGGCGGGCGTGGCGGACCGCGGCGTGGGTGGTCACCGCCAACGTCGTCGTCGGCCCGCTGACCGCCGGGCTCAAGGAGCTCGTGGGCCGGGTGCGCCCGGCGTTCGAGAACGGCGGTGCCGGCTACGAGGGGCTGAGCTATCCCAGCGGGCACTCCTCCGGCATCGCCACACTCGTCACCGTCGCCCTGGTCCTGGCCTGGCCGCGGCTGGCCCCGAGGTGGCGCCGCCCCGCCCTGGCCGCCGGCGTCGCGCTCGCCGTCCTGGTCGGGCTGACCCGGATGTGGCTGGGCGTGCACTTCCTCTCCGACGTGGTCGGGGGCCTGGCGCTGGGCGGGGCGTGGACGCTCGCGGTGGCCCTGGCCTTCGACGCGCTGCCCGGTGGCCGGGCCGCCCTGCCGCCCCGGGAGGCGTCGTGACGGGTCTGCGGTCCGAGGTGCTGCTCGACCCGGACGACGGCTCGCTGGGGCCGCTGCTGCGGTTGGCCGACGACCGCCTCGCGCCGGGCGCCGGCTACGGGCGGCACCCCCACCGGGCGGTCGACGTCGTGGCCGTCGTCCTCGAGGGGACCCTGCGCCACGGGTGGGGCAGCGGCGCGCTCATGACCGCCGGCGACGTCGCCGTGCTGCGCGCGGGTACCGGCCTCGAGCACGACGAGGTGGCCGGGGACGCGGGTGCGCGGGTGCTGCAGACCTACCTGCGCAGCGCCCGGCCCGACACCGCCCCCGGCCATGAGGTGCGCACGGCGCCCGCCGGCTGGGTCGACCTGGACCGCCCGGACGCGCGGCTGTGGGTCGGCCACGCTCCCGCGGACGGCGCCGTCGAGGTGCCGGCCGGGCTGCTCGTCCTGGCCGGCCCGGCGGGCACGCGGGTCGGGCGCCAGGACGGCGGCCGGGTCGCGGGCCCGGGCACCGTGCTCGTCTGGGAGCTGGACGCGGGCCGGCCCGTCTGGGCCTCGGACTGAACCGGCGGCCTCCCTGGGGGAGAGTGGGGGCATGCCGACCCCCACCGCCGACGTCCTCGCTGCGGCGCGGGCCGACGCCGACCGGACCGTGGACCTGCGCCGCCGGCTGCACCGCCACCCCGAGATCGGGCTGCACCTGCCGCGCACCCAGGCCACCGTGCTCGAGGAGCTCGCGGCGCTGCCGGTGGAGGTGACCGTCGGGAAGTCGACCAGCTCGGTGGTCGGTGTCCTGCGCGGCGCGCGGCCCGGGCCCACGTACCTGCTGCGGGCCGACATGGACGCCCTGCCGGTGCACGAGGACACCGGGCTGCCCTTCGCCTCCGAGGTGCCCGGGGCGATGCACGCCTGCGGGCACGACCTGCACGTGGCGATGCTCCTCGGCGCCGCCCGTCTGCTCGCCGAGCGCCGCGACGAGCTGGCCGGTCAGGTGGTGCTCATGCTCCAGCCGGGGGAGGAGGGCTTCCACGGCGCCCGGTACATGCTCGAGGAGGGGCTGCTCGACGTCGTCCCCGAGGCGCCGGTGCGCGGTGCCTTCGCGCTGCACGTCTTCTCCACCCAGCCCAGCGGCGTGGTCAGCGTGCGGCCCGGCCCGATGATGGCCGCCGCCGACCACTGGATGGTGACCGTGCAGGGCCGCGGTGGGCACGCCTCGATGCCGCACGCCGCGGCCGACCCGGTGCCGGTGGCCGCGGAGATCGTGCTGGCCCTGCAGGCGACGGTGACCCGCCGCGCGCCGGTCTTCGACCCGGCCGTGCTGACCGTCGCGCACCTCACCGCCGGGTCCACCGACAACGTCATCCCGGACACGGCGTTCATGGAGGGCACCATCCGGACCCTGTCGGCCGAGCGGCGGGCCGACATGGTGGCCGGTGTGGAGCGCGTGGCCCGGCACGTGGCCGCGGCGCACGAGCTGACGGTGCAGTTCGAGCACCGCGAGGGCTACCCGGTGACGGTCAACGACCCGCACGCGGCCGAGTCGGTGCGGGCCACCGCGGCGGCGCTGTTCGGGCCCGAGCGCAGCGTGGCCGCGCGCGAGCCGCTCATGGGCGCGGAGGACTTCGCCTACGTGCTGCAGCAGGTGCCCGGCGCGATGGCCTTCCTCGGCGCCTGTCCGCCCGGGGCGGACCCGGCGACCGCTGCCGGCAACCACTCCAACCTCGTCGTCTTCGACGAGGCCGTGCTCCCCGACGGCGCCGCCCTCCACGCCGCGGTGGCCCTGGCGGCCCTGGCCTGAACGCGGGACGGCCCGCCTCCCCGAGGGGAGACGGGCCGCCGCCTGGTCGTGCTCAGGTGGCCGGGCTCGGGTCCGACCGCTCCTCCTCCGGCGCGGCCTGCACGTCGCGGACCTGGTACTTCTCCACCGCCTGCCGGACCACGTCGCGGTCCACCTCGCCGCGCTTGGCCAGCGCCCCGAGGGTGCGGACGACGATCGACTCGGCGTCCACGTGGAAGTGCCGCCGCAGCGCCGGGCGGGTGTCGGACAGGCCGAACCCGTCGGTGCCCAGCGTCGCCATCCCGCCGGGCACGTACGGCGCGATGAGGTCGGGCACCGCCCGCATCCAGTCCGACACCGCCACGACCGGGCCGGGCGTGTCCTGCAGCTGCTGCGTGACGTAGGGGACCTGCGGCTCCTCCTCCGGGTGCAGCAGGTTGTGCTCGTCGACCGCGTCGGCCTGGCGGCGCAGCTCGGTCCACGAGGTCACCGACCAGACGTCGGCCGAGACGCCCCAGTCGTTCGCCAGCAGCTCCTGCGCCCGCAGCGCCCACGGCACCGCGACACCCGAGGCCAGCACCTGCGCCTTGGGGCCGTCCCCCTGGCCCGGGGCGTACCGGTACATGCCGGCCAGCACACCCTGGACGTCGAGGCCCTCCGGCTCGGCCGGCTGGTTGTAGGGCTCGTTGTAGACCGTCAGGTAGTACATGACGTCCGGCGAACGGGAACCGCCCAGCGGGGCGCCCGGGTCCTCGCCGTACATCCGGCGCAGGGCGTCCTTCGTGATGTGGCCGACCTCGAAGGAGAACGCCGGGTCGTAGCTGACGACGCCGGGGTTGGTGTGCGCCAGCAGCAGCGAGTGGCCGTCCTCGTGCTGCAGGCCCTCGCCGTTGAGCGTCGTGCGGCCGGCGGTGGCGCCGAGCAGGAAGCCGCGGGTCATCTGGTCGGCGGCGGCCCAGAAGGCGTCGCCGGTCCGCTGGAACCCGAACATCGAGTAGAAGATGTAGATCGGGATCATCGGCTCGCCGTGCGTGGCGTACGACGTGCCGACGGCGGTGAACGACGCGGCGGAGCCCGCCTCGTTGATGCCCTCGTGCAGGATCTGCCCCTGCTCGGACTCCTTGTAGGCGAGGATCAGCTCGCGGTCGACCGACGTGTAGCGCTGCCCGTGCGGCGAGTAGATCTTCTGCGTCGGGAACATCGCGTCCATGCCGAAGGTGCGCGCCTCGTCGGGGATGACCGGCACGAACCGCGGACCGAGCTCCGGGTCCTTGAGCAGCTCCTTGAGCAGGCGGACGAACGCCATCGTCGTCGCCACGTCCTGCTTGCCCGAGCCCCGCCGCAGGACGTCGAAGGCCTTGTCCTCCGGCGTCTTGAGCGTCTTGAACTCCGACCGCCGCCGGGGGACCGCCCCACCCAGGGCGCGGCGCCGCTCGAGCATGTACTGCATCTCGTCGGAGTCCGGCGCCGGCTTGTAGTAGGGCGGCAGGGTCTTGTCCAGCGCCTCGTCGGGGATCGGCAGGTAGAGCCGGTCGCGGAACGCGGCGAGGTCCTCGGCGGTCAGCTTCTTCATCTGGTGGGTCGAGTTGCGGCCCTCGAAGTGGCTGCCCAGCGTCCAGCCCTTGATGGTCTTGGCGAGGATGACCGTCGGCTGGCCCTTGTGCTCCACGGCGGCCTTGTAGGCGGCGTAGAGCTTGCGGTAGTCGTGCCCACCGCGGGAGAGCGCCCAGATCTCCTTGTCGCTCATGCCCTCGACCATCTTGCGGGTGCGCGGGTCGCGCCCGAAGAAGTGCTCGCGGACGAACGCGCCGTCCTCGGCCTTGTAGGTCTGGTAGTCACCGTCGGGCGTGGTGTTCATCAGGTTGACCAGCGCGCCGTCGCGGTCGGCGGCCAGCAGCGGGTCCCACTCCCGGCCCCAGATCACCTTGATGACGTTCCAGCCGGCACCCCGGAAGAAGGACTCCAGCTCCTGGATGACCTTGCCGTTGCCGCGCACGGGGCCGTCGAGGCGCTGCAGGTTGCAGTTGACGACGAAGGTGAGGTTGTCCAGCTCCTCGCGGGCGGCCAGGCCGATCGCGCCGAGGGACTCCGGCTCGTCCATCTCGCCGTCACCGAGGAACGCCCACACGTGCTGGTCGGAGGTGTCCTTGATGCCGCGGGAGTGCAGGTAGCGGTTGAACCGCGCCTGGTAGATCGCGTTGATCGGGCCCAGGCCCATCGAGACGGTCGGGAACTCCCAGAACTCCGGCATCAGCCGCGGGTGCGGGTAGCTCGACAGCCCGCCGCCGGGGTGGCTGACCTCCTGGCGGAAGCCGTCCATCTGCTGCTCGCCGAGGCGGCCCTCGAGGAAGGCGCGGGCGTAGATGCCGGGGGAGGCGTGGCCCTGGAACCAGATCTGGTCGCCGCCGCCGGGGTGGTCCTTGCCGCGGAAGAAGTGGTTGAAGCCGACCTCGTACAGCGAGGCCGACGACGCGTAGGAGGAGATGTGGCCACCGACGGCGATCCCCGGCCGCTGGGCGCGGTGGACCATGATCGCGGCGTTCCACCGGATGTAGGCCCGGATGCGCCGCTCCACGTGCTCGTCGCCGGGGAACCACGGCTCGCGCTCGGGCGGGATGGTGTTGATGTAGTCGGTGCTGCGCAGGGAAGGCACGCCGACCTGCTGCTCGCGGCTGCGTTCCAGCATGCGGAGCATCAGGTAGCGGGCCCGGCCGCGGCCGGCGTGCTCGACGACGCCGTCCAGGGACTCCAGCCACTCCTGGGTCTCCTCCGGGTCGATGTCGACCAGCTGACTGGGGAGCCCGTTGGTGATGACCGCGCGGGCCTTACCTGCATCGCGGGCGGGGTCCCCGTCCGACTGCTGCGGTGCGCTCATGCGCACATCGTCCCCCGCGGGCCCGCCCGGCGTCACCCGGCCGCCCACGTGTCGGGACGGCGCGGCCGCCCGGTGCCGTTCCGCGAGAGGTTGCACCTGACCAGGCATGCCCTACGCTTCCGCCAACGTCCGACCGGGACCGCCGGCCGGACGGGGCGCCTCCGACCGGAGGCGCGGGCACCGGTGCGGACGGAGAGGGGTGACATGACCAGGGTGCGGGGGACGTTCCCGCTGGTCGTGTCCGGCCCCCGTGGCGTCCGCCCCCGCTGTCGCACGTGCGGCAGGGGTCCGCGCCCGTGAGTCCCCACCCAGCAACCCACCGCCGGACGGTGCACGATCGTGCGCACCGGTCAGCAGCATCGGAACCCATGGAGGATCAGCAGGGATGAGCGTCGACTCGGGCAGCGCCAGCATGGCGGCCCGGCTGGGCATCAAGCCGGGCATGGTCGTGCAGGAGCTCGGCTGGGACGAGGACGCCGACGAGGACCTGCGCGACTCGATCGTCGAGGTCTCCGGTGGCGAGATGGTCGACGAGGACACCGACGAGGTGGCCGACGTCGTCGTCCTGTGGTGGCGCGAGGACGACGGCGACCTGTTCGACGCCCTGACCGACGCGATCACCTCCCTCGCCGACGACGGTGTCGTCTGGCTGCTGGTGCCGAAGTCCGGCCGTCCCGGCCACGTCGAGCCCGGCGACGTCACCGAGGTGGCCCCGACCGCCGGGCTGTCGCAGACCAGCAGCATCTCCGCGGCCAAGGACTGGTCGGGCATCCGGCTGGTCACCCCCAAGACCGCGCGCAGCCGCCGCTGAGGAGGGGACCCTCGCCCCACAGCCGCGACCGGGCGTGCGGCACGATCGGCCCATGAGCCTCTCCGTCGGCGACGCCGCGCCCGAGTTCAGCCTCCCCGACCAGGACAAGCAGGTCGTCTCCCTGAGCGAGCTGCGGGGCACCCCGGTCCTGCTGGTCTTCTACCCCTTCGCCTTCTCCGGCATCTGCACCGGTGAGCTGTGCCAGCTGCGTGACGAGCTGACCACCTACACCGACGCCGGCGTCCGGGTGCTCGCGATCAGCACCGACCCCGTGTTCAGCCTCAAGGCGTTCAAGGCGCAGGAGGGCCTGGACTTCCCGCTGCTGAGCGACTTCTGGCCGCACGGTGCGGTCGCCCAGGCCTACGGGGTGTTCAACGAGAAGGCCGGCATGGCGGTCCGGGGCACCTTCCTCGTGGACGCCGAGGGGCGGATCGCCTTCGCCGAGGTCAACGCGCCCGGCGACGCCCGCGAGCAGTCCGGCTGGAAGGACGCGGTCGCCCAGCTGGCGGCCTGAGCGAGGCCCGTTCCCCCGCCCTCCGCACGCTGGGGCGGGGCCCGGGACGGGGCTCCGACCCGCACCTCGAGGGTCCGCGCGCCCGGCCGCCTAGGCTGGGCGCGCGGGGCGCGTAGCTCAGCGGGAGAGCTCTCGCCTTACAAGCGAGCGGTCGCAGGTTCGATCCCTGCCGCGCCCACCCATCCCGCTCCGTCGACCGGACGGTCTCCACCGCGCCGCGCCCGGTCGGCTCCCTGCACGCCCTCGGCCGTTGACACGGCTCGGCGGTCAGTGCTGGGCTGCCGGTGTTGTGACCCGAGTCACAACGTTCTCGGAAGCCCGCACCGACCAGCGAGCCGACTCAGCCAAGGGATGGCCATGAAGTCGATCTTCTTCCACCTGATGCCCTACCGGGACCTCCCGGCGGACTTCGAGCAGAGGTACGAGAGCATCTGGATCACCCCACCCAACACCGAGCTGTGCGACCCGAAGCAGGTCGCGCAGTACTACCAGTGGAACCTCGACGAGCTGGAGCTGGCCGACCGGCTGGGCTTCGACGGGGTCGGGGTGAACGAGCACCACCAGAACGGCTACGGCTTCATGGCCTCGCCCAACCTCATGGCCGCCTCGCTGGCCCGCCGGACGCCGAACAACAGCGCGATCATGGTGCTGGGCAACACGCTGGCCCTGTACTCCCCGGCCACGCGCGTGGCCGAGGAGTTCGCGATGCTCGACGTCCTGTCCAACGGACGCCTCGCCGCCGGCTTCCCGGTCGGCACGTCGATGGACGTGAACTTCTGCTACGGGATCCCGCCGACCCAGACGCGGCCGCGGTTCCGGGAGGCCGAGGAGCTGATCATCCAGGCCTGGACGAAGCAGGGGCCGTTCGCCTTCAACGGCCAGTACAACCAGCTGCGCTACGTCAACCCGTGGCCGCAGCCCCTGCAGAAGCCGCACCCGCCGGTGTGGCTGGCCGGCGGCGGGTCGGTCGAGACGTGGGAACTGGCCGCCAACAAGAACTACACCTACAGCTACCTGTCGTTCTTCGGCGCGAAGTTCGGCAAGAAGCTGATGGACGGCTTCTGGGCGACGATGGACCAGATGGGGGTGGACCGGAACCCCTTCCGCGCCGGCTTCGCGCAGCAGATCTGCGTCTCGGAGACCGACGAGCGCGCGGAGAAGGAGTACCTGGAGCACGTCTCGTACTTCTTCAACAAGTGCCTGCACATCCCGCCGTACTTCTTCGAGGCGCCGGGCTACCGCACCCGCAAGAGCACCGAGTTCGCCATCAAGACCAACCAGCCCGGCGCCATCGCCGCGGCGGCCGCCCTGGAGAAGAACTGGAAGACCCTCAACGAGGAGGGCTTCATCATCGCCGGCAGCCCCACCACGGTCGCCGACCGGCTCATCGAGGTCGCCAAGACCCTGCGCGTGGGCAACCTGCACGCGCTGCTGCAGATCGGCTCGATGCCGCACGAGCTGACCAAGAAGAACATCACGCTCTTCGCCGAGGAGGTCATGCCCCGCATCCGCACCGTGTGGGACGCCGAGGGGTGGACCCACGAGTGGTGGCCGTCGGGGGCCGCCGTCCGAGCCGTCACCGAGCCCGCCGGCGCGCAGGCCTGAGGAGGATCCGATGACCACCACCGCACCCGCGCAGGTCGACGAGCGCATCGTCGAGGTCGGCCCCATGCAGGCCCGCGTGCTCGTCGCCGGGACAGGTGACCCCGTCGTGTTCCTCCACGGCGCCGGCGGGCTGTTCTGGGACCCCTTCCTCGAGGCGCTGGCGGCCGGCCACACCGTCTACGCGGTCGAGCACCCGGGGGCCAACGACACCGAGGCCCTGGCGAAGCACCTGCCGGGCATCTGGGAGCTGGCCCTGTTCTACGACACCCTGCTGGACTCCCTGGGGCTCGACCAGGTCCAGCTGGTCGGCCACTCGTTCGGTGGCATGGTCGCCGCGGAACTGGCGGCCAACAGTCCGCGGCGGGTGTCCCGGCTGGTGCTGATCGCGCCGATCGGCTTCTGGCGGGAGGACAAGCCCATCCCGGACATCGCCGGCATCCCGCCGGAGGCGCTGCCCGGGCTGGTCCTCGCCGACCCGTCCAGCCCGCTGGCCGGCATGCTCACCCCGCCGGCCGACGACCCCCAGGCGCTGTTCGAGGCCGCGATGCGGATGGCCAGCATCCTGCACTTCATCTGGCCGCTGCCGGACAAGGGCCTGTACCGGCGCATCCACCGTGTCACCGCCCCCACGCTGCTGGTCTGGGGCGCGCAGGACAGGCTGGTCGACCCCGTGTACGCGGAGGAGTTCACCTCCCGCCTGCGGGACTCGCGGCTGGAGCTGGTGCAGGACGCCGGTCACCTGCCGCAGCTGGAGCAGCCGGAGGCGACCCGGGACCTCGTCCTGGGCTTCCTCGACCGCCGGGAGGGCTGACCACGGCGTCCCGCCCCTGCCGCTGCGCGCGGCGGGGGCGGGACGGCCTCAGGCCGCGGCGACCGTCCGCTGCGCGGTGCCGGGTACGTCGGGGCGGGGGAACGCCGGGCGCAGCACCAGCGGTGGGCGGAACGGCGTCCAGGTGCCCTCCGGCTGCGCCAGCCGGTCGGCGATCGCCCACAGCGCCGCCGGGTGGTGGCCGAGGCCGAGGTGGCTGGCCAGGACGGCGATGTTCTCGCACCGCTCGCCGGGGGTGTCCAGGCACGTCTCCCAGTGCACGATGCCGTCGAGGTGGGAGTAGATCGACGTCGAGGGGACCGGCAGCGGCGACCCGTCCGGCTCCAGCGGCAGCGCCCGGTGCTCCACGTGCAGGTGGCTGTACCGGTCGAACACCCGGGAGGCGTGGCTCTGGCTGTGCCGGGTCAGCCGGAACGGGCTGCCCAGGGTGACCACCTGGCGCACCGAGTCCGGCGTCCGGCGGGCGAGGTCGCGGGCGAAGATGCCGCCCAGGCTCCAGCCGACCAGGCTGACCGGCCGCCCGTAGCGGTCGCTGAGGTCGTCGACCCGGTCGCGCATGCCCTGGACGCAGCGCGCCGTCGGGCCGATGTTGCGGCCCAGCCGCCAGCCGTGGACGCGGTAGCCCAGCCGGCGCAGCACCGAGCGCAGCACCCGGGTGGAGGAGTCGTCGGTCAGCAGGCCGGGCAGCACCAGCACCGGGTGGCCGTCGCCCTGCGGCATCCGCGGCACCAGCGCCGGGCGGGCGGCCAGGTAGAGGCCCAGGTCGGCGACCGCGCGCCCCGGCTCGGTCAGGTAGAGCGGGATGGCCGGACCATCGCCCCGCAGTCGTGCCACGTCGTCCTCCTCGCCGGCCGACCGGTGTCGTCGGCCCTCCGCCCGGTACCACCCGGGGACGCCGGCGACACCCGGACGCTCCCACCGGGACTCATCGGCAGTGTGCCTGTGGCCTGTGACACAACGGGCCGGGCCGGGCGCGCCGGTCCCCGCCGGCCGTGGAACCGTACGGGCGTGGACGACGCGACCGCGCCCGGGCGCAGCCTGACCGCGGACCTGGACGGTCCGGTGCACCACGTCGACTTCGGCGGGCGCGACGACGGCCCGACCCTCGTCCTCGTGCACGGCCTGGGCGGCTCGCACCTCAACTGGGACCTGCTGGCGCCGCTGCTCACCCCGCACGGGCGGGTGCACGCCCTCGACCTGCCCGGTTTCGGCCGCAGCGAGCCCGGTGGCCGGACGACACGGGTCCGCGACAACGTCGCCGTGCTCGACCGCTTCATCCGGGACGTGACCGGCGCGCCGGTGGTGCTGGTCGGCAACTCGATGGGCGGGATGATCTCGCTGCTCGAGGCCGCCCGGGCACCCGCGCGGGTCAGCGGGCTGGTGCTGGTCGACCCCGCCGTCCCGGGCCCGCGCGGCCGGCTGGACCCCGCCGTGGCCCGGGACTTCCTCGTCTACGCCCTGCCCGGGGTGGGGGAGCGGTACCTCGCGGCGCGGCACCGTCGGCGGGGCGCGCGGGGCACGGTCACCGACATGCTCGAGCTGTGCGGGGTCGACCCGGCCACGTTGCCGCCGCGGCTCGTCGACCGCTCCGCGGCGCTGATCGAGGAGCGGCAGGACGTGGCGGGGATGGACCGCGCCTTCCTCACCGCGGCCCGGTCGCTGCTGCTGCTCCTGGCCGACCCGCGGCTGGTCCGGCGGGCGATGGCCGACGTCGACGTCCCGGTGCTCCTGGTGCACGGCGACCGCGACCGGCTCGTGCCGGTGTCCGCGGCCCGGGACGCTGCCCGCCGGCACCCCGACTGGACCTACGTCGAGCTCGCCGACGTCGGGCACGTGCCGCAGCTGCAGTGCCCCGAGCGGCTGGCCGGGCACCTGCTCGACTGGCTGCCCGCCGTCGCCTGAGTCACCGCAGGGTGGCCCGCAGCGCCTCCAGCCCGGTGAAGCGCGGCCGCCAGCCCAGCTGCTCCTTGGCGCGGGAGGTGTCCATGATCGCCGGCCGGCTGAGGGCCTCCACCCACTCGGCGACCGGCGGCAGGAACGGCAGCCGGGCCACGGCGCGGGCGGTGAGCTGGGCGGGCGCGGCCGGCACGGGGACCGGCAGCGCCCCGAGCTCGCGGACGACGTCGGCGGCGGTGAGCACGCCGTCCCCGGCGATGTTGTAGGCCCCGGGCGGGCCGGCCCCGACGACGCACAGCTGCAGCGCGCGGCCGACGTCCTCCTCGTGCACGAACTGCACCGGCAGCTCGGGGACGAGCACGGGCAGGGGCACCGGCAGCCGGCGGGGGCGGCCGAACAGCCGGCGGCCCAGCGGCGCAAGCGGGCCGGGCAGCACGTCCTTGGCGCCGGCGGCGTGCGGGCCCAGCACGACCGTCGGGCGCAGCCGGTACAGCGCCAGGCCGGGGGTGGCCGCCGCCTCGGCCTCGAGCAGGTGCTCGAGCTCGGCCTTCTCCCGGGCGTAGAACAGCCGGGCGGCCGGCCGCACCGGCCAGTCCTCGCCGATCCGCTCCGGGTTGTCCGGGTGCCACCCGTAGGCGGCGACGGAGGAGGCGTGCACGAACCGGCGGGCGCCGGCCTCGGCCGCGGCCCGGAAGACGGTCAGCGTGCCGTCGACGTTGATCGACCGCACCGTGCGCCGCGGGGCGTTGCCGGTGACGGAGAACGCCAGGTGGACGACGACGTCGGCGCCGGCCAGCGCGGCCCGCATGGTGTCGGCGTCGCGGACGTCGCCCCGGCGGTGCTCCACCTTCGTCCAGCCGTACCCGGCCGGGTCGAACGGCCGCCGGGCGATGCCGACGACCCGCCGCACCCGGTCGTCGGCCTGCAGCAGCGGCAGCAGTCCCGCCCCGAAGGTGCCGGTCGGGCCGGTGACGGCGACGGTCAGGTCGGTCTCTGCGGCGGCCACGGCGGTCGGCTACCCCACCGTGGACGGGGCCGAACCGGTCAGGGGGTGGCCGACGCGGCGCCGTCGCCGGCCGCGGCGACCAGCTCCTCCACCCCGCGGCGGATGCCCCCGGCCAGGACGTCGACGTCGGGGAACGCGTCGAAGTCGGCGTTGATGCCGAAGGTCATCGTCTGCAGGTAGGAGAAGATGCCGATCGAGACGCGCATGCCGCCGGCGATCGGCACGTAGGCGTGCGCCGAGCACATCCGCCGGCCCAGCACGTAGAGGGGGACCCGCGGCCCGGGCACGTTGGTGGTCACGGTCTGGCCGAGCACCTGACCGGTCGCCAGCGCCGCCCGCACGCCCAGGGCGAGCAGCGTGGGCGCCACGAAGTCGCCCATCGCGATGATCGACCGGGCGTCGACCGCGGCGAGGGTCCGCTTGTGGTCGTCCATCTGCCGGCGGACGGAGGTCAGCCGCGCCACCGGGTCGGCCTCGCCGACCGGCAGGTCGACGAAGACCGCGGAGATCCGGTTGTCCAGGGTGTTGCGCTCACCGGCCTGGCGCACCGACACGGGCACCATCGAGCGCACGACCAGCCCGTCGCGCAGGTCGCCGCGCCGTTCCAGCAGGTCGCGGAAGCCGCGGGTGATGCCGGCGAGGACGACGTCGTTGACGGTGCCGCCCAGCGCCGTCCGGACGCTCCTGAGCTCGGCCAGCTGCGCCTCGGTCCACGCCCAGCGCCGGTGCGGGCCGATCGGGCCGTTGAGCGACCGGGCGACGGGGCTGGTGACCCGCCGGGCGGCCGCGGGGAGGCCGGCGGCGAGCTGCCGGCTGGTCCGCACCGCCTCCTTGGAGGCCTGCGTCAGGCCGCCGGAACCGGGCAGGCGGGTGAGCTGGCGCAGGGGGTGCGTGACGGCGTCCTGCACGGCGCCGGCGACGACCGACAGACCCGAGGGGGTGCGCTGCGGCGTCCAGTCCTGGGGCTCGGGGTGGGTGGCGTCGGGGCTCAGGTCGAAGACCAGCTGCATGAGGTCGGTGCCGGCGACGCCGTCGACCATGCAGTGGTGCACCTTGGAGATCAGGGCCCAGCGGCCGTCCTCCAGGCCCTCGACGAGGTAGAGCTCCCACAGCGGCTTGGCGAGGTCCAGGCGCTGGCCCAGGACCCGGCCGGCGAGGTTGCGCAGCTGCTCGTCGCCGCCCGGGCTCGGGACCGCGGCGTGCCGGACGTGGTACAGGATCTGGAAGTGCGGGTCGTCGACCCACACCGGCCGGCCCAGCTGCAGCGGGACCTCCCGCACGCGCTGCCGGTAGCGCGGGACCAGGGGCAGCTTGGCCAGCAGCAGCCGGACGACGTCGCCGTAGGAGGGGGCCGGCCCCTCGAACACCGACACCGAGCCGACGTGCAGCGGGGTGTTCTCGCTCTCCGCGTAGTAGAAGCCGGCATCGGTCGGGCTCATGCGGTCCACGGTCGGCAGCCCACCTCTCGTCGTCCTCGCTGGGGCTGCAAGCCGACCACGAGCCGCCGGTCGCGTCCACCGGGACGGCGCCGGTCATCCCTCCCCGGGGCGAGGGCGGCCGGGGGCGGCGTCGCGGACCAGTCGGCGGGCGGCGTCCACCTCGCGGGCCACGGGCGCCAGCACCCCCTCGGCGTGGATCTCGGCGTCGTCGGGCGGGCGGTGGGCCTCGATGTCGGCCTCCAGTTCCCGGATGGCCCGGCGGAGGACGGCGACCTGGGCGAGGTCGGGCGCCGGTTCCCCCTGGCGGGTCGAGATGACGGCCTCGGTGACGGCGTCCGAGGTCCGCTCCAACTGCACGATGACCGGCCAGAACGCCGCGGCGCGGGTGCTCACCGGCGGCGGCTCGGCCAGCCGGCGCTGCAGCTGGGTCTGCAGCTCGGTGAGGGCGCGGTAGTTGCGGCGGCGGGCGCGGCGCCGCTCCACGGGACCGCCGGTGAACGCCGCGTCGACGAAGGCGTCGAGGGCCAGCGCGGCGTCGCGCAGCGCCTCGTCCAGCGGAGCCCGCCAGGTCTGCGGCCAGAGCAGGTAGCCGAAGACGAGCACGATGGCGCAGCCGATGAGGGTGTCCACCAGGCGCGCGCCGACCAGGCCCGGGTCGCTGGGCAGCGCCAGGTCGAGCAGCAGGATGATCACCGGCGTCTGGAAGACCGCGAACAGGCCGAAGTTCGCCGCCCGCGCCCAGGGCAGGACGGCGGCCGTCGCGGCCATCGCGACCAGCACCCAGGCGTCGCGGGGCAGCACCGCCAGCAGGGCCGAGCCCAGCAGCACGCCGAGCACGGTGCCCGCACCGCGCTGCACGGCCCGGCTGAACACCGACCCGTAGTCCGGCTTGAGCACGATCGCGACCGTCAGCAGCACCCAGTACGGACGCTGGACGGGCAGGTACTGCCGGGCCACCTCGGCGATCGACATGCACAGCGCCAGGCGGAGGGCGAAGTCGCGGGTGTCCCGGCTGGCGAGGGTGCGGTCGGCGAGCTCCCGCAGCCGGGTACGGAGGTCCACCTCGGGTCGGGGGGCGGCGGCACCGGCCCGCTCCTCGGGGTCACCGACGACGTTCCACACCAGCCGGACGCCGTGCCGCACCGCCCGGCGGGCCGGGAGCCCGTCCTCGAGGGCGGGGGGCCGCTCGGCCGGCAGGTCGCGGGTGCCGGTGAGCGCGGCGGCCAGCGCGTGGACGGCGGTGACGTCCTGCGGGTCGGCGGGCACGCCGGCGCGGGCGGCGGCCACCGTGCCCTCGACCAGCGGTGCGGCCGCGTTGAGCACCCCGGCCAGTTCGGAGAGCTCCCTGGTGCGGCCGGAGGAGAGGCTGCGGCTGCGGATCACCCGGTCGTAGGCGGCGTTCAGCGCCGTGGTGAGGTCCCGCCGGGCGTCGTCGGACCCCGGCGTGCCGCTGGCCGTGAGCAGCTCGCCGATGCGCGTGAAGACGGCGGCGACGGCGGTGCGGTCGGGGTCGAGCAGCTCGGTGCGGGCCTGGACCAGCGAGGTCAGCGTCGCCCACGCCGCCCCGGCGAGGAAGAAGCCGACCTCCTCGGCCGTGGACAGCTCCGTGACCAGCCCGGAGGACAGCGCGGTGTACACGAGCAGCTGCAGCCCGCCCAGGGACAGCGCGGCGTTGACGCCGCTCACCAGCGCCGCCACGACCGACAGCAGGGCGACGACGACCACCGGCTGCCACCCGCCGCCCGTGGCGTACTGGCCGGCCAGCAGGCCGACGGTGCCGAAGCCCACCGCGGCGGCGATGCGGCGCAGCCGGTCCCGCAGCGGCCCGGCCTGCGGCGCGAGGGTCGTGACGAGGGCGCCCATGGTGCCGAAGACACCGGCGCCGAGCTCCGGACCGGGCGCCACGCCACCGCCGACGACGACGGCCACGGCGAGCGGGGCGGGGATGGCGACCGCGAACCGGACGACGTCCCGCCACGGCACCGGGGGGCGCTTGGTCCGCACCAGCTCCTCGAGCCACGCCGGTGCCCGGGGGCCCCTCTCCGCCACGGTCCCCGAGCTTTCCACCCCGGTCGGTGCCGCGCGTGCGCCGCGCCATGGGCACGCTGCTGCCGGGGGAGTCGGCGGGGACCCGGCGCTCCCCTACAGTCCGGCCCGTGACCGTGACGCTGGGGGAGGTCGTCGCCGCCCTGGAGGCCCGCTACGACCCCGCGCTCGCCGAGGAGTGGGACGCCGTCGGCCTCGTCTGCGGGGACCCCGACGAGCCGGTGCGGCGCGTGCTGTTCGCCGTCGACCCGGTGTCCACGGTGGTCGACGAGGTGCTGGAGACCGGGGCCCAGCTGCTGGTCACCCACCACCCGCTGCTGCTGACCCCGGTCCACGGGGTGCCGGCCACCGACCCCAAGGGGCGCCTGGTGCACCGGCTGGTCCGCGCCGGGGCCGCGCTCTTCGTCGCCCACACCAACGCCGACCGGGCGCCCGACTCCGGCGTCAACGACGCCCTCGCCGCCGCGCTCGGCCTGCGCGACACCACCCCCCTCCAGCCGGCGGCCGGCGACCCGCGCGCCGGGCTGGGCCGCGTCGGCCGCCTGCCCGAGCCCCTGACCCTGCAGCGGTTCGCCGACCTCGTCGCCGCCGCGCTGCCGGACACCGTCGGCGGGGTCCGGGCCGCGGGCGACCCCGGCCGCCGCGTCGAGACCGTCGCCGTCTGCGGGGGCAGCGGGGGCTCCCTCCTCCCGGTCGCGGCGGCCGCCGGTGCCGACGTCCTGCTGACCAGCGACCTGCGGCACCACCCCGTCTCCGAGTCGCAGGAGGCGCCCGGCCCCGCGGTGTGCGACGTCGCGCACTTCGCCTCGGAGTGGCCGTGGCTGCCGGTGGCCGCCGACGTCCTCCGCCGCGACCTGGGCGGACAGGTGGAGGTGGCGGTCTCGCACCGGCGCACCGACCCGTGGACCTGCAGCGCCGGGGCGCGACCGCCGGCGCAGGTAGGTTGAGCGGGTGAAGGCCGACCACTTCGACCAGCAGAAGCTGCTGGCCCTCGCCGCCGAGGACGTCGCGCTGTCCCAGCTGGCCCACCGCCGGCGCACGCTGCCGGAACTGGCCGCCGTCGACAGCGCCGCCGAGGCGGAGCGCGAGTTCGCCGAGCAGGTGGTGCGCGCCGAGACCGAGGTGCGCGACCTGCAGCGCGACGTCAAGCGGCTGGAGGGCGACGTCGACACCGTCCGTCAGCGGGCGGCCAAGGACCAGAGGCTGCTGGACTCCGGCAGCGTCTCCGCCAAGCAGATGACCGACCTGCAGCACGAGCTGGACTCGCTGGCCCGCCGCCAGTCCGACCTCGAGGACCAGGAGCTCGAGCTCATGGAGCAGCTCGAGACCGCCGAGGCCACGCTGGCCCGCGCCCAGGAGGGGCAGGCGAGGGCGGTGGCCGACCGGGAGCGGGCCGAGCAGCTGCGCGACGACGCCCTCGCCGACATCGCCGACGGCACCACCCGGCACGAGGCCGCCCGCAGCGCGGCCGCGGCCACCATCCCGGCGGACCTGCTGGCGCTGTACGAGCGGATCCGCAGCCAGACCGGCGGCACCGGCGCGGCGATGCTCAAGGCCCGCCAGTGCCAGGGCTGCCGGCTGGAGCTGTTCGGCCGCGAGCTCGCCGCGGTGCGCAACGCCGACCCGCACGAGGTGGTCCGGTGCGACAACTGCGGCCGGATCCTGGTCCGCACCGCGGAGAGCGGGCTGTGAGCCGGAGGCTCGTCGTCGAGGCCGACGGCGGCAGCCGCGGCAACCCCGGCCCCGCGGGCTACGGCGCGCTGGTGCGTGACGCGCAGACCGGGAAGGTGCTCGCCGAGCGGGCGGAGTCGGTCGGCCGGGCCACCAACAACGTCGCCGAGTACGGCGGCCTGGTCGCCGGGCTGCAGGCGGTCCTGGACCTCGACCCGAGCGCCGAGGTCGAGGTCCGCATGGACTCCAAGCTCGTCGTGGAGCAGATGTCGGGTCGCTGGAAGGTCAAGCACCCGGACATGCAGAAGCTGGCCCTGCAGGCCCAGCAGATCGCCCGGCAGCTCGGCGGCGTCCGCTACACCTGGGTGCCGCGGGCACAGAACAGCGCCGCCGACGCCCTGGCCAACAGCGCGATGGACGGCCGCCCGGTGCGCCGCGACCTCGCCGCCGAGCCGGCGACGACCGAGGACGACGTCCAGCCGGTCGCCGCGCCCGCGCCCGCCGTCACCACGCTGACCCACCTGCTGCGGCACGGCCGCACCGAGCACACCCCGGAGCGCCGGTACAGCGGCCGCAACGACCTGCCGCTGTCGGCCACCGGGCGCGCCGAGGCCGAGGCCGCCGCCCACCGGGCGGCGGAGCTGGGGATCGAGGTCGTCGTCTCCTCGCCGCTGCGCCGCGCGCGGGAGACCGCGGAGGTCGTGGCCGGGGCGCTGGGGCTGCCGGTGCAGTTCGACGACGACCTCGTGGAGCTCGACTTCGGCCGGCTCGAGGGGCTCACCGCCGAGGAGGCCCGCACCCAGCACCCGCTGGCCACCCGCCGGTTCTCCGAGGACGTCACCGTCGCGGCCCCGGGCGGGGAGTCGGTGGCCGAGGTCAGCGTCCGGGTGGGCCGGGCCCGCGCCCGTATCCTGCGCGAGCACGCCGGGCGGACGGTGCTCGTCGTCAGCCACGTGACGCCGATCAAGCTGCTGCTGGCGGCCGGCCTCGACGTGCCCGACGACGTCGTCCACCGGGTGTTCCTCGAGGCGGCGTCGTTGTGCACCGTCGCGTGGAGCTCCGACGGGCGCTCCGCCGTCCGGCTGGTCAACGACACGAGCCACCTGCGCTGAGCCGGGTCCCCCCGCCGGGAAGGGGCGGTCGGGGACCGGCGTTGCAGGGGGTGCCCCGCACCACACCCGGCCGCCGGTGCGGTGGATCATGGGGCCGCACGCCCACACCCGAGGAGTTCCGTGACCGCCACCATCGCGCCCGCCACGTCCGCCGTCGTCGGTGACGAGCGCACCCTGTCGCCCGCGGAGTACGAGAGCTGGGCCGCCGAGGTGCGCCGGCTGGCCGACGAGCGCGGCGCGGTGATCCTGGCGCACAACTACCAGGTCCCCGAGATCCAGGACGTCGCCCACTTCACCGGCGACTCCCTGTACCTGTCGCGGGTCGCGGCGCAGACCGACGCCCGCGAGATCGTCTTCTGCGGCGTCCACTTCATGGCCGAGACCGCGAAGATCCTGTCGCCGGACAAGACCGTGCTGCTGCCCGACCACGCGGCCGGCTGCTCGCTGGCCGACTCGATCACCGCCGACCAGCTGCGCGAGTGGAAGGCCCAGCACCCGGGCGCCGTCGTCGTCAGCTACGTGAACACCACCGCCGCGGTGAAGGCCGAGACCGACATCTGCTGCACGTCGTCCAACGCCGCCGACGTGATCCGCTCGATCCCGGCCGACCGGGAGGTCCTCTTCTGCCCGGACCAGTTCCTCGGCGCGCACGTCAAGCGGGTCACGGGCCGGGAGAACATCTCCATCTGGGCCGGTGAGTGCCACGTGCACGCCGGCATCAGCCCCTCCGACGTGCGCGCGCAGGTGGCCGCGCACCCGGACGCCGAGATCCTCGTGCACCCCGAGTGCGGCTGCACCACCTCGGTGCTGGACCTGGTCAGCCACGGCGACCTGCCCGCCGAGCGCACGCGGGTGCTCTCCACCGGTGGCATGGTCGAGGAGGCGGCGCGGACCTCGGCGAGCCAGGTGCTGGTCGCCACCGAGGTGGGCATCCTGCACCAGCTGCGGGCGCTCAACAGCGGGACGGCGTTCATCCCGATGAACGACCGCGCCGCCTGCCGCTACATGAAGATGATCACGCCGGAGAAGCTGCTGCGGACCCTGCGCACCGGCGAGGGCGCCGTGGACGTCGACCCGGAGACCGCGGCGCGGGCCCGGCGGGCGGTCGAGGCGATGATCGCGATCGGCGAGCCGGGCCGCGGCGGCGAGTAGGGCCGTCGGCCGGCGATCAGGGCCGGACGGCGGTGGAGAGGTCGGCGACGATCGCCTTGAAGGTGCGGGTGTCCACCTCGTCGTCGACGGTGACCCGCACGATGTCGGACACCTGCTGCTGGGAGGTGGGCCGCACCGCGGCCACGCGGGCGGCGGCGACCAGGTGCAGTCGCTGCGCCCGGGCGGCGGGGCTCTCGGGGGCGGTCGGGACCGGGGGGAGTCGGTTCTCGCGCATGGCCCGACGGTAGGCAGCCGCGGCCGCCGGTCCGGGCACCGCGGGCGCGTGTCCCCTCGCCGTGGACCCGTCCGTCACACCCGTCCGGCGCGTCAGACCTGTAACGCCGCCCACAGCGCCGTGGTGGCGGCCAGCAGGGTCAGCGGGACGGTGGCCAGCCCGACGGCGCTGAACCGCGCCCCGGACGGCGCGCCCGGGCCCAGGGCCCGCCGCCACAGCAGGTTGGCCAGCGACCCGGCGTAGGTCAGGTCCGGGCCGATGTCGACGCCGCCCGGCACGGACGGCGAGCTCATGACCGCAGCAGCTCGGTCATCCGCCGGGGAGCGCCGGCCCGGTCCAGCCAGCGCTCCAGCTCGGCCGGCGGCAGCGGCGGGGAGTGCAGGTAGCCCTGGCTCTCGTCGCAGCCGAGTGCCGCCAGGTGGGTGAGGGTCGCGGGGTGCTCGACGCCCTCGGCGACCACCCGCAGGCCCAGCCGGTGGGCCAGCTCGATGGTGCTCGCGACGATGGCCTCGGTCCGGGCGTCGGTGAGCAGGTCGACGGTGAAGGAGCGGTCGAGCTTGAGTTCGGCGACGGGCAGGTCGCGCAGGTAGGACAGCGACGAGTAGCCGGTGCCGAAGTCGTCGATGCTCACGGTCACCCCGAGGTCGGCCAGCCGCCCCACGACGGCCAGGCTGCGCTCCGGGTCGCTGAGCAGCACGCTCTCAGTCACCTCGAGGACGAGCTGCTCCGGCCGCACGTCCGCCCCGTCGAGCAGGTCGGCGACCCGCTCGGGCAGGTCGGTGTCGAGAAGGTTGCTGGCCGACAGGTTGACCGAGACCCGCAGGTGCCGCCCGCCGCGGCGCCACGTCGCGGCCTGGGTGACCGCCTGACGCAGCACCTCGTCGGTGAGCGGCCGCATGAGCCCGTGCACCTCGGCCAGCGGCAGGAACTCGGCCGGCCCGAGCAGGCCCCGCACCGGGTGCGCCCAGCGCACCAGGGCCTCCACCCCGAGCGTCGCGCCGCTGGCCACGTCGAGCTGCGGCTGGTGGTGCAGCACCAGCTGACCGGTCGCGAGGGCGGTGCGCAGCTCCTCGACCAGCGCCAGGTGCGAGCTGCTCTCGCCGTGCCGGGCGGGGTCGTAGACGGCCACCCCCGCGCCGGTGCGCTTGGCGTCGTACATCGCGGTGTCGGCCTGCTGGAGGAGCAGCCCGGTCGTCCCGCCGCCGGCGCTGCTGGGCACCGGCCCCTCCCAGCAGGCGAGGCCGACGCTCGCGGCCACGTGCACCGACATGCCCCCGACCCGGAACGGTTCGCCGAGCTCGGCGAACAGCCGCCGGCCCAGCGCGGCCGCGGTGTCCTCGGGGGCGACGCCGTGCTCCACCAGCGCGACGATCGCGAACTCGTCGCCACCGAGCCGGCCGAGCAGGTCACCGGTGCGCAGGAGGGGCTCCAGCCGGGCGGCGACCAGGCGCAGCAGCTCGTCACCGGCGGAGTGGCCCAGGCCGTCGTTGACCTCCTTGAACTTGTCCAGGTCCAGCAGCGCGAAGACCAGCGGGCTGCCGGCGCGGGTGAGCTCCGCGGCGCGGCGCAGGACGGCGCGGCGGTTGGCCAGCCCGGTCAGCTCGTCGGTGAGCGCCTCCCGCCGGGTCACCGCGAGCAGCGCGAGCTCGCGGACGTTCACCAGCAGCCGGACCCCGGACCCCAGCGCCGCCAGCGCCGCGCACCAGGTCGCGGCGGCGGGCAGGTCGGTGAGACCGCCCGAGGCCAGCACCCCGATGGCGGCGACGATGACGACGAACGCGCCCACGGTCGACGCCGTCGGGTCGGTCGGCTGCGGGGCGGACCGCGCCGACCGCAGGGTCGCGGCGACGGCGAGGCACAGCAACCCGATCGACTCGACCCCGGCCGCCCACCACGGCCGGCCACCGGGGAGCAGGCCACCGGCGCCGGCCACGAGGTGGCCGCTGAAGGCGGCGGTGACCAGCCACATGCGGGGGTCCCGGGCCATCGACCCGAGGGAGGCCAGCGACAGCGCCGTCCCGACGAGGACGAACCCGACCGCGCCCTGGGCCAGCAACGGCTGCAGCCGGCTCGCGGGGACGTCCACCACCGCGGCGCCGGTGGACGCCAGCAGGACGTCGGCGACGGCCACGACGGCCAGCACGGCCGACACCCCGTTGAGGACGTCGCTCGGGTCGGCCAGCGTCGTGCTGTACCGGTTCCACCGGACCAGGGCGCCGTAGAAGAGGGGGAACGCCAGCACCGGCAGCCAGAGCCCGATCGGACCGGCCAGGCCACGCGCAGCGGGGACGCCGGCGGCCAGGACGGCGAGGCCGGCGGACGTCGAGCCCAGCACGACGACACCGAGTGCGAGCCGCATCCACACCGCGCGCTCGTGCGGCACCCGCAGCGCCCGCCAGAGGAGGATCCCGGCGACCGGCGCGTACGGGGCCAGGCCGACCAGGACGCCCAGCGGCCCCCCACGGGCGGCGGCGCCGGTCAGCGGCGCGGTCGTCTGGACGCCCACGAGGACCACGGCCAGCCCGAGCGCCCATCGGGGTGCACCGGGGAGCAGCCGGGCGCACGGGGTGGGGGGCATGTCCCCTGGATCGACCGCCGGGCACCGCCGGTGAACGCGCGCGCGGCCGGTTCCCCCTAACGAGGCAGGTCAGAGGCGGGCGAACAGGTAGGCCGAGACGGCGACGCCGAAGACGACGATGAACACCCGCAGCGGCGTCACGGGGATGCGGCGGGCGATCCGCGCGCCCACGAACCCGCCGAGCAGGCTGGCCGGCGCGGCGACGGCGACCACCAGCCAGTCCACCGGCCCCCAGATGCCGAAGACGACGAGGGTGACCGTGGCGGTGACCGCCGACAGCGCCGACTTCAGCGCGTTGGCCAGCTTGAGCCGGTGCAGGCCCACCCCGAGGACGCCGACGAGGATGACGCCGAGCGCGCCGCCGAAGTAGCCGCCGTAGACGGTGGCCAGGAACAGCGCCGCGTACAGCCACCACGGGTCCGGTCGGGGGACGCCGTCCTCGGCGCCGCGCAGCCGTCGGGTGAGCAGCGGCTGCAGGGCCAGCAGCAGGCTGGCCAGGAGGACCAGCGCGGGGACGACGACGTCGAAGGCCTCGGTCGGGGTGGTCAGCAGCAGCACGCTGCCGGCCGTGCCGCCCAGCAGCGCCACCAGCCCGAAGCGCAGCAGCCGCCCGCGCTGGCCGGCGTACTCGCGACGGAAGCCGAGCACCCCGCCGAGGTAGCCGGGCCACTGGGCGATCGAGTTGGTGACGTTCGCGGCCACGGTGCCCAGCCCGAGCGCCACCAGGGTGGGGAACAGGATCAGCGACCCGCCGCCGGCGACGGAGTTGATGACGCCGGCGATGAGGGCGACGCCCGCCGCGGTGGCCAGGTCGAGGGCGGACACGGTCGGCGAGCCTACGGTGGGCCCTCGCGGGGGCGACGGACCCACAGCGGAGCGGCCGGTCGCCCCGTCGTCGACCCGCCGACCCGCGGGAGGGCGTCGGCGCCGGCGGGCGGGCCGGCCCCGCAGGCGGACCGGGAGCGCACCCCGGCACGATGACCCGATGACCGACATCGTCCTCGTCCACGGCGCCTGGCACGGGGCCTGGTGCTGGCGACGGGTGCTCCCGCCGCTGTGGGCCGCCGGGCACCACGTCGTCCCGGTGACCCTGTCCGGGCTCGGGGAGCGGGCACACCAGCTGTCGCCGTCGATCACCCTCGCGACGCACGTCGAGGACGTGGTCGCGGCCGTGCGCGCCGAGGAGTGCCGCGACGCGGTGCTCGTGGGGCACAGCTACGGCGGGATGGTGGTCACCGGTGCCGCCGACCGGCTCGGGGAGGGGGTCGGCCGGCTGGTCTACGTCGACGGCGTCGTCCCGGCGCCGGGGGAGTCCTGGTCCACGCCCAACCCCCCGGCGGTGCGGGAGGAGCGGCGGGCCGTCATCCGGGAGACGGGGGTCATCCCGCCGCCACCGGCGTCGGCCTTCGGGCTGGCCGGTGCCGACGCCGCGTGGGTGGACCGGCGGCAGACGCCGCAGCCCGGCGGCGTCTACGACCAGCCGCTGCCCTTCGACGGCGAGCGCTGGGCGGCCCGCCCACGCACCTACGTCGACTGCAGCGTCCCGGCGCTGGCGAGCATCGAGCCGTCCCGCGAGCGGGCGCGCACGCAACCCGGCTGGGAGGTCGTGGAGCTGGCCACCGGGCACGACCCGATGGTGAGCGCGCCGCAGGAGCTGGCCGCGGTGCTGCTGGACGTCGCCGCGCGCTAGCCCCGGTGGAAGCGGCGGTGCAGGTCGTGGACCTCCTCGTCGAGTCCCTCGACCGGCCCCTCCACGGGCACGCCGGGGGCGACCTCGCCGATCGGGAGGGGGCGCACCGGTGGCGCAGCGGCACCGAGGTCGGCGAGCCAGGCGGTGAGCTGGGCCGACGAGCTGGCGTAGACGATCCGCCCGAGCCCCACCCAGGCGTGCGCGGCCGAGCACATGGGGCAGTGCTCGCCGGAGGTGTAGACCGTCGCCGCCGCCCGCTGCTCCGGCGTCAGGTGCGCGGCCGACCACCGCGCGATGGCGAACTCGGGGTGCTGCGTGGCGTCGCCGGCGGCGACGTGGTTGGCGTCCTCGAACAGTACCTGCCCGTCGGCGTCGACCAGCACCGAGCCGAAGGGCTCGTCGCCGTCGTCGAGGGCGGCGCGGGCCAGCTCCACACAGCGGCGGAGGTGGGCACGGTCTGCGTCGTCGACCACGTCGCCATGGTGGTGCACGGCGGTGAGTGGCGGGCCCCGGAGGGTCGTCCCTGGCACGGGACGGGTCGTGGTTCGCGGGGCACGACGCTGGACGGCGTGGTGGAGGCCCTCGGCGGGTGGTTCGACCCGCAGTCCGGCGACCTCGCGGTCGGCGCGCGGGTGAGCCTCGCCCGCCGCCCCCGCCCGGGAGGACACTGCCCGCCATGCCGCCCCTGCCGATGCCCGACGACTGGCAGCGCGCCCTCGTCGTGGCCGCCCACCCCGACGACATCGAGTACGGCCTGGCCGCCGCGGTCGCCGTCTGGACCGCGGCCGGCAAGGAGGTCCACTACCTGCTGGCCACCCGCGGCGAGGCCGGCATCGCCGGGCTCACCCCCGCCGAGGCGGGGCCGCTGCGCGAGGAGGAGGAACGGCGCTCGGCCGCCGTCGTCGGCGTCTCCGAGGTGGAGTTCCTCGACCACCGGGACGGCGTGCTCGAGGCCGGGCTGCCGCTGCGCCGCGACCTCGCCGCCGCCATCCGCCGGCACCGCCCCGACCTGGTGGTCACCCTGCACGGCGGCGACACCTGGACCGCACCCGGCACCACGCCCGGGGTCCTCAACTCGCCCGACCACCGGGCGCTGTCCCGGAGCGTGCTGGACGCCGTGGCCGACGCCGCCAACGAGTGGATCTTCCCGGAGCTGACCGAGCCGCGCTGGACCGGCGTCCAGTACATCGCGGTGCAGACGGCGGGGGAGGAGCCGCCGCACGTGGTCGACGTCGCCAGCGCGGTGGAGAAGGCCGTCGCCTCGCTGTGCGAGCACCGGCGGTACCTGGAGGTGCTGTCCGACGAGCCGGTCGACGAGCAGGCACGTCGACAGATCGACATGGCGACGCTCACCGAGGACGGCGAGCGGCGGGTCGGCTTCCGCCTCTACTGGGGCTGACGGCCTCGGCCGTCCCCCGCCCGGGGCTGTCTCTAGACTGGGGCCACGACGGACGAGTCGGCTGGGCGGTCGCGTCGGCGGGGGAGACCCCGTCGCCGAGGAACGTCCGGGCTCCACAGGGCAGGGTGGTCGCTAACGGCGACCCGGGGTGACCCGCGGGACAGTGCCACAGAGAACAGACCGCCAGCGGTCCGCCGCTGGTAAGGGTGAAACGGCGGTGTAAGAGACCACCGCACACCGGGTGACCGGTGTGGCTCGGTAAACCCCACCCGGAGCAAGGTCGAGAGGGACGGCGGAGACGCCGTCCTGCGCAGGCGTTCGAGGGCTGCCCGCCCGATGCCTGCGGGTGGACCGCTGGAGCCTGCCGGCAACGGCAGGCCTAGATGGATGACCGCCCATCGGGACGCCGCGAGGCGCCCGTGGACAGAACCCGGCGTACAGGCCGACTCGTCCGTCGCCCGCCGCTGACCAGCGGGTTCACCTCGCGGGGGTGCTGGTTGCCCGCAATCTGCCCACAGGCGGCCCGTCGGCGGCAGCGTCAGCCGGTGCGCCTAGGGCGCTGTCGACGGCTTCGCGGGTTCGGTCATCGCTGTCCGGCCACAGGTGGCTGTAGGTGTCCAGCGTCTCCGCCGCGCTGGCGTGCCCGAGGCGGGCCTGCACCGTCTTCACGCTCTCCCCGTATCTGATGAGGAGGGAGGCGTAGTGGTGCCGCAGGCTGTGGAACACCGTGTCCACCGGCAGCCCGGCAGCACGTACCGCAGGACGCCACACCTGGGCCGAGAAGGCGGTCCGGCGCATCGGCGTCCCGGCCGCAGTGGTGAACACGAAGCCGTCCGGCCCCGCCGGGTAGGCGGCCAGATGCGCGGCCAGCGCGTCCACCACCACCTGCGGCAGAGGGATCGTCCGCACACTCGCCTCCGTCTTCGGCGGGGCCAGGTGCGGCGGCTTCCCCGGCACGGTGATGAGCTGCCGGTCCACCGTCACCGTCCGCCGCAGCCAGTCGATGCGGTCCACGGTCAGGCCGGACACCTCGCCCTGCCGCATGCCCGTCCCGGCGGCCAGCAGGACCGCCGCACGCCAGCGGTCCTGCACCGCACCCGCCAGGGCGTGTACCGCCTCTACCGGCAGCGGAGTCACCCGCTGCTTGTGCCGCTTCGGTGGCCGGACACCCTCAGCCGGGCTGGACGCGATGAGCCGGTCACGGACCGCCGCCCGGACGATGCCGCTGACGATGCGATGCACCACCGTGGCCGTGGACGGGGCCAGCGCGTCACCCCGGCCCCTGGACCACGCCTGCACATGGCTCGGCCGGATCGCGCCCAACGCCTGGTCCCCGAGGGTGGGGTACACGTGCCGCCGCAGCATCGTCTCCACGTACGCCTGCGTGGTGGGCCGGTGGTGCTGGATCGCCCGCCAGCCCTCCGCGTACTCGCGGAAGGTCTGACGCCCGGCGCGCGGGTCCACGTGCGTGCCCGTCACCATCGCCGCCGTCTGCTGGTCCAGCCACGCCTGCGCCTCAGCGCGGGTCTTGAAGTGCCGCTCGTGCTGCTTGCCGTCCGCATCGCGGTAGCGCGGCCGGTAGGACCCGTTGGGGTGCCGGGTGATGCTGCCTGCCACCGGTCAGCCCTCTTGCCGCGCTGCGCGGATCTGCTCGAGGTGCCGGTCAGCCCGCATGGCGTCCTGGAAGGCGGCTGACTGACGCCTGGTCGCCTCCGTCAGCTCCCGCGCGGCTGCCGCCAGCTCCGCCTCGGCGCGTGCGTGCCGCTGCTCCGCCGCCTGCACCGCCTCCATCGCCTCCGCCATGCGGGCGGACGCCTCCACCACGGCCGCCAGCGCGGCCGGACGGTCGTCCTCACCCGGCGTCAGCAGGTCCGCCACGGTCACCCCGTACACGTCCGCCAGCCCCGCCAGCTCGCCCAGCCGCAGCGGCCGCTTGCCCGCCTCGCAGTTGGACGCCGTGACCTGGGACCAGCCGTCGAAGCCTCGGGCCACCATCGCCTCCGCGACGGCCCGCTGGGACAGGCCCCGCGCGCTACGGACCGCCCGCAGCCGCTCGATGACCTGCCGCTCCACGTTCTCCACGGGGCTACCGGCCGCCCCGCTGCTGGTGTGCCGCCGTACCTGGCCCCGTGCGGTGCCCCTCAGCGCCTCCATAACAAGAGAATAGGCGTTTGAACGGTCACTTTCCATGTTCCTGCGTGATGAACCACGTACCGTCGCAGCAGGGGCCGCCCGCAACGCACCGCATCGGTAGGTGCCGGGCCGCACACCCGCGACGGCGTGGAGGCAGCGCCTTGACCAGCACCGAGAACACCTTCCTCAGCACCACCCAGCTCGCGACCGAGCTCGGGCTGACGCCGGGCACGCTGCGCAACTGGCGGGTCAACGGGCGCGGCCCGAAGGGCGCGCGGATCGGCGGCCACGTCCGCTACCGGCGCGCTGACATCGACGCCTGGATTGCCCAGCAGACCCAGAGGGACCCGCTGGTGGACCGCCACGAGCGGGCCAGCGAGGCCCGCAGCCGGAAGGCGGCCCGTAGGTGAACCGCCGCACGCCCACCGTCATGCCCGGCCGCCTGTCCACCAGTGAGCGCCTGGTACTGAGCCACCTGCGCGAGGTGACCCGTGCCCGCACCGGTGCCCGCGTGGACTTGGGCCACGTGGCCGCGTGCGTGTGCCTGCCCCGCGAGGTGGTGGCCGCTGCCGTGGACGCGCTCCTCGCCCGCCAAGCCCTCCACCAGCACGCAGACGGCCGGCTCGCGGTCCTCCCGATGCCCGACGGTGGTGGTGCGCTGTGACCCGGAATGGCGCGGCCCGGTCTCCGCTGCCAACGGAGGACCGGGCCAGTACCGAGAGGCGCACCGCCACCAAGCGAGCCGCCTCGTCTATCGACGGTACGGCAGCCGGTGACAGGACCGCCGCGCGTGCCGCCCTCACGGATGCCGTGCGCCTCCTCATCGAGCACCGCTACGAGTCGGGGCTCATGGGCCTGCTGGCGGACCAGGCCACCCGCCTCCACCCGGCCGTGGCCGCGGGCCACCTGGACCGCGTCGTCGTCCTGTCGTGCCTGACCGCTGCCGCTGCCGCCGGTGGGGTCAGCCAGCGCGCCGCAGACGGCGTGGTCCGCACCGAGCTGGACAGGGGGCGGGAGTGAGTCACGAGGCGACGAAGTGGATGTGGGACCACAGCCAGGCCAGGACGGCGACGTTCATGGCCGTGGCCGTGGCGCTGGCAGACCACGCCAACGAGCGCGGCTACGCCTGGCCCGCAGTCATCACCCTCGCAGCCAAGGCGCGGACGGACCTGGGGACGGTGCGGGACGCCCTGGCGCAGATGCAGCGGGACGGCGAGATCGTCCGCATACCCGCGTCCGAGCCGTTGCCGCACCCGGAGGACGAGGCGATGCGGCGGGGGGTCACCGCCTGGCTGCTGACGCTGCGGACCGGCGCGCCGAACGTCAGGGAGGCCAAGCGGGACGCGCTGCGCCGGAAGGAGGCCGACCGGCGCGTGTCGGACCGGAGGAAGGCGGCCGAGAAGCGTGCCGCTGCGGCAGCCGTGGCGGGCGACAGACCCGCCACGGATAGCGAGCCGTGGCGGGCGACAGACCCGCACCGTGGCGGGCGACAGACCCGCACCGTGGCGGGCGACAGCCCCGCGATAACCGTCAAGGGAACCGTCAGTGGAAGGGCCACCGCCGACGGCGCTGACCAGCCCGGCCAGCCAGGCACAGTCGTCGACGTGCCGACCGGGGTGACGCCGGTGTCACCCCGCCAGGACCCGCCGCAGCAGGACGCGCACGAGACCGAGGCCGACCTGCGCGCCCTGGTGCTGTCCCTGCCCTACGCCGGGCGCGGCAGCGCGGCCCGAACCCGCCTGGTCAGCGACAGCCGGGGCTTCCGCGCTTACCGGCTGCGGGACCTGCCAGCGGACGTGACGGACCGGCTGACCCTCTGCCCCGTCTGCGGCACCGAGGCCGGGCACCGGCTGAAGCGGTGGGACGAGCTCGGCTGCTGGCGCGGTGACCCCGAGGGAGCCCTGCGCCCCGACGATCCCGAGGTGGCGCTGCACGCCGCCGCCGGGCCGGTGGACCGTAGCGACCTCCTGGTGCTGGCGGTCCCGCCGCCCAGCCCCGAGGAGCTACGCGCCCAGGCCGACCGCCGCCTGGACCGCTGGGAGCAGGACACCGGCCAGCACCTCAACGGGCACCGGACCGCCTACGTGGACGCCTGGGCCGAACTGACCGGGGAGGGCGTCGCGGACGCCCTGCTATGCGAGGTGCTGTCCGGCCTGGGCCGGTACCTCCACGACAGGCGCGGCCCCACCTACCTGCGTGACCGAGCACGCCAGCGGACCAGCACCCGCCCCGCGCAGGAGGCACCCAAGCCCATGACCCTCGCCGACATCGAGGCCCGCCGCCAGGCCGAGTGGGCTCGCACCCAGGCCGCCCTGGGGCTGGCGCAGTGACCGACCGCTGCGAGCACTGCCTCCGCACGTTCGGCCCGGACCGGCCGCCCTCCCCGCTGGCCGAGTACTGCCAGCCGTGCCACGTCCGCCTGTACCGGCAGTTCTTCGGCGGCGTCCCCACCGTCCGCCTCGGGCCGGACGAGGACGACCGCGACGGGTACGCCCCCGCCTTCCCCCTCACCGCCACCGACGACCAGCCCGTCCTCGCCTGGCGCTGGTGGTACCTGGGCACCGAGACGCCGAACCGGGGCGTCCTGTCCTCCCCGTACCCGCGAGGCAAGCCGGCCGGATGGTGGACCAGTGGCAGCTTGCGCGGCCTATGCGACTGGCCCAGCGAGTACCGGCCGCACCCCTACACGTTCGACGCCCCCGCCGAAGACTGCTCCTGCGGGGTGCGCGGCTTCGCCCACCTGGACACCCTCCTCGCCTACGACCCGATGTATCTCGCCACCGTCCCGCACGCCGTCCTGGGCGTGGTGGAACTGACCGGGCGCATCCTGGGTCCGGGCGTCACCCCCAGCGCCATCCCGCCCTACGTGCTCCGGCAGGGGTACGGGTGGACCCGGACAGTGGCGTGCAGACCGCCGCGCGGCACCCTCCGCGCCGCCACCGGCCGCGTAGGCAGGCACCTGTGGGTCGGGCCCGCCATGCGCGAGCACGTGACCGCCCTCCGTACGTGGCACCCGTGGGTCACCGTCCACGAGCTGCCCGACGAGGCGGACCCCGCCGCGATGAGCGCCGCCGTGGCGGACCTGCCTGGGCTATGGCTGTGAGCGGGCACCGGGACACCGACAGCGGGACACGGGCACCGCAGCGCAGCGCAGCGCGCGAAGGCTGGCGAGGCACCGGCACCACGGCACCGGCACACCGGCACCAGGCCACGCACCCCACGCACCACCAGCAGCCGCGCGACGCAGACCACGGCTGCCCAACAGCAGTACCGAGCAGCCAGACACCGGCCAGGCCAGTCGCAGCCACCAGCCAGAACTCGAAGCAGCAGCGCAGCAGCCCACCGCTGTACGAACCGCCGGCTGAGTCAGCACCCCGCCGCACGATCCACAGAGACGGAGGCAGGGGGCGTGCAAAAAGTCAGGACCCCCCGGGGCCTGGCCCCGCGCCGGTCCGTCAGGCGTTCCCCCATTCGAGCGGAACTCACGAAAGAGCCAACGGATGCCCGATAGCAGCCCAACTCGCGCCAAGACCGCGGCCGAGCACAGCTCTCGCCAAGCTGGCGGCCGGAAGGAGCCCAGGAAGTGACGAGCACGTTGGTGGCTGTGGTGGGGTGGGTCTGATGCCGGCTCGTGTGGAGCGGGGCGGGGGCGGGCGGTGGCCGCAGGACTGGTCAAGGCGGAGGCCGTGGCCGTCTACGGAGCGCCGCAGCTCGGAGGCGGAGGTTGCCTACGCCGCCCTGGGGGATGCCCTGGCGCGGGTGGGCGGTCGCACGCCGTGCCGGGTCAGCGGTAGGCCGGACGACTGGTACGAGGACGGGACTCCGCCGGGGCGGGCTGCCGAGCTGTGCGCGGGCTGCCCGGTCGCCGCTGAGTGCCTGGCCGCTGCGTTGGCGGGCCGCGAGGTCTTTGGTGTGTGGGGCGGGATGGACCCGCAGATGCGCCGCCGCCTGCTGCGGCAACAGGGCTGCCGCGCGCCCGTCTCCCCGGTAGCGGTGGGGCAGTAGCGGGGGGCGGCTGGGGCCGCTGCCCGATTGGGCACGCTCGCTCGTCACGGTTGGCCGATCGCTGCATTGTGGTGATCGCAGCCGCCGCACCGCCGGGGCTGCCGCGCCGCCCCTGGTCCGCCGCCGAGCCCGGTAGGCCCGCCAGGGGGACGCACGGCCCCCAGGAGGGCCGCCGACCGTGGCACTTCCAGACCGCCATGCCGCCGCTGGCCGCATGGCCGCCCTGACCCGTAGCCGCAGCGCGGACGACCCGGTGATGGTGGCCGCCCGCCGAGACGTGGCTCTGGGCCGCGCTGCTGACGGCATCCGCCGGGTCGCCGCCCTGCTGCCGCTAGACACCACCCCCGCCGAGCGCGCCGAGCTGGCTGCGCTGCTGGGGGTGGACCGGTGACCGGCCGCCAGCCCCCGCCGGTCATCGGGGAGTGCGGGCACCAGATCACAGGCAGCACGGTCTACCGGCACCCGGACGGCCGCCGGTCCTGCCGCACCTGCCGTCGTCTGCGGCTGCTGGGTTGGACCGCTGCCACCCGCGCTGCCCGCCGCGCGGCCCGCGCCGCCCGTCATGTGGTGTCCCGGTGACCGCGCCGCGTCCCCACCCCGGCCCGTCCCCGGCCGTGGCACGGCCCGCCCGGCAGCCGGTCAGCCGCCGCGTGGCCCGGCCAGCCGAGGTCGCGGGGGTCTACTGCCTGGACCTCGGCGCGGGGGGAGTGCTCCTCAGTAGCCCGCTGGCCTGCCAGGACGTGCTGACCGCACTGGCAGGCGCGGTCCGCGATCAGCGGTCCACGGGGGTGCCGGTGCGGCCCGAGGTGCTGGACCTCATGGCCACCCTGTCCGCCCGCCTGGACGCGCTCCGGGCCGTCCCTGCCGCCCCGGACTGCCGCACCCGGCAAGCGTCTCTGCCGCCTGGCCCCGGCTCGGCATCGTGGGAGGCACCGGCGGAGCTGGTCACGGTCAGCGAAGCCGCCCGCCTGCTGGGGCTCAAGCCCCGGCGGGTGCGGGACTACCTGGCCGACGGTCGTCTGCCCGGCACCAAGCGGGGCGGGACGTGGCTGGTGGAGCTGTCCGCCGTCCTGGCGGCAGCGCAGAGCAGGAGGGAGCAGCAGTGACCACGATCCCCACGGTGGACGAGGTGGCCGCCTACGAGCGGGCCACCGATGCCGTCAACGCGTATGCGGCCGCGTTGACGGCCGACGACGAGGCCCGGCGGGCGAAGGTCCGCGCGGACGCGATGCGCGCCACGTACGGGCTGACCGACGACGACGCGGGACCTGCCCGAGCTGGCCGCGCAGCGGGCCGTGGAGCCGCTGTACCTGGCGGCCCGCGCGAAGGTGGGCCTGCCCACCACGGCCCCGGCCTACAGCCCGCCCCCGGCGGAGCGGTCCGGGGCTGAGGCCCGCGCCGAGGCGGAGCGGCTGGCCGCGCAGTACGCCGCCGCCCGTGCCCTGGCTGGGATGAACCGGTGAGCCGCCGGAAGGGGGAGGTCCGCGCGACGCCCACGTGCCGCCGCCTGGCCGCCGAGCTGGGCGTGAACCTGGTGGCCGTGAAGGGCACCGGGGAGGGCGGCCGGGTCCGGCTACAGGACGTGCGGGCCGCTGCGCAGCCGCAGACGGAGGCCGCGCAGCCACCCGCCCCCCGTCTGCGCCTGGTGCCGCCCGCGCCCCGGTCCCTGACCGTGGGCGGCCTCCCGGCCCAGGACCGCGCCATCGTCAACGAGAACGCGGGCGCGGCCGGCTCGTACGAGGCCCGCGAGGTCGCCGACGCCCGTGGGGTGGCGCTGCGCCGGGTGACCGGTACCGGCCCCCGCGGGGAGGTCACCGTGGCGGACGTGCGCGCCGCTGCGGACCTACAGGACGCGGAGCGGGCCGCCTGGCACGCCGCCGCCTCCCCCCAGGCGCAGCCCGAGCCCGAGCCGCGCATCGCCTTCACCGCGTCCGGGCTGCCCGTGTCCGTGCTGGCCCAGGTGCCCGCCCCGGTCCGCCGCGCGGTGGCCGCCGCCGCCACGCACGCCGAGGCGTACGCGCTGGTGCAGCGGTACCAGGGCAAGGCGGACACCGAGGCCCGCGCGCTGCTGGCGCAGGACCGGCAGGTGTCCGTCGACTACGGCGGCAGCGGCCCCACCCGGCGCAGCGTGCCCGGCTGGGAGTAGCCGCACGACCAGCCCTGGCGGGGTCCTGCCCTTTGGTGCTCGTCCCACCGAGGTGCCCGCCGGGGCGCACCGCCACCCGAGGGGGTGGGTCTCCTCCTTCTCCCCGCCCCTTCGGGTGGCACCCCGCCGCGCAGCGGCCACCAGCACCGTCCACCCGAGCAGCACCGTCACCACCGAGAGGACCGATCAGCGATGACCCGCCGGGGCCTGCGCAAGCGACTCGAGACAGCGAACCGGCTGACCGCAGCCCACGAGACCGGCCTGTCCGTGCCGCTGCTGGTCTGGCTGAGTGAGCACGGTCCGGCCACCGCCGATCAGGTGGCCGCCGCCCTGGGGGTGCCGTGGACGCGGGCCACGGTGGCCCTGAGCGCCTTGCACGTGGTGGGGCTGGTGACGCTGGACCGCGAGGGGGAGTCCGGGCCGGTGGTCTACGCCCTGCCCTTCGGGGTGCGCGTGGTCCTGTCCACCGGCGGGGTGCCCGCGTAACCCGTCATGTCGTCGGACCAGTGCGCTCCGACCTTAGTGATCAGCGCTGTCACGGCTCCGTCACGGGACGGAGCGCTCGTTGTAGGAGCCGAGTACGTTCCAGGACGCGCGGGTCCACTTCCGTTCTTGTCCTGGCTCGCGTCACTCCAGGGGGGTTCAGGCTTGACGCGCTACGGGTTCCGGCTGTTCGACGCGACCATCCGTCGATCCACCGAGGGCAGCAACGGGCGCAAGTACCACCCCATGGAGTCCTGCGGCACCGAGGACAACGCCGTGCACTACCGGCAGGTGGTGGCGCAGGTCTTGAACGGAATGGGGAAGCGCCTCCTCATCGGTGAGCCGAAGCTGAACGCTCCTGACGACGCCACCGAGGTGGACGAGGACGCGCCCATCCTGGACCGGCTGCGCGGCAAGGCCGCGTTCCGCCTGGAGTGGTCCGCCGTCAGCGGAAACATCGTCTACGGCCTGATCCGCAAGGGTGTGTACGGCTCGCACGACCTGGCGCTCGGTCCCGACCCGGATGCCGAGGACCTGCCCCTAGAGGGGTTCGCCCCGTCGTCCGGCTACCGGTTCATCCTCAACCTGCCCTCCACCGGCATGGTCGGGACACTCGCCGTCGAGGACATCGGCCGTAGCTGCCCAGCGGACCTGCTGGCCCGTTGGCTCCGTCACGAGAGCCAGGCCCTCGCCCGGGCGGAGATGACGAAGCGCAAGGCGGAGAACCCGGGTGCTGTCGTCGAGGAACGACCGTGGTGGAACCCCCTGTTCCGGCAGATGACCGACCCGGACCACCTCGACGAAATCCTGAAGTCGGGACAGTTCGGCGAGATACGCCTCGAGAAGCGCGGCTTCGACACTGCCCGGAGCCCCAAGGGCAACCTGCTCTACCGGGTCACCGCGCCCCACATCGCCGAGAGCAAGGTGGACGAGCTCCGGCAGGTCGTCGGTGGGTGGCTCAAGCGGGACGTCGCTGACGACAAGAAGGTCACGGACGCGGCGGGGGCCAAGCAGTTGGCGGCCCTGATCGACGACACAGACCTGGCCGAAATCGACTTCAGTGACGGCTACATCAAGCCCGACGAGGCCGGGACCCGGGCAATCAGCCCGAGCCGGCTCACGGACCTGTTCGTGTATCCGCAGACCAACGGTCCCTCGAACCGTCGTACCTCCGGCATAGATTTCTACCGGGCCGTGAAGACGGTGGCGCAGCGGCTCGGTGGCCGCGAGGATGCCAGCGCTGTGGGCTTGCAGTGGCCAACAGACTTGGACGTAGGGGAGGGGCGTTGACCTTCGACCGACTGCTCCCGACCGCCGTCATCCGCGCCCAGATCAAGGGTCTGACCAAGGGCGACACCTCGCGGTACGAGCCCGACTGGGTGGGCCGCGTGGCGGTGGCGCTGCCCCTGCTGCTCTTCATCCCCGCGCACTGCCTGGGGTGGAAGCTGGCCGCCCCTGACGCGCTCCTCGCTGGGGTGTCTCTCCTCGCGGGTGCGCTGGTCGGTTCCTTCGGCTTCATCGCCTCGCTGCGCCTGCGGCTGGTGGAGACGCAGGTGGGTTACAGCGAAGAGCCAGATGCCGCGCGGGACAGTCTGGACGAGAGCGTGGCGCACCTGCTCGCAGCCACACTGGCGTGTGTGCTGGACGGGGTGGCCCTTGTCATCGGCATGAACGTCTCGGTCAACGACCAGAACGACGTAGTGGGCTTCTGGGCTGCGGTGGCCGTCGCCTTGAGCGCCTACATCGCCGTCGTCTTCTACATGCTGGTGTCCCGGCTGTACGCGGCATACGTCCACGTCGCCCGGCCACGAGCCAACCTCGACGGGACGCTCCGAGGTCACCGCTAGTCGGTAGCCTCCACGACGGCGGCGTCCAGAGTTCGCGCCAGGACGCTGAGCGCGGCCAGGGCCTCCAGCGCTCGCTGCTCGTCCCACACCTCGGTGACGTTGTGCGTCGCTGGGTTCCGCAGCAGTGAGAACACCCCGCGGGCGAAGAACAGCGCGCCGGTCTGCAACGCCTCCTCGAACGGTCGTCCCGGTGTGGCCGGGACTCGTAGACGGGGCTTGCCAGGCGCAGGCGGCTTCTCGCTCAACGCCTCCGTCATGAGGGCGTCGTCGGCCACGTCCCAGCGATCCAGCTTGCTTTGCACCTTGAGGCTGAGGTTCCCGGCAGCGGCGGCTACAGCCTGCCGGTAGTGCTTGCTGGTCCACAGCGGGGCGGCCGTCTCCCAGACCCACGGATGGAATGTGTCAGCCCGAAGTTGGGGGGCCTGGGGTCCCAAGGCCTTCGCCAGCGGCTCGCGGTCGTTGAGATAGCCCTGGGCGCGCAGGACAGCCGCTCGATGTTCCTTGTAGGTGTCCTCGCTCGTCCCTCTGCGCGCGAGCATGCGCTGCCCACACGCCGTCACAAGCCGGCTGATCGTCGGCTGAGCTCTGATGATGTCGTCGGCGAGTTCGGTGCGGTCCTGCTCCTGGTCGTAGTTGTAGTAGTTGAGGTACCGGTCCCAAAGATCCAGGTAGGCCCCGAACCGCTGCTGCGCGAAGCTAGCGTCAACCCCCACACTCGCAGGTTAGTTCGCCCGTGCACGGGCTGTTACTCACGTGTCTCCGTACAGGTCTCGCTCGACGACTGACTCGCTGCCCCCGCTCCACCCCTGGCCGCCTTCCTGGCTGCCGCTGCAGACTCCAGGGCGGAGGTGACGCCGTGGAGTTCCTGCTGATCGCCGGGCTGTTCTGGTTGGTGTGGCTGGTGTGGCGGCATACCGGGCCGTCCACTTACCACCAGGCCAAGCAAGAGAGGTGGCGGCGGCAAGCGGGCGTCCGCCGCCGCAACGCCCTGGATGACGCCTGGGCGGAGGGCGAGCGGGACGCCGAGCGCCGGATACGGGAGAAGCGGCGGCAGGAGGTCCGCGACGAGATTGCCCGGCTGCGGGAGAAGCGCCGCCACCGATGACACAGTGGCCGGTGGTCGTCCGTGCTGTCTCTGCCAGGCCCTTTCCGAGCCGTGCGCGCTGCCCACACGCTGCCCACAGAACCCCGGTATGCGCAGTGACACGGCATGACGCCCTCGGGACGCCTCCTCGCAGGTCAGACCCGCCATACGTAGGGTCCGGCCACGTCAGCGCCGAGCGCCGGAACAGGCCCCACCTGTACCCGGCGTACAGGCCGACTCGTCCGTCGCCCCCGCCGACCTGGACCCGTGCGTCCAGCGGGGGCGACGGTCCGGACACAGTCTGCGACCCGCCGAGCACGGAGGTGTCGCCTGACCGATGAGCTGCCCGCGCCGCGCCGGTCTCTACGCCGGACACCGACTCACCGGAGGCTGACGCCGTGCGGAGACTGACCTTCGCCATGAACGTGACCCTGGACGGCTACGTCGCCGCGCCCGGCGACGACCTCGGGTGGAGCGTGCCGAGCGACGAGCTGTTCCAGTTCTGGTCCGACCGGGTGGCGGCGACCGGCCTGGCGCTGTACGGGCGCAGACTGTGGGAGGCGATGAGCTCCCACTGGCCGACCGCCGACCAGCAGCCCGGCGCCACCCCGGCGGAGATCGAGTACGCCCGCCGCTGGCGGGACATGCCGAAGGTGGTGTTCTCCTCCACGATCAGCGCGGTCGACGGGAACACCCGGCTGGTCACCGGCGACGCGGTCACCGAGATCACCCGGCTCAAGGCCGAGGACGGCGGCCCCATCGACATCGGCGGCGCCACACTCGCCGCAGCGGCGATGCGGGCAGGGCTGATCGACGAGTACGTGCTGGTCACCGCACCGGTGCTGGTGGGCAGCGGCACGCCGTTCTTCACGGCCCTGGACGACTGGGTGGACCTGACCCTGGTGGAGACCCGGACCTTCCCCGACGGCGTGGTCCTGACCAGGTACGAGACCAGGCACTGAGTGCCCGACGGTCCCTGACGCCCTCCAGCGGCCCGAGCGCGACGAGGGCGGCCCCGACACCGACGCGGTCGGGCTCAGGGACCGGCCAGCCACGCCAGCAGCCGGCCCCGCGACCAGCAGCGGCCGACCGCCTCGGCGTGCAGCGTCGGCCCGGCGCACACCGCCAGGCCGATCGTGCTGTGGCCGGAGGCGCGGCGGTCGCCGAGCGTCGGGATCGCCGGGGCGACCCCCACCCCCTCCGCGGACACCCACGCCACCGGCCGGCCGGCCGCGGCCTCGTCGAGACGGTGCAGGAAACGCAGGCGGCCCTCCAGCGGCAGGCGGGACAGCGCCCACGTCGTGGTGACGACGGGCAGCGCGTCCGCGGGCACACGGGCGACGGCGTCGGGCAGGCCCTCGACGGCGTCCCCCCGCAGCAGCAGCGGAGGGGCCGTCGCCACCACCGCCAGCCCCGCGTCGAGGAGCGCGGCCTCCTCGGGCCGGTCCGGCGCCACGCAGGCGCGCAACCACCGGGCGTCGTCGGGGTCGGCCGGGTCCACCGGCTCGGGGGCGACGCCGATCCGGGCCACGACCGGCGGCACCGTCCGGGCCGGGACGGGCCGGTCGCCCACGACCGACGCCGACAGCTGCACCGGGGACGACGGGTCGCCCAGCGTCTGCCCGGTGCTGTACGTGACGCCGACGCGGTCGAGGTGGAGGTCCAGCCCGGCCGACCAGCCCACCGCGACCAGCCCGACCGCGTCCGCGCCCACCCGGCGCGCCGCCTCGGCGACGGCCGGGTACAGGACGGCGCAGCGTGCGGTCTCGAGGGTCTGCGTCCTCCGGCGTCCGGCGGTGGCCACGACCGGGGCGGTCATCCGCAGCAGCGTGTCGACCGCCGCGCCGGCGGCGGCGTCGCCGTCCCCGGCGGCGTAGGCCGCGGCCAGCGCCGGGGCGCGTCCGGCGAGGACGAGGTCGTGCAGCGCGGCGAGGACCACCGCGGGGTGCCGCCCGCGCGCCGGCGCCGTCCCGATGGCGCGCAGCGCCTCGTCCGACCCGCCCAGGGCGACGGCGACGCGCTCGTACAGCGGCGAGGTGCCGGCGGCCTCGGCCTCGCCGAAGCGCCGGTACACCTCGGCGAGCGTGCGGGCCCTGGCCACGGGGCGGCGCTCCCTGCGATCGGTCGGCAACCGGCGTCACGAGGGATCGGCCGGACCACGGGGACGGGAGAGAAGGCACTCGATCTCCGTCCCACTCGAACGTATAGCGCACCCGGGGGCTTGTGGCAAGACCCGGGAGGGCCGCAGAATCGCCGGCCGAGGCCGGGATCGGCGGCACCGGGGCGAACCGGTGGCCGCGGTCGGCCCCAGATCGGAGCAGATGACGTGAGTCCGCTGACCACCAGCGTGTTCGACCTCCCCGAGGACCTCGCCGCCAAGGACGACCCGGCGCTGACCGCCCGCGACGAGCAGCACTTCGCCGCCATCGCCGCCAGCCTCGAGCAGTCGATCGCCGACCTGTCCGACCGCCTCGCCGCCGAGCGCCGGGCGCCCGGCGGCACCGGCCAGGAGGCGCTGGACCGGGACCTGGAGATCCACCGGCTGACCACCCGGCTGCGCACCCTGCGTCGCTACGGGCTGGACCTGTGCCTCGGGCACGTGGTCGGCGCCGACGACCCCGAGCCGGTGTACGTCGGGCGGCTGGGTCTGACCGACGGCTCGGGACGCCGGCTCCTGGTCGACTGGCGCTCGCCGGCCGCCGAGCCGTTCTTCGGCGCGACCCACGCCCACCCGATGGGCCTGGTCAGCCGCCGCCGGTACCGCTGGACCCGGGGCCGGATCACCGACTACTGGGACGAGGTCTTCACCCCGGACGGGTTCGAGGGGCACGCCGCCGCGCTCGACGACCAGTCCGCCTTCCTCGCCAGCCTGGGCGGCAGCCGGTCGGACCGGATGCGCGACGTGCTCGGGACCATCCAGGCCGACCAGGACGCGGTCATCCGGGCGGGGTCCGGCGGCGCGCTCGTCGTCGACGGCGGTCCCGGCACGGGGAAGACCGTCGTCGCCCTGCACCGCACCGCCTACCTGCTGTACTCCGACTCCCGCCTCGGCCACCGCCGCGGCGGCGTGCTGTTCGTCGGTCCGCACCAGCCCTACCTGGCCTACGTCTCCGACGTCCTCCCGAGCCTCGGGGAGGAGGGGGTGCAGGTCTGCACCCTGCGCGACCTCGTCCCGGAGGGCGCGACCGCCGGGACCGAGCACGACCCGCACGTGGCCGCGGTGAAGTCGTCGACGGCCCTGGTGTCGGCGATCGAGGCGGCGGTGCGGTTCTACGAGGAACCGCCCACCACGGGCACGTGGGTCGAGACCCCGTGGTCCGAGGTCTGGCTGGGGCCCGAGGACTGGGCCGAGGCGTTCGAGACGCCGGACCCCGGCACGCCGCACAACGAGGCGCGCGACCAGGTCTGGGACGCACTCGTCGCGATCCTCGTGGACAAGCACGGGGACGACGACGAGGACGCCGCGCCGGAGCTCGTGCGCCGGTCGCTGGCGCGGGACAGGGAGCTGGTCGCGGCCTTCGACCGCGCGTGGCCGCTGCTCGAGGCGACCGACGTCGTCGCCGACCTGTGGTCGGTGCCCGCCTACCTGCGCCGGTGCGCCCCGGAGCTCAGCCGCGAGGACGTCCGGGCCCTGCAGCGCGACGACCCCCGGGCCTGGACGGTGTCGGACCTGCCGCTGCTGGACGCGGCGCGGCAGCGGCTCGGCGACCCGGGGACCTCGCGGCGCCGGCGGCGGCAGGAGGCCGCTGCCGCCGCCGAGCGCGAGCGCATGGCCGACGTCATCGACGAGCTGATCGCGACCGACGACTCCGAGCTGCTGCTGATGACCAGCCTGCGCCACTCCGACCTCCGGGAGGCCCTGGTCGACGAGGCCGCGCTGCCCACCGCGGATCCGGACCTGCTGGCCGGCCCGTTCGCGCACGTCGTGGTCGACGAGGCGCAGGAGCTGACCGACGCGGAGTGGCAGATGCTGCTGCTGCGCTGCCCGTCGCGCAGCCTCACCATCGTCGGCGACCGCGCCCAGGCCCGGCACGGGTTCCCCGGGTCGTGGGAGGAACGGCTGCGGCGGATCGGGCTCGACGACGTCCGCCTGGCCACCCTCACCGTCAACTACCGGACGCCGGCCGAGGTCATGGCGGCGGCCGAGCCGGTCATCCGCGCGGTGCTCCCCGACGCCAACGTGCCGACGTCCATCCGCACCAGCGGCGTCCCCGTCGTGCACGCCCCGGTGGCGGAGCTGGAGTCGATCCTCGACACGTGGCTCGCCGCGCACGCCGAGGGGGTCGCCTGCGTCATCGGCGCCCCGGCGTCCCCGGCCCGGTACCGCCCGCGGCCCCGCGTCCGGTCGCTGACCCCGGAGCTGTCGAAGGGCCTCGAGTTCGACCTGGTCGTGCTCGTCGACCCGGAGGCCTTCGGCACGGGCACCGAGGGGGCGGTCGACCGCTACGTGGCGATGACCCGGGCGACCCAGCAGCTGGTCGTCCTCACCAGCGCCTGACCCCGGCAGCCCGCGAGGCCGTGTGGTGACGGCCCGAGCCGGGCAGATCAGGTCCGCCCTGCCCGCTGCCCACGCGGGACCGCCGGGTGACACGGAGGACGAGCCATGCAGCCTGACCCGCGACCGGGAGAGGACGACGTCGGACGCGACGACGCGCAGGCGCTGTCGCGTGCCACGGGAGGTGGCGCCGGCGACGAGCCGGACGCGGACGGCACGACGGGGACGGGGGAGTCCGCGACCTTCGTCGGGCGCGTGGCCGGTCAGGACGTCGGCTACGAGGGCGAGACCGGCGCGGAGAGACGGGCGGCCGCGCAGGAGGAGGACTGAACGGCCCGCCGGCCGCCGGGCATCACGTGGACGACCCACCCGGCCGGGCGCCGTCGAACCAGGTGACCCGGTCGGGCCGGGCGGTGAACGGGTTCGCCCACTCCGACGGCGTGCCGGTGATCGGCTGGGCGTCGGTGACGACCACGAACGGCGTGCCCGGGTAGACGGCGAGGACGCGGGACGTCGACGTGAGGGTCTCGGTGCGCTCGATGAGCTCGCCGCGGCGCAGCTGCTGCGTGGTCCGCCGCCCGCGGAGCTCCTCCCCGACCTCGGCCACCCACTCGGCGCCGTCCTGGGTGAAGGCGATCGCCTGCACGCGGCGGCCGGGCGGGGCGGGCTCGCACCCGGCGAACTCGGCGAGGGCGTCGTAGAGCCGCTCCGCCTGCTCGTCGTCGCTCGCCCGGGGGAGGAAGAAGGCAGCCATGCCCCGATCCTGCCCGCGGGCACCGACACCCCGCCGCTGCCGGGGTGGGCCCGCGGCGCTCACTCCCGGTGGAAGCAGCAGCGCAGACCGGTCTGCACGCGGCTGCGCAGCTCGGCACCGATCACCGCGTCGGCCGCCTCCAGCCGGTCCAGGGCGCGGTGGACCGCCTTGGTCACCGCGATGCGGGCCCGTTCGGAGCTGTCGGTGAAGTGGCGCACCCGCCCGGACAGCCCGGCCGCGGCCCGCAGCTCGGTGAGCAGCCAGTCCCGCTCCGCGCGGGCCCGCGCCGCGCGCTCCGGGTCGTTCGCGGCGTCGTGCTCGTCGATCTCCGCCTGCAGCTCCGCCAGGCGGCGGCGGTAGTCCCGCGCGGCCGCCTCGTCCAGCCGCGGTTGTCTCGACCCGACCGCCCGCGCGGGGTCCGGCGCGCCGGCCGGCAGCGCTCCCTGGGCGAGCTCGATGGCCGGGATCTCCTGCCCCGCGTGGGCGATCAACGTGCCCAGGTACCGCATCCCGACACTGTCGTCGACGACCGCGGTGCGGGATCCCAGCCGCACCTCCCACGTCCGCCCCCGCCGCCGGCACCGGGGCACGTCGGGGACGCGAGCGCCGGGTGGGACGCCGACCGGGGGCAGGACCATGCCGAGGGACGCGGCCTCGGCGGCCGCGGCGGCCAGGTCGGCGTCGGCCGACGCGCCGTCGCCCGGGCGTGCCCGGCGGCGGCGCGCCTCGCCCAGGCGGTGCCGGGACAGGACGGCGGCCGGCCAGTGCCCGAGCGCCTCGTTGGCCCGGACCGCGGCCTCCAGGTGCGTGACCGCGCGATCCAGGTCCCCGACGGTGAGGGAGGCCACGCCCAGTGCGTGGTGCGTGGAGCCGAAGCAGGCCACGGCGAGGCTGGCCATCATGGGCAGCTCGGCGAAGGGCAGCAGGAGGGCGTACGCCTCGGCGGAGGTCGGCACGTCGTCCAGCAGGTGGGCGGTCTCCACCACGCCGTTCATGGCCACGAGCCAGCTGCTCGAGTGCACCACCGTGGACAGGCCGCGACCGCACAGCCGGCCCAGCGCGCAGCGCGCCTGCCGCTGGTCGCCGGCGGTCGCGGCGGCCGCCGCCAGCCCGGCGAAGAAGGCGTTGTCGGCCGCACTCAGCGTCGGTGAGTGCACCACGTCCGCGAGCACCGGCACCAGCTCGGCACTGCGTCCCTGGAACCAGCGGATGGCGGCCAGCTGGGCGCCGTACCAGCCCAGGGCGTCGGCGTCCCCCGCCGTGGCGCCCCGCTCGGCACAGTCGGCGGCGAGGGCCTCGGCCTCGTCGAAGCGGCCGTCGCGGATGCGCAGCATGACGTGGCAGGCGGCGGCGATGAAGCCGACGGCCCGGTGGTCCTGGTCGGCCAGGGCGGCGTCGAGCTCGGCCAGCGACCGCTCGGCCTGCGGGTCGGCGACCAGGAAGAGGTCGACCGTGCGCCAGAGCAGGCCCATGAGGACGTCGCCGCGACGACCGGTCCGGGCGCCGGCGCGCAGGAGCTCGTCGGCCAGCGCGATCCGCCGCCTGGCGTGCTCCGGCCCCAGCAGGCAGTGGTGTGCGGTGCTGAGCGCCTCGGCCAGCGCGAGCGGGTCGTCCGCCGCACGGGCCTCGTCCAGCGCGGCCAGCACCGCGGCGTGCCCGCCGCCGCGGTAGTCCGCCTCACCGGCGAGCCGCACGCGCAGCCGCAGACCCACCGGGGAGCGCGGGTCGACCCCACGCAGGGCCTCGCGCTGGCGCGCCTCGACCTCGGCGGCGTCCGTGGCGGCCCGGCGCTCGTGCACCCACAGGCCGCCGAGCCCGACCGCCGCCAGGGCCGTCTCCTCGGGCCGCTCCTGGGCCCGTGCCGCCCGGTACGCCGCGTCGAACCACCGCCGACCGGCGAGCAGGCACCCGTCCACGTGCAGCGCCTCCTCCCCGAGGCGCAGCAGGTCGGGGACGTCCGCGCCCAGGGGCTCGGTCGGCTCCGCGGCGTCGGGGGCCCCGATGCGGATCGAGCCAGCACACGTGGTCACGCAGCCTCCCGGTCCTCCGGTGACGACCCTTCCTGGAGACGGAGGCGACGGTCCGTGCCGCTGATACGGCCGACGGCGCGCACCGGCCGTCCCGGTGGAACGGCGTGGAACGGGACGTCACGCCGTACCGGGTGGAACCCCCGTTCCCGCCGGGCGGCCGAGCCCGGCGCGACTCCGAGTCCCTCACGAGAGGCACCGACATGACCGCTCTCCCCGCCCCCGTCCTGATCTGGCAGTTCGGCGGCAAGCCGGGCAACCTGACCGCTCAGAACTCGTACACGGCGCACAGCGGCTACAACCTGTTCTGCCAGCCGAAGGGCGCCTTCCTCACGTACGGGGAGCAGCCGGCGGGGATCAACCTCGCGTTCACGACCAACCCGCAGGAGCGGAAGGTGCACCTCCGGTTGCCCGACGGCCAGGAGCGGGAGGTCCTGACCGGTGAGCCGGTCTCCTTCGGCATCGGCGGCGGCGACGCCTTCCTGCACTACGCCGAGCGCACCGCCGGCATCAACCTGAAGTGGAGCGGGTCGCCCCGGCCGGAGTGGCTCGTCTGGGGGGCGACGGGCGAACCGGGCCGCCCCATCCCGACGGGCACGCCGGTCGCCCTGCTGAACGTCAACGTCAAGCCGGCGGCGGACTTCCTCGTGCACCTGGACCGCCACCCCGGGGTCGCCGACGTCGGCTGGACGACCAGTCCGAACTGGTGGGGCTCCCTCGGGAAGCCGCTCGCCGGTCTGGTGGCCGAGCTCGTGCTGTGAGCCGGACCCGCGACCGGCCCGGGGCGGATCCCCCGGGCCGGTCGCGGATGGCCGGTGCGGCGTCGGGTCGGGCCGCCGCTCGGTGACGACGCGACGGTGCCCCGGCGCCGCCGGGTGCGCCGTCGCCGTGGCGGTGTCACCGTCGGGCATGCGCACGCGCGGACCGCTGCTGGGCTCGGCGCTCGTCGTCCTGGTCCTGTGCGGCTGCAGCGGCGAGGCGACCGACCCGGCCGCCGGCGCCGCCCCGGCGACGGCCGCGCCCGACCCCGCTCCACCCGATCCGGCCCCACCCGATCCGGCCCCACCGGACCCGGCCCCGGACCCGGCCCCGGACCCGGGGCCGGTCGAGGCGGCCGACTCGGAGGAGGCCGCGCGCGAGGCCGCCGTCACCGTGTCGCCGGTGGTGGCGGCCTGCGCCGACGTGGTGGACGCGTTGACCGCCGCGGTGGCCCGCTACGAGGTGGAGGCGCTGTCGGAGGGCGCCGGTGGTGGGGACCGGACGGCCGCGGCCGCGGACATGCGCACCGCCTGGCAGCGGGCCCAGGACGCCGCGGCCCGGGGTGGCGCCGGGCTGCCCGGGGCGGCGGCGCCCGCACTCGCCGCGGTCACCGCCCTGCACGACGGCCTCGCCACCCGCGAGACCCTCGACGAGAGCGACGCCGACCCGTGGCGCGACGCCCGCGAGACGCTGCAGGCCTGGTGCCGCGGGCAGGGCTAGGCGCGTGCCGGGCGGGGTGGGCCGCCACCGACGCCGAGCTGCACGGCCGGCTGCGGCGCGCACCGTCGCGCCGCAGCCGGACCGGCGACGCCGCTACGGTCCGCGGGGTGACACCACCGCGGAACCGCCCGCCCGGCACCGCCGACGAACGCACCCAGCTGGTGGCCTGGCTGGACCTGCAGCGCGCGGTGGTGCACCACAAGTGCGAGGGGCTGTCCGACGACGACGCCCACCGCGCCCTGCTGCCCACGTCACCGCGCATGACCGTCGCCGGGCTGGTCGGCCACCTGCGCTGGGTGGAGCACTGCTGGTTCGAGGTGCTCTTCCTCGACCGCCCCGCCGACGGCAACCCGCAGTTCGGCGACGACGCCTCGGCCGACTACGACGTCGGGGACACCCCGCTGGCGCAGCTGCTGGACGAGTACGCGCGGCAGTGCGCCGCCTCCGACGCGATCACCGCCGCGGCCGACCTGGACGTCCGCGGCCGCAACACCCGGTACGGCGCCGACGCGCTGACCCTGCGGTGGATCCTGCTGCACATGGTCGAGGAGGTCGCCCGCCACGTCGGGCACCTGGACCTGCTGCGGGAGCAGCTCGACGGCGTCCGGAGCTACTACTGAGCGGTCAGCCGCCCACGGTCCCGGTGACGGCGGCCAGCCAGAGCGCGACGGCGGAGGCGCCGGGGTCGGGGTGCCCCACCGCCCGCGCCCCGAGGTAGCTGGACCGGCCGAGCCGGGCCTCGACGTCGGCGGTCGCCCGGGTGCCCTCCTGCGCCGCGGCCACGGCGGCCTCCAGCGCCGCCCGCACGCCCGAGCCGTCGGCCAGGCCGCGGGCCAGGGCGTCGGCGGCGGGCCGCAGGGCGTCGACCATGGTGCGGTCACCGGGCTGCGCGCCGCCGATCTCCTGCACGCCGTCCACGGCCGCGGTGAACGCCGCCGACCACCCGGCCGCGTCGACGGCGCCGTCGTCGGGCAGCGCGGCGGCGGCGCGCATCAGCATCGCCGCGTACAGCGGCCCCGACGTCCCGCCGACCGAGCGGCGGACCGTGGCCGAGGCCGCCCGCAGCACCGCGGCGGGCCCGTCCTGACCCGGGTAGCCGGCGACGTCCGCGAGGAGCTGCCGAGCGCCGCGGGCCAGGCTGGTGCCCAGGTCGCCGTCCCCGACCTGCCGGTCGAGGTCGGTGAGCTCCTGCTCGGCGTCGAGCAGGCAGCCGGCCGCCGCCTCCAGCGCCCGGCGCAGCGGGTCCCCGGCGGCCAGCTCCCCGCTGGCGGCCGGGTCGTCGGCGCCGGACACCTCGACGGTGCCGGGCGCGGCCGGCGGGGTGCCGCCGTGCGCCGACCACGCCGGCGCGGTGGTCGGGGCGTCGAGCGCGGCCAGGACGTCGTCGTCGACCGGCAGCAGGCTCAGCGAGCAGCCGGCCATGTCCAGCGCGGTGAGGAAGCTGCCCACCCAGACCCGCTCCACGACCAGGCCGCGGCGGCGCAGGTCCGCCAGCGCCGCGCGGGCCACCACGTCGAGCTCGAGGGGCGGGGTCGCGCCGAGCCCGTTCACCAGCAGGGCGACGCGGGTGCCCGTCCCGTGGCCGCCGTCGGCGACGATGCGGTCGAGCAGCCCGGCGGCGATCTCGTCGGCCGGTCGGGCGGGGGTGCGCTCGACCCCGGCCTCGCCGTGGATGCCCAGCCCCCACTCGATCTCGTCCTCGCCCAGCGTGAACGACGGCCGGTCCGCGCCCGGCACGGTGCACGGCGACAGGGCGACCCCCATGGTCCGGACGGCGTCGGCGGCCGCACGCGCCCGGGCGGCGACCTCCGCCAGCGGCAGGCCGGCCTCGGCCGCGGCGCCGGCGACCTTGTGCACCAGGACGGTGCCGGCGATCCCGCGCCGCCCGGCGCCCCCGCCGGCGGCCAGGGCCACGTCGTCGGCGACCACGACCACCTCGACCGGCGTGCCCTCGGCCCGGGCCAGCTCCGCGGCCAGCCCGAAGTTCAGCCGGTCCCCGGTGTAGTTCTTGACCACCAGCAGCACCCCGGCCGGTGACGCCACGGCCCGGACGGCGGCCAGGACGGCGTCCACGGACGGGGAGGTGAACACCTCGCCCGCGACCGCCGCGGTGAGCATCCCGGCGCCGACGTAGCCGGCGTGCGCGGGCTCGTGGCCGGCGCCGCCGCCGGAGACCACCGCGACCCGCCCCGCGTCCCGGACCGCCGAGACGTCGCTGCGCACCGCCGTCGTCCAGCCCGCGAGGCGGGACGTGCCGGCGACCGCGCCGGTCAGCCCGTCGAGGGCCTCGGCGACGACGCTGCCGGGCTCGTTGATCAGCTTGGTCATGGGATGGTCTCCTCGACGGGCTCGGGGTGGGGAGGGCACGGACACGACAGGGAGGGGGGCCGGGGTGGGCGGTCTGCAGCCGCACCGGGAGAAGCTGCCGGTGACCATCGACCGCGAGGCGTACACCCCTGCCTACCTGTCCCTGGTGGCCAACGCCCTGTCATGGGGCTCGACGTTCCAGTACATGCGCCGCTTCGGCGTGGGGGTCAACGACTGGCGGATCGTCTCCGCGCTCGGCAACCACCCCGGTGCGACCGCCGGCGCGGTCTGCACCGTGCTCGGCCTGAACAAGTCGGTGGTCTCCCGCAGCGTGGCCGGGCTGGCCGGGCGCGGCCTCGTGACCATCGAGCGGGTCGACGGCCAGCGGCGCCTCTACCTGACCGCGGAGGGCGTCGCCCTGCACGACCAGCTGCTGCCCCTGGCGCTGGAGCGGGAACGCCGGATGCTGCGCGGCTTCAGCGAGGAGGAGGTGGGCCTGCTGCGGGACTTCCTGCGCCGCATGCACGACAACCTCTCCGAGGCGGCCGGCCCGGGGGAGGGGGAGGACCCCGCCTCCGACGCCTCCCCGGGGCCGGCACCGCACCCCTGAGCGGCCGGGGGCCACGGGCATCGGTCCTCCTCGCGGGGTCGGGTCGGACGTCGGGAGTTGACATAGCAACTCGCGCTCGCCGCAAGCTTGACAAGGCGCGACCGGGACTGTCCACTACGCCGAGTTGATATAGCAACTCGTAATCCCGGTCACGCCCCTGGAGCCCCGTCATGACCAGCACCACCGGACGCCCCGTCGTGGACGTCGACCCGTTCAGCAGGGAGTCGCTGGCCGATCCCCTGCGCGTCGACGCGCTCATCCGGGAGACCGCGCCCGTCGTGTGGCTGCCCGCCCACGAGGTGTGGGCCACCGGCCGGCACGACCTGGTCGAGCAGGTGTTCAAGGACTGGGAGCGGTTCACCTCCACCGCCGGCACCGGCGTCACCAACACCCGCCGGGCGGAGAACTGGCGGGAGCCCAGCGTGCTCCTCGAGGCCGACCCCCCCGACCACACCCCGCGCCGGGCGGTCATGACACGGGCCCTCGGGCCGGCCGCCGTCCGCCGGCTGCGCGCGGACTTCGCCGCCACCGCCGAGCGGCTGGTCGACGAGGTGCTCCAGCGCGGGGAGTTCGACGCCGCCATCGACCTCGCCCAGGCGTTCCCCCTCACCGTGCTGCCCGACGCGGTCGGGTTCGTGCCCGAGGGGCGCAGGCACCTGCTGCCGTACTCGAACCTCAACTTCCAGGCGATGGGCCCGCGCAACGAGCTCTACGAGGAGGCCGTCGAGCTGGCGGGGGACTCACCGGCCTACGTGGCCTGGCAGATGCGGCGGGAGGCGCTGCGCCCCGACGGGCTGGCGGCCGACATCTTCGCCGCCGCCGACAGCGGGGAGATCTCCGAGCACGAGGCGTCGATGATGGTCCGCTCGATCCTGTCCGCGGGCGTCGACACCACGATCTTCGGCATCGGCCTGACGCTGCGCGCGCTGATCGAGAACCCCGACCAGTGGCAGCTGCTGCGGGAGACGCCCACGCTGGCCCGCTTCGCCTTCGACGAGGGCCTCCGCCACACCGCCCCCAGCCCGATCATCGGGCGGACGACGAACGTCCCGGTCGAGCTCGGCGGCATCGAGCTGGGCGCCGACGAGAAGGTGCTGCTCTTCCTCGGCGCGGCCAACCGCGACCCGCGACGGTGGGAGGACCCCGACGAGTTCCGGATCACCCGCCGCGCGACCGGCCACCTCGCCTTCGGCACCGGCGTCCACGGCTGCGTCGGCTCGCTCATCGCCCGGCTGGAGGCCGAGTGCCTGCTCACCGCGCTGGCCCGCCGCGTCGAGCGCCTCGAGCTCACCGGCGAGCCCGAGCTGATCGCCAACAACTGGCTGCGCGGACTGCGGTCGCTGCCCGTCCGCGCCCACGCCGCCTGACCGACCCGCGCACCACCCGACCCCTCGTCGACCAACGGAGGACGACATGAGAACCCCCACGCGCACGCTGCTGGCCGGCCTGGCCGCCGCGACGCTCACCCTGTCCGCCTGCGGGGGCGGTGACGACGACGCCGCCGGCAGCGCCGCGACCACGGGCGCCGGCGAGCTGCAGACGGTCACCGTCGGCGTCGTCCCGGTGGTCGACGTCGCCTCGCTCTACGTCGGGGAGGCCCAGGGCTTCTTCGCCGACCGCGGCATCGAGCTCGACATCCAGTTCGGCACCGGCGGCGCCGCCCTCGTCCCCGGCCTGATGAACGACTCCTACGACTTCGTCTACGCCAACGTGGTCACGCTGCTGCAGGCGCGGGACGAGGGCCTGCCGCTGTCGGCCGTGGCCGAGGGCGGCCGGTCCACCGGTGAGGAGGGCGCCGACCACGGCGGGGTCCTGGTGCCCGAGGCCAGCGACATCCAGGACGCCGGTGACCTCGCCGGCCGCCGCGTCGCGGTCAACGCGCTGCTCGGCCTGCACGAGCTCACCACCCGCGCGGCGGTCGAGGCGGCCGGCGCCGACCCGGACTCGGTGTCGTTCGTCGAGCTGCCGCTGCAGGACATGGCCGGTGCCATGGCCGCCGGCCAGGTCGACGCGATCGCCACCAGCGAGCCCTTCCTCGGGGTGGCCAAGGCCCAGGGCAACCGCCTGGTCGCGTCCCAGTTCGTGGAGACCGACCCGGACTTCATCACCGCGCTGTACGTGACCACCGACCGGAAGACGCAGCAGGACCCCGAGCTGGTCGAGGCCTTCACCGCCGCGGTCGAGGAGTCCATGGAGTACGCGGCCGGGCACGACGACGAGGTCCGCGCCGAGCTGCCGAACTTCACGCAGATCGACCCGGCGCTCATCCCGACCATGGTGCTGACCCGGTTCAGCAGCGACCTGCCCCGCGAGCCGCTGGAGCGGGTGGCCGACGTCGCGGAGCGCAACGGCGTCCTGGAGGACGGCGCCACCGCACTGGACGGGCTCCTGGCGTACCACGAGCAGGGCTGAGCACCTCCCGGGGGGGGGGGGGGGGGGGGGGGGGGGGGGGGGGGGGGGGGGGGGGGGGGGGGGGGGGGGGGGGGGGGGGGGGGGGGGGGGGGGGGGGGGGGGGGGGGGGGGGGGGGGGGGGGGGGGGGGGGGG
>NZ_JBJGZS010000023.1:0-79312 GCF_054050635.1 Geodermatophilus sp. SYSU D00079 | reverse complement strand
TCCCCCTAACACCGGCGGACTAGGCGGCCCCGCGGGGGGGCCAACAACCCCGGGGGGTTTTATCATGGGCACCCCCGCCCGCGGCGGCCTCGTCGACGAGGCCGCGCTGGCCGACGCGCTCCGGTCGGGCCAGGTCGGGGCGGCGGGCATCGACGTCTACGCGACCGAGCCCTGCACCGACAGCCCGCTGTTCCGGCTGCCCAACACCGTCGTCACGCCGCACCTGGGCGCCTCCACCACCGAGGCGCAGGACAAGGCCGGCACCGCCGTCGCCCACTCGGTGCGGCTGGCGCTGCAGGGCGAGTTCGTGCCCGACGCGGTCAACGTGCAGGCCGGCGGCGTCGTCGCCGAGGACGTCCGCCCGGGCCTGCCGCTGGCCGAGAAGCTCGGTCGGGTCTTCACCGCCGTGGCCGGCGGGCTGGCCCAGTCGGTCACCGTGGACGTGCGCGGCAAGATCGCCGAGTTCGACGTGGCGGTCGTCCAGCTGGCCGCGCTCAAGGGCGTGTTCTCCGACGTCGTCGAGGAGCAGGTCACCTACGTCAACGCCCCGCTGTTCGCCCAGCAGCGCGGCCTGGACGTCGCCATGACCAGCGACGTGGAGAGCCCCGACTACCGCAACCTCATCACCGTGCGCGGCGCCATGGCCGACGGCACCGAGGTCGCCGTCTCCGGCACCCTCTTCGGCAAGAACCAGGTGCCCAAGCTGGTCGAGGTCGGCGGCTTCGACATGGACCTCGACATGTCCGGCTACCTGCTGTTCTTCGTCTACACCGACCGTCCCGGCGTCGTCGGCACCGTCGGCGCGGCCCTGGGGGAGGCGGGCATCAACATCGCCGGCGCCCAGGTCAGCCGCACCAACCGCGGCGGCGAGGCGCTCATGGCGGTCACCGTGGACAGCCCGGTGTCCGCGGAGCTGCTCGGGGACATCGCCGCCCGGATCGGCGCCCGTGAGGCCCGCTCGGCGGACCTCACCCCGCGCTGACCTAGGGTCTGTCCCCATGCGCCTGGCAGTGATCCCTGGAGACGGCATCGGTCCGGAGGTGGTGGCCGAGGGCCTCAAGGTCCTCCGTGAGGTGGCCCCCGACGTGGAGAGCACCTCCTACGACCTGGGGGCCTCCCGGTGGCAGCGGACCGGGGAGCTGCTCCCCGACACCGTGCTCGACGAGCTGCGCCAGCACGACGCCATCCTGCTCGGGGCCGTCGGCGACCCCGGCGTGCCGCCGGGCATCCTCGAGCGCGGCCTGCTGCTGCGGCTGCGCTTCGAGCTCGACCACCACGTCAACCTGCGCCCGGCCAAGCTCTTCGACGGCGTGGTCAGCCCGCTGGCGGCCCCCGGCCCCATCGACATGCTGTGCATCCGCGAGGGCACCGAGGGCCCGTACGTGGGCAACGGCGGCGTCCTGCGCAGGGACACCCCGCAGGAGGTGGCCACCGAGGTCAGCCTCAACACCGCCTTCGGAGTCGAGCGGGTGGTCCGGTACGCCTTCGAGCGCGCCGTCGCGCGACCGCGCAAGCACCTCACGCTGGTCCACAAGACCAACGTGCTCACCCACGCCGGGTCCCTGTGGTCGCGCACGGTGGAGGAGGTCTCCGCGGAGTTCCCCGAGGTCACCGTCGCCTACCAGCACGTGGACGCCGCCTCGATGTTCTTCATCACCGACCCCGGTCGCTACGACGTCATCGTCACCGACAACCTGTTCGGCGACATCGTCACCGACATCGCCGCGGCCGTGACCGGCGGCATCGGGCTGGCCGCGAGCGGCAACCTCGACGCGTCGGGCACCAACCCGAGCATGTTCGAGCCGGTGCACGGCTCGGCGCCGGACATCGCCGGCCAGGGCAAGGCCGACCCGACCGCCACGGTGCTGTCGGTGGGCCTGCTGCTCGAGCACCTGGGCCGCACCGAGCAGGCCAGGAAGGTCAACGCCGCGGTCGCCTTCGACCTGTCCACCCGCGACCAGCAGGCCCAGATCCGGACCGCGGAGGTCGGCGACCGCCTCGCCGCGCTCGCCGGCGGCTGACGACGTCACACCGCCGTCCCCGGTACGGGAGTGCCGGGGGCGGCGGGGCGCGTGCTTTACTCGACGTGATGCACCCCACCGGCACGATCATCATCGCCTAGCGCGCAGTCACCTCCCCCCGACTGCGCGCAGACCTCCCGTTCCCGGGGGGTCTTCTTCGTGTTCGGGGCCGTTCCACTCCCGGGAGAACCCGATGTCCCTCGATCCCGCCACCGACCTCGACTTCCACGTCTTCGACACCACCCTGCGCGACGGCGCGCAGCGCGAGGGCGTCAGCTACTCCGTCGCCGACAAGCTGGCCGTGGCCCGGCTGCTCGACGAGATCGGGGTCGGCTTCATCGAGGGCGGGTGGCCCGGGGCCCTCCCCAAGGACACCGAGTTCTTCGCGCGGGCCCGCACCGAGCTCAAGCTGCGCAACGCCCAGCTGGTGGCCTTCGGCTCCACCCGCAAGGCCGGCGTGCGCGTCGAGGACGACCCCCAGGTGCGCGCCCTGCTCGACGCCGAGACCCCGGTCGTCTGCCTGGTCGCCAAGTCCGACGTGCGGCACGTGCAGCAGGCGCTGCGGACCACGCTCGAGGAGAACCTGGCGATGGTCCGCGACACCGTCGCGTTCTTCGTCGCCCACGGCCGCCGCGTGTTCCTCGACTGCGAGCACTTCTTCGACGGGTACGCCGCCGACCGCGACTACGGGGTGCGGGTGCTGCAGACGGCCTTCGCCGCCGGCGCCGAGGTCGGGGTCATGTGCGACACCAACGGCGGGATGCTGCCGATGGGCATCGGCCGGGTCGTCGCCGACGTCCGGTCGCGGGTCGACGGCCGGCTCGGCATCCACTGCCAGGACGACACCGGCTGCGCCGTGGCCAACTCGCTGGCCGCGGTGGAGGCCGGGGTCACCCACGTGCAGGGGACGGCGAACGGCTACGGCGAGCGGGCGGGCAACGCCGACACGTTCGCCCTGATCGCCAACCTGGTCACCAAGATGGACCTCCCCGTGGTGCCGCCGGAGTGCCTCGCGGAGCTGCAGCGGGTCAGCCACGCGATCGCCGAGCTGGCCAACATCGCCCCCGACGACCACCAGCCCTTCGTCGGCGCCTCGGCGTTCGCGCACAAGGCCGGACTGCACGCCAGCGCGATCAAGGTGAGCCCGGAGCTGTACAACCACCTCGACCCGGCCGTCGTCGGCAACGACATGCGCATCCTGGTCACCGAGATGGCCGGGCGCGCCTCGGTCGAGCTCAAGGGCCGCGAGCTCGGGGTCGACCTCGACGGGCACGCGGACGTCATCGGCCGGGTCGTCGACCAGGTCAAGGTGCTCGAGGCCGACGGCTGGTCCTTCGAGGCCGCCGACGCCTCCTTCGAGCTCCTGCTGCGTGCCCAGCTGCCCGACGCCCCGGCGCCGCTGTTCGAGCTGGAGAGCTACAAGACCTCCGTCGAGCACTGGGGCAACGGCGTCGTGGTCAGCGAGGCGACGGTCAAGGTGCACGTCGACGGCGAGCGCATCATCAGCACCGGCGAGGGCAACGGCCCGGTCAACGCGCTGGACAACGCGCTGCGGCAGGCACTGGTGAGCCGGTACCCGCACCTGGCCGACGTGCAGCTGGCCGACTACAAGGTGCGCATCCTCGGCTGGAAGGGCGGCACCAGCGCCACCACGCGGGTCCTCATCGACACCACCGACGGGGTGGGGGAGTGGACCACCGTCGGGGTCCACGCCAACATCGTCGAGGCCTCCTGGCACGCGCTGGTCGACGCGCTCACCTACGCCGTCCGCCACCGGGCGCCGGCGCGCGCCGTCCAGGCCTGACCGCTCGGGCGGGCGCCCGGTCCGGTGCCCGCCCGAGCCCGCTCAGCCCCGCGGCCGGACCTCACCCATCGGGCCGAAACCGCTGACCTCCGGGGTGTCGATGTAGATGATCTGCGGCTGCTCGGCGACCAGGTCCGACATCCAGTCGAAGGCGGCCTTGGCGTGCGGGGTGGCCACGTGGGAGGCACCGGCCTCGGAGTCCCGGAAGCCCTCGATGCAGACGAAGGTGTTCGGGTCCAGGACGCTGCGGGACCACTCGAAGAACAGGCTGCCCTCCTCGGCGTTCACCGCCGCCGCGTACTCGTCGGCCTTGGCCCGGAACTCGTCGATCCGATCGGGCCGGACGGGGAACTTGATGACGATCAGGATCACGGCTGTCTCCTTGGTCGGTCCGGGTGGGGCCCGGAGGGCTCCGCGGAGCCGGGCACGGCTCCTGGCCGCGACAGTGTCACGGGTCGAGCCGGCGGCGCAGCAGACAGAAGGGGTTGCCCTCCGGGTCGGCCAGCACGTGCCACTCCTCCTCGCCGGTCTGGCCGACGTCGGCGCGGGTGGCCCCGAGGGCCAGCAGCCGCTCCAGCTCGGCGTCCTGGTCCCGGTCGGTGGGGGAGAGGTCGACGTGCAGCCGCGGTTTGCCCGGGGCGGGGTCGGCGACCCGGCCGAAGACCAGCGTGGGGGCGGGCCCGCCGAACCCGGCCTCCGGGCCGATCTCCACCTCGCCGTCCTCGCGGGAGAGCACGCGGTACCCGAGGACCTCCGCCCACCAGGCGGCCAGCGCCTCGGGGTCCCGGCAGTCGACGACGAGCTCGCTGAGTCGGCAGGCCATGGGGGCGACCGTAGGGGCGGACCGCGGTCGGCCGCAGGTCAGTAGCCTCGACCCGTGCGCATCGTCCGTTTCGCCTCGCCCTCGGGCATGTCCTTCGGTGTCCTCGACGGGGACGGCCAGGTCGCCCAGATCGAGGGCCACCCCTTCGGCACCATCTCCTTCACCGGCCAGCGCTTCGCCCAGGCCGACGTCCGGCTGCTCTCGCCGATCCTGCCCAGCAAGGTCGTGTGCGTGGGCAAGAACTACGCCGCGCACGTCGAGGAGATGAAGACCGGGGACGCCCCGAAGGAACCGTTGCTCTTCCTCAAGCCCTCGACGTCGGTCATCGGCCCGGGGGACGCCATCCGCATCCCGCCGGGCAGCACCAACGTCCACCACGAGGCGGAGCTCGGCGTCGTCATCGGCGCCCGCGGCGCCCGGCACGTGAGCCCGGAGCAGGCCGCGGCCAGCATCTTCGGCTACACGATCGGCAACGACGTCACCGAGCGCGACATGCAGCGCAGCGACGGGCAGTGGACCCGCGCCAAGGGCTTCGACTCCTTCTGCCCGCTGGGGCCCTGGATCGAGACCGACCTGCCCGGCCTGGGCAAGGACCCCGCCGACCTCGAGGTCACCTGCACGGTGGACGGCGAGCTGCGCCAGCAGGGCCGCACCAGCCAGCTGCTGTTCGACGTCCCGACGCTGGTGTCCTACATCTCCCAGGTGATGACCCTGCTCCCCGGCGACGTGGTGCTCACCGGCACGCCGTCGGGCGTCGGCCCGATCCGGCCGGGGCAGCGCGTGGAGGTCACCGTCGAGGGCCTGGGCACGCTGGCCAACACGGTGTCCGGCGCCGACACGGTCTCCACCGCCGGCGGCGGGCGGTGACGGTGCCCGCCACGGGGGGCGTCCGCACCCGGTTCTGCCCGTCGCCGACGGGCATGGTGCACGTCGGCCTGCTCCGGACGGCGCTGTTCAACTGGGCCCACGCCCGGCACACCGGCGGCACGTTCGTCTTCCGCATCGAGGACACCGACGCCGCCCGCGACTCCGAGGAGTCCTACCGGCACCTGCTGGACAGCCTGCGGTGGCTGGGCCTGGACTGGGACGAGGGGCCGGAGGTGGGCGGCCCGCACGGCCCGTACCGCCAGTCGGAGCGGCACGAGATCTACCGCGACGTGGCCGCGCGCCTGCTGGAGGCGGGGGCCGCCTACGAGTCCTTCTCCACCAACGAGGAGGTCGACGCCCGCCGGCGGGCCGCCGGCCAGGACCCGAAGCTCGGCTACGACAACGCCGACCGATTCCTCACCGACGCCCAGAAGGCGGCGTTCCGCGCCGAGGGCCGCGAGCCGGTGCTCCGGCTGAGGATGCCCGACGAGGACCTCGTCTGGACCGACCTGGTGCGCGGCGAGGTCCGCTTCGCCGCCGGCTCGGTCCCCGACTTCGTCATCGTGCGCGGCAACGGGGTGCCGCTGTACCCGTTCGTCAACCCGGTGGACGACGCGCTCATGGGCGTCACCGACGTGCTGCGCGGCGAGGACCTCCTGCCCTCCACGCCCCGTCAGCTGGCGCTGTACGCGGCGCTCACCGAGATCGGTGTCGCCTCGGGCGCCCCGCGCTTCGGGCACCTGCCGTACGTGACGGGCGAAGGCAGCAAGAAGCTGTCCAAGCGCGACCCGCAGTCCAACGTCGACGTCTACCGGGAGCGCGGCTTCATCCCGGAGGGGTTCGCCAACTACCTGGCGCTGCTGGGGTGGTCCATCGCCGAGGACCGCGACATCTTCTCCATGGCCGAGATGGTCGAGGCCTTCGACGTCACCCGGGTCAGCGCCAACCCGGCCCGGTTCGACGTGAAGAAAGCCGAGGCGATCAACGCCACGCACCTGCGCGCCCTGCCGGTCGAGGAGTTCGTCGCCCGCGTCGTCCCGTTCCTCGCCGGCGCGGGGCTGGTGGGTGACCCGCCGACGGCCGAGCAGGACCGCGTGCTGCGGGCGATCGCCCCGATGGCCCAGGAGCGCATGGTGGTGCTGTCCGAGGCGGTGGGCCTGCTGCGCTTCCTCTTCGTCGACGAGGTGGAGATCGAGCCGGCCGCCGCGGCCAAGCAGCTGGCCGGGCCGGACGCCGCCGAGGTGCTCGACGCCGCGACCACCGCGCTGCGGGAGCTGCCGGACTGGACGACGGCCGACATCGAGACCGCGCTCAAGGAGGCCCTCGTGGAGGGGCTGGGCCGCAAGCCCCGCCAGGCCTTCGGGCCGGTGCGGGTCGCGGTCAGCGGCCGCACGGTCTCCCCGCCGCTGTACGAGTCGATCGAGCTGCTCGGCCGCGACCGCACCCTGGCGCGCCTCGCCGCGGCCCGGGCCGCCGTCCCCGGGTGACCGGCCGCCCGTGACGGTGTGGGTGCCGCCCGGAGACCCGGGACCGGCCGACGACGAGCCCTACACGGGGCCGCCGCCGACCGGGCCCTACGGGGCGCCGCCCTACGTGCCGGGCGCGCTGCACGGGGTGCACTCGCTGCCGGCCACCGGCGCGTGGGCCGGACCGGTGGCCTGGCCCCTGGGCCCGGTGCCCCTGCAGCCCGGGCCGCACTCCGCGCCGCCCCCCGGCCTGCGGTTCGAGCCGCCGCCGGGGACGCCGCCGCACGACGAGCCGGTGCCCTACCTGCTCGTGATGCGCTCGCGGGACTGGCGCTGGTGGCGCCCGCTGCTGGGCCTGCTGCTCATCACCGTCGTCTACACGGTCGCGGCCACCGTGGTGCTGCTCGCCGCGTTCGTCACCGGGGCGTTCCCCGACCTGCAGCTGCTCGACCTGGTCGACCCCGGCGTCCTGCTGATCACCAACCTGTCGCTGATCGTGGCCATCCCCATCGTGTGGCTGGCCTGGGTGGCGGCGCACGGTATGCGGCCGGGGTGGTCGTCGTCGGTGCGGGCGCGGCTGCGCTGGCGGCTGTTCCTGCCCGCCACGCTGCTGTCGCTGCCCACCCTCGGCGCCGGCATCCTGGTCACCCTCCTGCTGGGGTTCCTGCTGGAGGGCGGTGAGGTCACCGGCCCGACGTCGTCCTACGTGTGGCTGGTGCTGGTCGTGGTCCTGACCACGCCGCTGCAGTCGGCGGCCGAGGAGTACGTCTTCCGCGGCTACCTCAGCCAGGCGATCGCCGGCTGGGTCCGTCGTCCGCAGGCCGGCGCGGTCGTCGCCGGGGTCGTCACCGCGGCGCTGTTCTCCGCGGCGCACGCCCCGCCGGACGTGTGGACCTTCCTCGACCGGTTCGCCTTCGGGCTGGCGGCCTCGGCCGTCGTGTGGCTGACCGGGGGGCTGGAGGCGGCGATCGTGCTGCACGCGGTCAACAACGTGCTGGTCTTCCTGCTGGCCGGCGGGCTGGGGGAGGGGGTGACCACCGACGCGGTCCCCGCGGGCACGGGTGTGCTGGTGGTCGCGGTCGACCTGCTGGCCATGGCGGCCTACGTGCTGCTCGTGGCCCGTGCCCGGCCGCGGCTGGCCCCGGAGACGGTCACCGAGGCCCGGGACCTGCGACCACCGTCACCCCGGGGGGTGGCCGAACCGGCCCAGGGCATCGGGTATGGTGTTGTCCAGCGCCGCGAGGCGCAGCACGGCCCTTGGGGTATGGGGTAATTGGCAGCCCGACGGTTTCTGGTTCCGTTAGTCTAGGTTCGAGTCCTGGTACCCCAGCGAGGAAGTCCTGTTCCTCCCGCACCACCGCAGTACCGCACGGCCCCGTCGTCTAGCGGCCCAGGACGCCGCCCTCTCACGGCGGTAGCGAGGGTTCGAATCCCTTCGGGGCTACAGCAGGGCAGAGCCCCCGGCCTCCAGGCCGGGGGCTCTTCTCGTTCCGGGGGGCCGGTGACCGGCCCGTTCCGGCGACATGGCAGGATGTGCGGTGTACGGCCCCGTCGTCTAGCGGCCCAGGACGCCGCCCTCTCACGGCGGTAGCGAGGGTTCGAATCCCTTCGGGGCTACAGCAGGGGAGAGCCCCCGGCCTTCGGGCCGGGGGCTCTGCTCGTCCCGGGCACCGGGTGGCCGCCCGGTCCGGGGCAGGACCAGCGTCTGCTCGGAGCCCACCCACGGTGACGAGCGGCAGGAAGGCGGGAGTGCACGTGATCCGGACGAGTCGTCGGCTGGCCGACGGCCGCGAGGTCCTCTACTTCGACGCGGACGGCAGCACCGCCGCTCGGACCGCCGAGGACCCGCGCGACCTCCCACCGGTGAGCACCCGCTCCCAGCTGCGGTGGGACCCGCTGCTCGGCGAGTGGGTCGTCCTGGCCTCCCACCGGCAGACCCGCACCTTCCTGCCGCCGGCCGACCAGTGCCCCCTGTGCCCGACCCGGCCCGGCCGCCCGCCGACGGAGGTCCCCGAGGCCGACTACCAGGTCGTGGTCTTCGAGAACCGGTTCCCGTCGCTGGCCACCGCCGTCGAGCGCGACGTGCCGCCCACGGCGCCCGGGGCTCCGCTGACCGAGCTGCGGCCGGGCTTCGGCCGCTGCGAGGTGGTCGTCTTCACCAGTGAGCACGACCGCTCGTTCGCGACCCTGGACGCCGAGCGGGCCCGGCTGGTCGTCGACGTCTGGGCCGAGCGCACCGCGGAGCTGTCGGGCATCGAGGGCGTGGCGCAGGTCTTCGTCTTCGAGAACTCCGGCGAGGAGATCGGGGTCACCCTGTCCCACCCGCACGGGCAGATCTACGCCTACCCGTTCGTGACGCCGCGGGTGGAGAAGGTGCTGGCGTCGGTCCAGCGGCACCGCGAGCGCACCGGCGGGGACCTCTTCGCCGACGTCCTGGCCGCCGAGCGCTCGGGTCCCCGCGTGGTGGCCGCCAACGAGCACTGGACGGCGTTCGTCCCGGCCGCGGCCCGCTGGCCCTACGAGCTCCAGCTGTTCCCGCACCGCCGGGTGCCCGACCTGCCGGCGCTCACGGGTGAGGAGCGCGACGCGCTGGCCGCGCTCTACCTCGACGTCCTCGGCCGGTTCGCCCACCGCTTCGACACCCCGATGCCGTACATCTCCTCGTGGAACCAGGCGCCGGTGGGCCGCGGCCGCGACGACTGGTGGCTGCACCTGCAGCTGTTCTCCCTGCGCCGCGCCCCGGGCAAGCTGAAGTACCTGGCGGGCTCGGAGTCCGGGATGGGCGCGTTCATCAGCGACACGACACCGGAGGACGTGGCCGAGCAGCTGCGTGCCGTGGACGCCTCGTGAGCGCCGTCGAGCGGGCCCGCCGGGCCTTCACGGAGGCGTTCGGCGGTGAGCCGGAGGGCGTGTGGGCCGCCCCGGGCCGGGTGAACGTGATCGGCGAGCACACCGACTACAACGAGGGCTTCGTGCTGCCGGTCGCGCTGCCGCACACGACCCGCGCCGCCGTCGCCCGGCGGGACGACGGCGTGGTCGCCCTGGTCTCGCTGCAGCACCCCGGCGACCGGGTCGAGGTGGCCGTCGCCGAGCTCGCGCCCGGCCGGCCCGGTGGCTGGGCGGGCTACCCGGCCGGTGTCGTGGACGCGCTGCGGGAGCGGGTGCCCGGTGGTGTGAGCGTGCTGGTCGACGGCGACGTCCCGTCGGGCATGGGGCTGTCGTCGTCGGCCGCGCTGTCCTGCTCGGTCGCCCTGGCGCTGCGCGACCTGGCCGCACCCGACCTCGCGGTCGGCGACCTGGTGGACGTCGCGCGGCGGGCCGAGAACGACTTCGTGGGCGCGCCCACGGGCATCCTCGACCAGTCCGCGTCGCTGCTGTGCACGGCGGGCCACGCGCTGTTCCTCGACACCCGCGACCGCCGGAGCGAGCAGGTGCCGCTGGACCTCGCGGCCGCCGGGCTGGAGCTGCTCGTGGTCGACACGGGCACGACCCACGACCACGCGACCGGCGGCTACGGCGACCGGCGCCGCGAGTGCGAGCAGGCCGCCGAGCGGCTCGGGGTCGCGGCCCTGCGCGACGTCCCCGACGTCGCCGCGCTGGCCACCCTGGACGACGGCACCGCCGAGGGGGCGCTGCTGCTGCGCCGGGCCCGGCACATCGTCACCGAGAACGCGCGGGTGCTCCAGGTCGTGGACGTCCTGCGCGGGGCGCAGGGGCCCGAGGCGATCGGGCCGGTGCTCACCGCCGGCCACGCCTCGCTGCGCGACGACTTCCAGATCTCCACCGTGGAACTGGACACCGCGGTGGCCACCGCGCTGGAGGCCGGGGCCGCGGGCGCGCGGATGGTCGGCGGCGGGTTCGGCGGGAGCGCGGTCGTGCTGGTCGACGCCTCGAGGACGGCCGCGACCGTGACGGCGATCACTGATCGCTTCGCCGCGGAGGGGTACACAGCGCCACGGACCTTCGCCGTCACGCCTGCTCCGGGGGCCCGCCGGCTCGCCTGACACCCGACCCCAGACCGGAGGTCCGCCCGTGGACGCGCTGCGACTCGACGCGACGTTCGTCGACTACCTGCTGGTCGTCGTGTACTTCGCGGTGGTCCTGGTGATCGGCTTCGCCGCGCGGCGCCGGGTCTCCGACAGCCTCGACTTCTTCCTCTCCGGGCGGTCGCTGCCGGCGTGGGTGACCGGGCTGGCGTTCATCTCGGCCAACCTCGGCGCGGTCGAGATCGTCGGGATGTCGGCCAACGGCGCGCAGTACGGCATGTCGACGATGCACTACTTCTGGATCGGCGCCGTCCCGGCCATGCTCTTCCTGGGCGTGGTGATGATGCCCTTCTACTACGGGTCGAAGGTCCGCAGCGTCCCGGAGTTCATGAGGCGGCGGTTCGGCACCGGCGCCCACCTGGTGAACGCGATCAGCTTCGCCGTCGCCCAGGTGCTCATCGCCGGCATCAACCTGTACCTGCTGGCCACGATCGTGAACGCGCTGCTCGGCTGGCCGCTGTGGCTGTCGCTGATCGTCGCCGCGGTGATCGTGCTGAGCTACATCACCCTCGGCGGGCTGTCCGCGGCGATCTACAACGAGGTCCTGCAGTTCTTCGTCATCGTCGCCGCGCTGCTGCCGCTGACCCTCATCGGCCTGCACCGCGTCGGGGGGATCGGCGGCCTCGTCGACCGGGTCACCGAGTCCGGCGGGGCCGAGCAGCTGTCGTCCTGGCCGGCCACGGAGCTCTCGGGCTTCCAGAACCCGGTCTGGTCGACCATCGGTATCGTCTTCGGCCTCGGCTTCGTGCTGTCCTTCGGCTACTGGACGACGAACTTCGTCGAGGTGCAGCGGGCGATGGCCACCAAGTCGATGTCCGCGGCGCGCAGCACCCCGGTCATCGGGTCCTTCCCGAAGATGTTCGTGCCCTTCATCGTCGTCGTCCCCGGCCTGATCGCCTCGGTGCTGGTGCCGGAGATCCAGCAGCTCAAGGCCGGGCAGGACAGCGGCCTCACCTACAACGAGGCGATCCTCGCCCTCATCCGCGACGTGCTGCCCAACGGCCTGCTCGGCGTCGCGATCGCGGGCCTGCTGGCGGCGTTCATGGCCGGGATGGCGGCGAACATCTCGGCGTTCAACACCGTCTTCAGCTACGACATCTGGCAGCAGTACGTGAAGAAGGACCGCCCCGACGGCTACTACCTGACGGTGGGCCGCTGGGCGACGGTCGGGGCCACCGCGATCGCCATCGGGACGGCGCTGATCGCGGCCGGCTACAGCAACCTGATGGACTACCTGCAGACGCTGTTCGGCTTCTTCAACGCCCCGCTGTTCGCCACGTTCATCCTCGGGATGTTCTGGAAGCGGATGACGCCGACCGCCGGGTGGGCCGGCCTGGTCTCGGGCACCCTCGGCGCGGTCGCCGTCTTCGTGATGGTGGAGACCGGCGTCCTGGACCTGCCCGGTCAGGGCGGGGCGTTCGTGGCCGCGGGCACGGCGTTCGTCGTCGACATCGTCGTCAGCGTCGCGGTCACCGCGGTGACCGCACCCAAGCCGGTCGCCGAGCTCGCCGGTCTCGTCTACTCCGAGACCCCGAGGGAGGTGCGCACCGACCCCGAGGCGCACCGGCTGCCCTGGTACCAGTCGCCGACCAAGCTGGCCGGGATCTCGCTGGTCATGGTCGTCGCCCTGAACGTCGTCTTCCGGTGAACGAGGAGCCCATCGTGAGCGAGCAGCGCAGGCACTCCGCGGGCGCCTTCGACGTCCGCAACGTCATCGCCGCCCTGATCGGCTTCTACGGGCTGGTGCTGGTGGTCATGGGCCTGGTGGCCGACACCGAGGCCGAGCGCGCCAAGACCGGCGACGTGAACGCCAACCTGTGGGCGGGGATCGCCATGCTGGTGTTCGCCCTGGCCTTCGCGCTCTGGACGAGGCTGCGGCCGGTCGTGGTCGAGGAGCCGCGGCGCGAGGACGACGACCGGGACGCCCCGCCGCACGCTTGATAACCGCTCAGCGGGCGGCGCGGGAGATCGCGCCGGCCGCCTCGAGCACGGCGCCGACGACCTCCGGTGACGGGCGCCGGCCCAGCCGCTCGACCGGCCCGGAGATGGACACCGCACCCAGCACGCCGCCGGCGGCGTCCCGCACCGGTGCCGACAGCGACGCCACCCCCGGCTCGCGCTCGGCCACGCTGTGCGCCCAGCCGCGCCGGCGGACGTCGAGCAGCGTGCGGGCGGTGAAGCTGGCCGACGGCAGCAGCGGGGTGACCTCGTCGGCCGGGGCGAAGGCGAGCAGGGCGTGGGCGGCCGACCCGGCGGTCATGGGCAGCCGCGACCCGACCGGCACGGTGTCGCGCAGGCCGTGGGCCCGCTCGGCGGCGGCCAGGCACACCCGCGAGGCGCCGTCGCGCACGTAGAACTGGGCGCTCTCCCCGCTGGCGTCGCGCAGCGTCACCAGGTGCCGGCCGGCGATCTCGGCGAGGTCGGCGGTGCCGCGGCCCAGCTCGGCCAGCCCCGGCCCGGGCGCCCACGCCCCGACCGCGGTGCGGCGGACCAGGCGGTGCCCCTCCAGGGCGACGGCCAGCCGGTGGGCGGTCGCCCGGGGCAGTCCGGTGCGCTCGACCAGCTCGGCGAGGGTCGCGGGCTCGGCCGCGACGGCGCGGAGGATGGCCACTGCTTTGTCCAGCACGGCTACGGGGTTAGGCTGTCCCACAGAGCAATACTCGCATCCCACACCATGAGATGGCCAGCAGGAGGGCACCATGGGGGAGCGAGCCGCGAACCAGGAGGGACCAGCCGTGCCGAAGACCCTGGCGGAGAAGGTCTACGACGCCCACGTCGTGCGCAGCGCCGCGGGCGAGCCGGACCTGCTCTTCATCGACCTGCACCTCGTCCACGAGGTCACCAGCCCCCAGGCCTTCGACGGGCTGCGGGCGGCCGGCCGCGCGGTGCGCCGTCCGGACCTCACGATGGCCACCGAGGACCACAACGTCCCGACGCTGGACATCCTCAAGCCCATCGCCGACCCGGTCAGCCGGGCCCAGGTCGAGGCGCTGCGCCGCAACGCCGAGGAGTTCGGCATCCGGCTGGCCCCGATGGGCGACCGCGACCAGGGCATCGTGCACGTCATCGGCCCGCAGCTGGGGCTGACCCAGCCGGGCATGACCATCGTCTGCGGTGACAGCCACACCTCCACGCACGGCGCGTTCGGCGCGCTGGCCTTCGGCATCGGCACCAGCGAGGTCGAGCACGTGCTCGCCACCCAGACGCTGCCGCAGTACCGGCCCAAGCAGATGGCGGTCACCGTCGACGGCGAGCTGCCCCCCGGCGTGAGCGCCAAGGACGTCATCCTCGCCGTCATCGCCCAGATCGGCACCGGCGGCGGCCAGGGCCACGTCATCGAGTACCGCGGCAGCGCCATCGAGAAGCTGTCGATGGAGGCCCGGATGACGATCTGCAACATGTCGATCGAGGCCGGCGCCAAGGCGGGCCTGATCGCCCCCGACCAGACCACCTTCGACTTCCTGCAGGGCCGCCCGCACGCCCCGCAGGGCGCCGACTGGGACGCCGCGGTCGAGTACTGGACGACGCTGCGCACCGACGAGGGCGCCGTCTTCGACCGCGAGGTGCACATCGACGCGGCGTCGCTGACGCCGTTCGTCACCTGGGGCACCAACCCCGGCCAGGGCCTGCCGATCTCGGCCAGCGTGCCCGACCCGGCGCAGATCGCCGACGAGAACGACCGCCGCGACGCCGAGGGCGCGCTGGCCTACATGGGCCTGACGCCGGGCACGCCGCTGCGCGAGATCGAGGTCGACACCGTCTTCCTCGGCTCCTGCACCAACGGCCGGATCGAGGACCTCCGGGTCGCCGCCGAGCTGCTGCGCGGCAGGCACATCGACGCCAACACGCGGATGCTCGTCGTCCCCGGGTCGGTGGCGGTCAAGGCGCAGGCCGAGGCCGAGGGCCTGGACCAGGTGTTCACCGAGGCCGGCGCCGAGTGGCGCGGCGCGGGCTGCTCCATGTGCCTGGGCATGAACCCCGACCAGCTCAAGCCGGGGGAGCGCTCGGCCTCCACCAGCAACCGCAACTTCCAGGGCCGGCAGGGCAAGGGCGGGCGCACCCACCTGGTCAGCCCGGCCGTCGCCGCGGCCACCGCGCTGACCGGCAGGCTCACCGCCCCCGCGGACCTGGACGACGACGCCCGCCTCGAGACCGCTGGAGTCTGAGCCCGATGGACGCCTTCACCACCCACACCGGCACCGCGGCCCCGCTGCGGCGCACCAACGTCGACACCGACCAGATCATCCCGGCCGAGTACCTCAAGCGGATCACCCGCACCGGGTTCGAGGACGGCCTGTTCGTCTCCTGGCGCACCAACGAGCCGGACTTCGTGCTCAACAAGCCGGAGTACGCCGACGCCTCCGTCCTGGTCGCCGGCCCCGACTTCGGCACCGGCTCCTCCCGCGAGCACGCCGTCTGGGCGCTGATGGACGGCGGCTTCCGCGTGGTCATCAGCTCGCGGTTCGCCGACATCTTCCGCAACAACTCCACCAAGGCCGGGCTGCTCACCGTGCTGCTGCCGCAGGCCGACGTCGAGGCGCTGTGGACGGCGATCGAGGCCGACCCCACCACCGAGGTGACCGTCGACCTGCAGGCCAAGGAGGTCCGCTACGGCTCGGTGACGGTGCCGTTCGAGATCGACGACTACACCCGCTGGCGGCTGCTGGAGGGCCTGGACGACGTCGGCCTCACCGAGCGGCACCTGGCCGACATCGAGGCCTACGAGGCCCGGCGTCAGCCCTGGCTGCCGAAGGCCCTGCCGGCCCTCCCGAGCTGACCCGCGGCCGTCGTGGCCACGTCGGCCGGGCGGGCCGCTCTCAGCGGGGGAGGCCGTCGTCGGCGTCGGGGTCGAACGAGCGGTAGTAGTCCGCCGCCAGCGCGCCGGGCCGGCCACCGAGGGCCCACACGCTGCCCTTGGCCGCCGGGGGCCACAGCGCGCCGGCCACCCCGGCCCAGCGCACCCCGAGGCTCATCAGCACCGAGGGGATCGCGCCGCCCTGGCTGCACACGACGGTCACACCGGGGGTCTCCCGCGGCGCCAGCAGCCGCTCGACGATCGCCAGCCCGGCCTGCGGGTCGGCGTCGTACTCCTGCTCGCCGAGCTCGGGCAGCTCCTCCACCGCCAGCTGCAGGCGCTCGGCCAGCGGCGCCACGGTCTGCCGGCAGCGGACCGGCCGCGCGCTGAGCACCGCCGTCGGGGCGAACAGCGGCAGCACCTCGGCCAGCCGGGCGGCCTGCCGACGGCCCTTGCCCTCCAGTGGCCGCTCCCCGTCGGGGCCGTCCCAGTCCGACCGGTTCCCGGCCTTGGCGTGCCGGACCAGCAGCAGGGTCGGCTCGCGCGGGACGTCGGTGCGCGCGAGGTCGTCCAGGACCGCCCGGTCGGCGTCGTGGCTGACCAGCGCGGCGGCGTCGTCCAGCGGCAGCCAGCGCAGCTGGTCGACCTCGTCGTTGGGCGTGAACCGGCCGCCGACCACGCGCATGAGCCAGTAGTCGACCCGCTTGGGCCCGGCGGCGACCTGGTACTCGGTGCGCACGCTGCGGCGGCCGGCGACGACGGCCAGCCCGGTCTCCTCGCCCACCTCCCGGACGGCGGCGGCCAGCGCGTGCTCCCCGGCGTCCAGCTTGCCCTTGGGCAGGGACCAGTCGTCGTACCGCGGGCGGTGCACCACGGCCGTCTCGATCCCGCCGCCGTCGGCCGGGCGCCACAGCGCGCCGCCCGCGGCGCGGACCAGCATCAGCCGTCGCCGTTCGCGTGCGCGACGGCCAGCTCCATGAGGCCGGCCTGGTAGTCCCGCCCCTCCCGGCGGGTCCAGGCGGCGTCGGGCCCCAGCTCCCAGCAGCGGACGTCGTCGGCCATCGCCTGGTCGAACACGCTCTGCAGCAGCCGCTGCGCGGGCTCGTCGCAGACCTGCAGCAGCACCTCCACCCGGCGGTCGAGGTTGCGGTGCATGAGGTCGGCGCTGCCGATCCACCACTCGCCCTCGCCGGCGTTGTGGAAGTGCATGACCCGCGAGTGCTCGAGGAAGCGGCCGACGATCGAGCGCACCCGGATGTTCTCCGACAGCCCCGGGACGCCGGGGCGCAGCGAGCAGATGCCGCGCACGAACAGCTCCACGGGGACCCCCGCCGTCGAGGCCTCGTACAGCGCGTCGATGATCCGCTCGTCGACCAGCGAGTTCATCTTGAACCGGATGCCGGCCGGGCGGCCCTCGGCGGCGTGCCGCGCCTCCCGGCGGATCCGCTCGATCAGGCCGTTGCGCACCCCGTGGGGGGCCACCATCAGCCGGCGGTAGGCGGTCTGCCGCGAGTAGCCGGTGAGGGTGTTGAACAGGTCGGTGAGGTCGGCGCCCACCCGCGGGTCGGCGGTGAGGATGCCGAGGTCCTCGTAGGTGCGGGCGGTCTTCGGGTTGTAGTTGCCGGTGCCGATGTGGCAGTACCGGCGGATCACGCTGCCCTCGCGCCGGACGACCAGCGCCGTCTTGCAGTGGGTCTTCAGCCCCACCAGCCCGTAGACGACGTGGCAGCCGGCCCGCTCCAGCGAGCGGGCCCAGGTGATGTTGGCCTCCTCGTCGAAGCGGGCCTTGATCTCCACGAGGACGACGACCTGCTTGCCGGCCTCGGCCGCCTCGATGAGCGCGGTGACGATCGGGGAGTCACCGGAGGTGCGGTACAGCGTCTGCTTGATCGCCAGCACGTCGGGGTCGGCGGCGGCCTGCTCGATGAACCGCTGCACGCTGGTGGCGAACGAGTGGTACGGGTGGTGGACCAGGACGTCGCCCTCCCGCAGCGTGGCGAACACGCTCTTGGGGGTCTCGCCCTCCGACAGCCGGGGGTGGGTGGCCGGCACGAACGGGTCGTCCTTGAGCTCGGGCCGGTCGAGGTCGTAGAGCGCCCACAGCGCGGCCAGGTCGAGCAGGCCGGGCACCTGGACGACGTCCTCCTTGTCGACCTCCAGCTCGTTGATGAGGACCTGCAGGATGCGCGGGTCCATCGACTCGGCGACCTCCAGGCGCACCGCCGGGCCGAACCGGCGGCGGGCGAGCTCGCGCTCCAGGGCCTGCAGGAGGTCCTCGTCGCGGTCCTCCTCGACCTCCAGGTCGGCGTTGCGGGTGACGCGGAACAGGTGGTGGTCGAGCACGTCGAGGCCGGGGAACAGCTGCGGCAGGTGTGCGGCGATGAGGTCCTCGAGCGGGAGGAAGGTCGCCTCCGCGGCCGTGCGGTGCGCCCCGCCGGGGCCCACCGGCACGAACCGCGGCACGTTGTTGGGCACCTTGAGCCGCGCGAAGCGGGGGGCGCCGGTCTCGGGGTCGCGGACGGAGACGGCGAGGTTGAGCGACAGCCCGCTGATGTAGGGGAACGGGTGCGCGGGGTCGACCGCCAGCGGCGTGAGCACCGGGAACACCTGGTCGCGGAAGTAGTCGCGCAGCCGGGTGGTCTCGGTCTCGTCCAGCTCGTCCCAGTGCACGATCCGGATCCCGGCCTCCTCCAGGCGCGGGGTGATGTCCTTGGTGAAGACGTCGCCGTGCCGGTGCACCAGCTCCCGGGTGCGCTCGGTGACCCGGGCCAGCTGCTCGCGGATGGTCAGCCCGTCGGGGGAGCGCACGGTCAGCCCGGTGCTCTGCCGGCGCTTCAGCCCGGCGATGCGCACCATGTAGAACTCGTCGAGGTTGCTGGCGAAGATCGCGAGGAACTTGACCCGCTCCAGCAGCGGGAGCGTCTCGTCCTCGGCGAGTTCGAGCACGCGGGCGTTGAAGTCCAGCCACGACAGCTCGCGGTTGAGGAACCGGTCGGCCGGCAGTGCGGGTCGAGGTGCGCTCACGTGGCCATCGTGCCGTAGCCAGGTGAACAGCGGGTGCCGCTCACCTGGTGCGCAGTCCACCCCCGGCGACCAGCGCCGCCGTCCGCCGGCCGAGCCCGAGGGCCACGGCCGCCCGCAGGTCGCCGGCGGTGTCCACGTCGCGGGAGAGCCCCGGCCAGGAGCCGGTCAGCTGCACCGCCCCGCCGTCCCGGTGCCGGGCCGCGGACCCGGCACCGAACGCGGGCGCGAGCTCGACACCGGCCGCGGTCAGCAGCGTCGTCCCGGTGCCCTGGGCGTCGGCGACGAAGCAGCGCGGCGCCGCCGTCCCGGCCGCGGTGAGGGCGGCGGTGAGCTCCTCCGGACGCAGCGCGGGCAGGTCGGAGGAGAGGGCGGCGACGGTGCCCGAGTCGGTGGCGCGCGCACCGTGGGCCAGCGCCGGGTTCAGCCCGCGGTCGGGCTCGTCGGGGACCGTCCGGGCGCCCAGCGCGGTGACGACGGCGGCGGCGTCGGGGTCGTCGGTGACCACGAGGACCTCGGCGACCGCGGTCGAGGCCAGCGCGGCGGTGACGGTGTCGGCCAGCAGCGCCAGCACCAGGCGGGTGTGCGCGGTGCCCGGCGGTCCGGCGGGACCACCGGTGAGCGGGGTCAGCCGGGTCTTGGCGACGGTCAGCCGCTTCGCCGGGACGACGACCGACCAGGGGGACACGACCACAATGTGAGCACACCGGGGAGGGCCCGTGCGGGTGTGCCGGGACCCCGGTGCAGCGCGGGGACGGGCGCAGGCCCGATCATGGATCGGATCACATCCCGCGCGGCGAGCGCGCGGGAGCAGCAGGAGGGAGGCGCCGGTGAGCCACGACCGGTCCCCGGAGGCCGGGACCGCGCGCCGAGTGCCGTCCCGGTGGCGCACCCGGAAGCCCCTCCCGCCGGCCCTGTGGCTGTGCGTCGCCGCCGTGTACCCGGTCACCGTGCTGTTCTTCCGGCTGCGCTACCGGCACGCCGAGCGCTTCCCCCGCACCGGCCCGGTGCTCGTCGTGGCCAACCACGTGTCGGTCCTCGACCCCCTCGCCTGCGCCCGGCTGGTGTGGGACTGCGGCCGGGTGCCGCACTTCCTCGCCAAGGCGTCGGTGTTCAAGGGGGTGGCGGGGCGGATCCTGCGCGCGGCCGGGCAGATCCCGGTGGCCCGCGGCTCGGCCGACGCCCGCACGTCGCTGTCGGCGGCCGAGGCCGACCTCGCCGCGGGCAACGTCGTCGTGATCTACCCGGAGGGCTCGGTCACCCGCGACCCGGACTGGTGGCCGATGGAGGCCCGCACCGGGGTGGCCCGGCTGGCGCTGGCCACCGACGCCGTGGTGCTGCCCGTGGCGCAGTGGGGCCCGCAGCGGCTGCACGACTACCACGCCAAGAAGCTGCACCCGCGGCTGCGGGTGCCGGCGGAGTACCTGGTCGGGGAGCCCGTCGACCTCGGTGACCTCCGGGCGCAGGTGCGCGCCGGCCGGCCCATGACCGGGGAGCTGCTGCGTGAGGTCACCGACCGGATGATGGGCGCCGTCCGCGACCAGCTGGCCGAGGTGCGCGGGGAGCCGGCGCCGGCGTCCTTCGCCCCCCGCCCGCGGCGCACCCTCCCCGGCGACCTGCCGGGGAGCGCCGCGTGAGCGGGTCCGTGCCGGGCCGGGGCGGCGCCCGCGCGGCGGTCCTGGGTGCCGGCTCGTGGGGGACCACCTTCGCCAAGGTGATGGCCGACGCCGGCTGCGCGGTGACGCTGCACGCCCGGCGCCCGGAGCTCGCCCGGGCGATCAGCGAGACGCGGGAGAACCCCGACTACCTGCCCGGCATCCCGCTGCCCGAGCGGCTGCGCGCGACCACCGACCCCGCCGAGGCGCTGCAGGGCGCCCAGATCGTCGTCCTCGCCGTCCCCTCCCAGTCGCTGCGGGACAACCTCACCGAGTGGGCTCCGCTGCTGCCGGACGACGCGGTGCTGCTGTCGCTGATGAAGGGGATCGAGCTGGGCAGCACCAAGCGCATGAGCCAGGTGATCTGCGAGATCACCGGCGCCGGCGCGGAGCGGGTGGCGGCGCTGTCGGGTCCGAACCTGGCGCGGGAGATCGCCGAGGAGCAGCCCGCGGCGACCGTGATCGCCTGCACCGACCAGGAGCGGGCCGCCCAGGTGCAGGCCGCCTGCCACACCCCCTACTTCCGGCCCTACACCAACCGCGACCTGGTCGGGTGCGAGCTCGGCGGCGCGGTCAAGAACGTCATCGCGCTGGCGTGCGGCATCACCGAGGGCATGGGCTTCGGGGACAACACCCGGGCCTCGCTCATCACGCGGGGGCTGGCGGAGACCGCCCGGCTCGGGACCGCCCTCGGCGCGGAGCTGACCACCTTCGCCGGGCTGGCCGGGCTGGGCGACCTGGTGGCCACCTGCAGCTCGCCGCTGTCGCGCAACCGCACCTTCGGCGAGAAGCTCGGGCGCGGGATGACGCTGGAGGAGGTCCAGCAGACCACCCGGCAGGTCGCCGAGGGGGTCAAGAGCTGCCGGCCGGTCCTCGACCTGGCCCGCGCGCACGGGGTGGACATGCCGCTGACCGAGGCCGTCGTCCGGGTCTGCCACGACGGCGTCCCCGCGGCGCAGATGGTCAAGGAGATCATGTCCAGGGAAGCGAAGCACGAGTGAACGACGGGACGCGGGGCCGAGCACGGGTGAGCGACGAGTTGCACGACGGAGCACGGGTGGACGACGGGTCCGGGACCGACCGCGCCTGGGGCGACGGCACCCGGTCGGTGCGGGCGGGGGAGCCGGCGCCCGTGCCGGGCGCCCCGCTGCGGCCCTCCCCGGTCTTCGCCGCGCCCTACCACCTCGGTGACCAGCCGCCCCGCGCCGGCGGCGCCGACGCCTACGCCCGCACCGAGCACCCGACGCTGCGGGTGTTCGAGGAGGCGGTCGGCGAGCTGGACGGCGGCCGCTGCCTGTCCTTCGCCACCGGCATGGCCGCGATCAGCGCCGCGGTGCTGGCCACCGCCCGGGCCGGGGACCGCGTCGTGCTGCCCTCCGACGGCTACTACACGACGCGTCTGCTCGCCCGCGAGGAGCTGACGCGCTTCGGCGTCCGGGTGGAGTACGTGCCCACCCCGGAGATCGAGGCCGTCGCCGCGCGCGGCGACCTCGACGGCGCCCGGCTGGTCGTGCTGGAGACCCCCAGCAACCCGCAGCTGGACGTCTGCGACATCGCCGCGGTCGCCCGCGCCACCCGGGCGGCCGGTGCCGTCCTCGCCGTGGACAACACCACCGCCACCCCGCTCGGGCAGCGGCCGCTGGAGCTCGGCGCCGACCTCACCGTCGGCAGCGACACCAAGGCCCTGACCGGCCACAGCGACCTCCTGCTCGGCCACGTCAGCACCGGGGACGACGAGCTCTACGCCCGTCTCAAGGCCTTCCGCGACCACACCGGGGGCACCCCGGGGCCGTTCGAGGCCTGGCTCGGGCACCGCTCGATGAGCACCCTGGACCTGCGGCTGGCCCGCCAGGCGCAGAGCGCGGCGGCGGTCGCCGACCTGCTGGCCGGCCACCCCGCGGTGACCGGCGTCCGCTGGCCGTGGCGGGCGGGGGACCCCTCCGCCGCGCTCGCCGCCCGCCAGATGCTGCGGCCCAACGGGGTGGTCTCCGCCGAGCTGGCCGACGAGGCCACGGTGGGCCGGTTGCTGGCCGCCACCCGGCTGTGGACGGCGGCGACCAGCTTCGGCGGGGTGCACAGCACGATCGACCGGCGGGCGCAGTGGGGCGGTGACGCGGTGCCGGGGGGCTTCGTGCGGCTCTCCTGCGGCATCGAGGACACCGCTGACCTCGTCGCCGACCTCACCGCGGCGCTCGACGCCCTGTGACACCGCGTTCGGCCGCCGGGTGCGGTGGGCACCCGGACACCGTGCCCGCGCCCGCCCCCGCACCCCTGCCCGTTCCTGCATGAGCCGCACGACCCTCGAACGCGTCCTGGGCGCGGGCCCCGTGCTGCGGCGCGGCCGGGACACCGACTACCTCGGGCTGGCCTGGCACCCGGGCGAACCGCACCAGGTCCGCCGCGAGCTCGTCGACGCCACCTGGGAGCGGCCGCGGACCGGCGTCCGGCCGGTGGGGTGCCTGGCGCACGTCACCGACATGCAGCTGGCCGACGTCTGCTCCCCGGCCCGTTTCGAGTTCTTCAACGGCCACTTCGCCGACCCGCGGATGCGCGCGCTGGTGCCGATGCACCGGCCCCAGGAGGCGATCACCGCGCACGCGATCGACGCGCTCGTGCGCACCCTCAACGGGCTGTCGGGCGGTCCGCGGACCGGGCACCCGGTGCAGGTGGTGGTCACCACCGGCGACGCCATCGACAACGCCCAGTGGAACGAGCTCTCGCTGCTCCTGGACGTCCTCAACGGCGGGCCGGTGTCCCCGGGCGCGGGGCTGACCGCCTACGACGGGGTGCAGGCCTCCGGCTGGCCGCACGACCTGTTCTGGCGACCCGAGTGCGACGGCGGCGGCGAGCCGGACCTCTACCGGTCGCGGCACGGCTTCCCCGACCGGCCCGGCCTGCTCGCCGCGGCGTTCGCGTCGTTCCGGGCGGAGGGGCTGCGGTTGCCGTGGCTGGGCTGCCACGGCAACCACGAGGCGCTCATCCAGGGCGTGGGGGTGCCCACCCCGGCGCTGCAGGACCTCCTGCTCGCCGACCGCAAGCCCGTCGAGCTCGCCCCCGACGTGCCGCTGGACGACGCGCTGCGGCTGTTCACGCACGCCTCGGAGGTGTTCACCACCGCCGGGGCCCGCACCGTCACCCCGCTGGCCGCGCGCCGGTTCATCGACCGCGGGGACTTCGTCGCCGCGCACCTGGCCGACGGCGGGGAGCCGGCCGGTCACGGGTTCACCGAGGCCAACCTCCGCGACGGGACGGCCTACTACGCCTGGGACGGCCTGCCCGGGATCCGGGTGGTCTGCCTGGACACCACGCGGGTCACCGGTGGCGGGGACGGCACGATCGACGCCGTCCAGGGGCGCTGGCTGGCCGAGCGGCTGCGGGAGGTCTCCTCGGTGGTCGTCGAGCCCGACGGCACGCGGGTGGCCACCGGGAACGCCGACCGGCTTATCGTGGTGATCTCCCACCACGGCTCCTCCACGCTCATGCGCGAGGACCCGCTGCACCCGCGGCCGGGCCCGGGGGCCGACGTCCTCGGCGGCCCGGAGCTGGTCGCGCTGCTGCACCGGTTCCCGAACGTCGTCCTGTGGCTCAACGGGCACACCCACGTCAGCGAGGTGCGGCCGTGGGCGCACCCGGAGGAGGCCGGCCGCGGGTTCTGGGAGGTCACCACCTGCGCCGTCGTGGACTGGCCGGGCCAGGCCCGCCTGGTCGAGTTCGTCGACAACGGCGACGGCACCCTGTCGCTGGTCTGCACGATGGTCGACCACGACAGCCCCGCGCGGCCGCCGGACCCGCTGGACCCGGCGGCGCGGGAACCGGCCGCACTCGCGTCCCTGCACCGCGAGCTGTCGGCCAACGTGCCGTGGGCGGGGCTGTCCTCGGGCCTGGCCGGCCGGCCGCAGGACCGCAACGTGGAGCTGGTGCTGCGCTCGCCGCTGCTGCGCTGAGTCAGCCGACGGGCGACAGGCCCGTGGTCCGCTCGTCGCGACGCCGGCGGTGGGCGGCGCGCGCGGTCAGCCAGCCGCTGACGGCCACGTAGTAGACGAGGTAGGCCAGCGAGAGGGCGACGACCACCGGGTGCGGGTCGGGCACCTGCAGCAGGAGGATCGCGTAGGTGGCCAGCCAGACGGCGGTCAGCAGCAGGCTCAGCCCCTGCAGGGCGAGGGTCCGCGACGGGTACAGGTAGCGCACCGGGACGAAGACGAGCACCGAGCACACCACCAGGACCGCGGCGATCGCGCCCGGGCCGAGGTCCAGCACGATCGCGTAGAAGGCCACCACGTTCCAGTAGCTGGGGAAGCCCAGGAAGGTGTGGTCGTCGGTCTTCGCGTCGACCCGGCAGAACTGGTAGCTCGAGGCCAGCAGCGGCAGGGCGGCGACGACCCAGCCGAGCGCGCCGCCGGGCAGCGAGCCGGTCGTCCACAGCAGCACCACCGGCGCGAACACGTAGGTCAGGTAGTCGACGATGTCGTCCAGCCGCGCCCCGTCGAACCAGGGGATCGTCTCCTTGACCCGCATCCGGCGGGCCAGCATCCCGTCGGTGCCGTCGATGACGAGGGCGGCCAGGCCCAGCCACAGCGCCGTGACCGCGTCGCCGTCGAAGGCGGCCAGCACGATGAGCAGCGCCAGCACGGTGCCGCTGGCGGTGTAGAGGTGCACCGCGGCACCGGCCAGGCGCAGTGCCCGCGGGTGGGTCCGCGACGGCCCGAGCCCGCCGGCCGTCGTCCCGGTCGGGTCTCCGCCGGAGGCGGCAGCCAGGTTCTCGCGCATCGTGTGTCGAGGCTCCCACACCGCCCGCCCGCCAGCGCCGTGGAGGGCGGTCACCCGCCGGTCGGCGGGGCGGGCGCCGGGGGCTCCACTAGTGTCGGCCGCGATGAGCGGACAGGCCGGCAAGCTGCGCGTCGGGGTCGTCTTCGGCGGCCGCAGCGCGGAACACTCCATCTCCTGCGTCTCCGCCGGGAGCGTCCTCGCAGCGCTGGACCGCGAGCGGTACGACGTGGTCCCCGTCGGCATCACGCGCGACGGCGGGTGGGTGCTGCCCGACCCCGCGCTGCGGCTGGCGATCGTGGACGGCGAGCTGCCGGAGGTGACCGGCGGGACGGCGGTGACCCTCGTGGGCGACCCCGCGGGCCGCGGCCTGGTGCGGCTGGACGGCGGGGGCTCGCGCATCGAGCTGGACGTCGTCTTCCCGGTGCTGCACGGCGCCTACGGCGAGGACGGCACGATCCAGGGCCTGCTGGAGATGAGCGGCATCCCGTACGTCGGCTCGGGCGTCTTCGCCAGCGCCGCGTCGATGGACAAGGAGTTCACCAAGAAGCTGCTGGCCGCCGCCGGCCTGCCGCAGGGCGACCACGTCGTGCTCCGCGACGCCGCCGGCGCGCTGTCGGCGGACCCGGCGCTGCTCGACGAGGCCACCCGCGAGCGGCTGGGCCTGCCGGTCTTCGTCAAGCCGTCCCGGGCGGGCTCGAGCATCGGCATCAGCCGGGTCACCGACTGGGCGCAGTTCCCCGACGCCGTGGCCACCGCGGCCGCCGTCGACTCGAAGGTGGTCGTCGAGGCCGCCGTCCCCGGCCGGGAGATCGAGTGCGGGGTCCTGGCCGGCCCCGACGGCGGCCCGCCCGAGGCCAGCCTGCCGGCCGAGATCCGGCTGCGCCCGGGCACCGACTGGTACGACTTCACGGCCAAGTACCTGGCCGACGCCGCCGAGTTCGACGTCCCGGCCGACCTCACCCCGGAGCAGACCCGCGCCGTGCGGGAGGCCGCCTGCCGGGCCTACCTGGCCATGGACTGCCAGGGCCTGGCCCGGGTCGACTTCTTCCTCGGCGCCGGCCCGGACGGCGCCGAGCGGCTGGTGGTCAACGAGGTGAACACGATGCCGGGGTTCACGCCCATCTCGATGTTCCCGCGGATGTGGGCGGCCACCGGCGTCGACTTCGCCCGGCTGGTGGACCGCCTCGTGCAGGCGGCGCTGGCGGCGTCCCGCCCGGCGGCTCCGGCGCTGGACGGCGGCGCACGGGCGTGACCCTCCCGGTGCCGGCCCGTCTGGGCGGGACGGCGCTGCTGGTCGGGCTGCTGCCCGCGGCCCTCTGCGGCTGCACCACCACCGTCGACGGGGCGGCCACCGCCGCCCCCGCGGACCCCACCCCGGCCACCCCGGAGGAGCTGGAGGCGCTGGTCGTGCCGACGGTGCCCTCGGGGCTGCCCCGGGTGCCCGACGAGGACCTCTCCCCACCCGCGGGGGAGAAGTCGGCCCGCGACGTCGCCGCCTACTCCCTCGACCCGGGCCGGGAGACCGAGGTGCTCCAGGAGTACGGCTACCGCTACGGCTGGGAGCGCTTCTGGAGCGCCGGGGAGGGGCCGGTGACCAGCGTGTTCGTCGACCAGTTCGACACCCGCGCCGGCGCCGGGGCCTACGCCCGCGACCTCGCGGAGAACGAGGCGGAGCTCTACGACAGCGTGCTGCGGGAGGACCCGCCCCACCTGCCCGGCGGTTGCCGGCTCCTGACGGTCGAGGAGGCCGACCCGGCCCGGGGCCTGTCCGGGCCGGCGGCGTTCGCCTGGTGCGGACACGGGGTGTTCAGCGTCGGGGCGAGCGCGGTCGCCGGGTCGGTCAGCGACGCCTCGGCGGAGGTGCACGCCGTGCTGGCCGACCAGCTGGACCGCCTGCCGCCGCCCTGAGCGGCTAGGGCCGGCGGATCGGGAGGGTGTCGCCGATGACCGGGCCGAGCGCCGTGACCGGCGCGCTGTCGGTGTCGGCGCTGACGGTCACCTGCACGTAGACGGGGCGGTCGACGGCGGTCCAGACGACCGAGTCCGGGTCGCTGGTGTCGACGAGCCAGTTCACGCCGTTGATCTGGATCAGCGGGGACGTCGGCTCCAGCGTCGCGGGGCGGTCGACACCGCACACCAGCACGATCGGCGGCTCGCCCCAGGCGTAGGCGTACGGGGTGTCCGACTGCACGGCGCGGGACGGCTCCCCGGCGAGCTCCAGCGGCAGCGCGGCCATGAGCGCGGGGCAGGACGCGTCGGCCTCCGGGGTCACCGGCGGCACCTCCACCGGCAGCGGCGGGAGGGTCGCCCGGCCCGGGGCCGGGGTGCCCTCGACCTCGGCGACGTCCTGGCCGTCGCCGTCGGTGCCGTCGTCGAGGACGCGGGTCAGCACCGCCACCACGAGGACCAGCGGCACCACCACGGCGGTGACCAGCAGCGCGATCCGCCGCAGCGGGTCGTCGGGGCGGGCGCGCCCCGGAGCCGGGGTCTCCTCGGCGGCCGCCCCGTCCGGGGCGGCCTCGCGAGGCGGGGGGTTCTCGGTCAGGGCGCTCAGATGTTGACGACGGGACAGGTGAGGGTGCGGGTGATGCCGTCGACCGACTGCACGCGGGCGACCACGAGGCGGCCGAGCTCGTCGACGGTCTCGGCCTCGGCACGCACGATCACGTCGTAGGGGCCCGTGACGTCCTCGGCCTTGGTCACGCCGGAGATCTGGCTGATCGTCGTGGCGACCTGGGCGGCCTTGCCGACTTCGGTCTGGATGAGGATGTAGGCGTGGACCACGGGAGACCTTTCCTCGGGCAGCGCTGCCGGTGCGGCGTCCGCGCCGGTGGGCGGACAGTTGGGCAACCTACCTCAGCGGTGGAGGGTGACCGGTGACTCGCCCTCGTCCACTGGTGCCCCGGGAGGACCCCGCCGACAGCGTGCGGGTGGTCGGCGAGTTCGGCGTCATCGCCCGGGTCCTCGCCCGCGCCGGGGCCGCGCGGGTCGCCGAGGTCGGCCCGGGCGACGACGCGGCGGTGCTGCGGGCCCCCGACGGGCGGGTCGTGGCGACCACCGACGTGCTCGTGGAGGGCCGCCACTTCCGGCGGGACTGGTCCTCGGCCGAGGACGTCGGCCACAAGGCGGCGGCGGCCAACCTGGCCGACGTCGCGGCGATGGGGGGCGTGGCCACCGCGCTGCTGGTCGGGCTGGCCTGTCCGCCGGACACCTCGACGGCGTGGCTGGAGGGGGTCGCCGCCGGGCTGGCCGAGGAGTGCGCCCCGCTCGGTGCGGCCGTCGTCGGCGGTGACACCGTCTCGGCCGCACCGGACAGCGGTGCCGTCGTCCTGTCGGTGACCGCCCTGGGCGACCTGGGCGGACGGGCGCCCGTGCTGCGCTCGGGGGCGCGTCCCGGCGACGTCCTGGCCCTCGCCGGGCGGCTGGGGTGGTCGGCGTGCGGGCTGGCCGTGCTCCGGCGGGGCTTCACCAGCCCGGCGGCGGCGGTGGCCGCGCACCGCCGCCCGGCGCCGCCGTACGCGGCCGGACCGGCCGCCGCCGAGGCAGGGGCGACGGCGATGTGTGACGTCAGTGACGGTCTGCTGGCCGACGCCGGGCACCTGGCGCACGACAGCGGCGTCGTGGTCGACCTGGACCGCGCGGCGCTGGTCCGGGCCACGCTGGAGCCGGCGGGGCCGTTGCAGCAGGTCGCCGCGGCGCTCGGCGGCGACCCCCTGGCGTGGGTGCTGACCGGCGGTGAGGACCACGCCCTGGTCGCCACGTTCCCCGCCGGCGCGGTACTGCCCGGCGGGTGGACGCCGATCGGCACGGTGCGGGCGGCGACCGACGGCCCCGCCGTCCTGGTCGGCGGCGAGCCGGCGGCGGCCGTGGCCGAGGCCCTCGGTGCGGAGGGGGTCGGGCATGTCCACTTCCGCTGAGCTCCGGTTGCGCGCGGTGGGCTACGACGACCCCGTCGCCCGGGCGCTGGTCGGGCGCGTCCAGCAGGAGTACGTCGCCCGGTACGGCGGGCCGGACGAGGCGCCGGTCGACCCGGCCGAGTTCGAGCCGCCCGCCGGGCTGTTCCTCGTCGCCGAGGTGGACGGCGTCCCGGCGGGCTGCGGCGCGTGGCGGGTGCACGCCGACGGCGTCGTGGAGGTCAAGCGCGTCTACGTCGAGCCGGCGTTCCGGCGCCGTGGACTGGCGCAGGCGCTGATGGCCGAGCTGGAGCGCAGCGCCGCGGCCGCCGGCCACCGCGCGGTCGTGCTCAACTCGGGCAACCGGCAGCCCGAGGCACTGGCCCTCTACGCCACGCTGGGGTACACCCCCGTGGCCGGGTACGGCGTCTACGCCGACGCACCCGGCGCGGTGTTCCTGGGCAAGGGGCTCACGCGAGCGGACGGGGAGGAACCGGCATGGGCGACGGCAACGCGGGGATCGTGACGATCTCGGCCTCGTACGGGGCCGGGGGAGCGGAGGTCGGCCCGGCGGTCGCCGAGCGCCTGGGGCTGGTGTTCCACGACCGGGCCATCCCGGTGCAGGTCGCCGGGCGGCTCGGTGTGCCGCTGAGCGACGCGGAGGCCAACGACGAGAAGGTCGCGCGGGGGCTGTGGCGGATCGTTGCCTCGCTGGGCACGATGCCCGACCCGGTCGGCGGGATCGTGCCGATGACGCCGCAGCCGGACGAGCGGGCGTTCCGGCAGCAGACCGAGCGGGTCGTGTGCGAGATCGCCGACGGTCCCGGCGGGGTGGTGCTCGGCCGGGCGGCGGCCCTGGTGCTCCGGGACCGGCCGCGGGCGCTGCACGTGCGACTGGACGGCCCGCCCGAGCGCCGGCTGGCCGCCGCCGTCGCGCGCACCGGGCGCCCGGTCGAGGAGGTGCGGCGGGAGCTCGAGGCCAACGACGCCGCCCGGGAGGGGTACGTGCGGCACTTCTACCGCAGCGACCCGGCCGCGGCCCGCCACTACCACCTGGTCGTCGACTCCACGGCCCTGTCGATGGACACGGTGGTCGACCTGGTCGTCCTCGCCGCCCACGCCCGCGGCATCTGACCGGCGGGCACGTCGGGACCGGCTGTCAGGTGGCGTCCCCGGTCGGTCGACCGGGGACGGCACGTGGCCATCGGGACACGGGCAGCGGCTCGGCGGCGGCCGGGACGGCACCTGGCCGCGGTGCTGTCCGGAGGACGGCAGTGTCACCGCGGTGCCGTCCGGAGGACGGCGATGACAGAGAACCCCGGAGGTCGGTGACCTCCGGGGTTCTCACCCGGCCGGAGCCGGGAGGTGGGACCAGCCCGCGCGGATCAGGCGCGGACGACCTTGCCGGCACGGATGCACGAGGTGCAGGCGTTGATCCGGCGACGGTTGCCGGGGGCGACGAGCGCCCGCACGGACTGGATGTTCGGGTTCCAACGGCGCGGCGTGCGGCGGTGCGAGTGCGACACCGACATACCGAAACCGGGCCCCTTGCCACAGACATCGCACACGGCAGCCACGGCGGATCACTCCCAGAAAGAATCGTTCACAGACGGCGGTGCGCAGGTGCGACCGCATACAGACCGTCCGACAGTCTAGCCGCTCCTCGGCGTTCCCGTCCGAGGGCCCGGGAGTGACGTCGTCGACGCCGCCCGCGGCCGGTCGCCGTCCCCTGTCCCGTCGCCGTCCGTGGGTACCCTCCGCCCGTGCTGCCGGCGCTCGACGACGCCGCGGTCGGACAGTGGTGCCGGGCCGCGGTCACGGCCCTGTCCGACTCCCGGGGTCGGCTCGACGACCTCAACGTCTTCCCCGTCCCCGACGGGGACACCGGCACCAACCTGCTGTTCACCGCCGAGGCGGCGCAGGCGGCGCTGGAGGAGGCGGGGTCCGGGGAGTCCGCGTGGACGGCCCTGGCCCGCGGCGCGGTGCTCGGTGCCCGCGGCAACTCCGGCACGATCCTCGCCCAGCTGCTCCGCGGCCTGGCCGACCAGCTGGCCGGGGCCGCCCCCGCCGACGGCCCCTCGTTCGCCGCCGCGCTGCAGAAGGCCGCGGACGCCGCCTACGCCGCGGTCGCCGACCCCGAGGAGGGCACGTTCCTCACGGTCGCCCGGGCAGGAGGCGAGGCGGCGGTGGCGGCGGTGGCCGCCGGGCGCACCGACCTGCCCGACGTCGTCCGGGCGGCGGCCGACGGCGCGCGGGAGGCGCTGGAGGCCACGCCGGGGCAGCTGGCCGCGCTGCGGGACGCCGGGGTGGTCGACGCCGGGGGAGCGGGTCTGTGCCTGGTCCTCGACGCGCTGGTCACCACCGTGACCGGCGTCGAGCCGGCCCGCCCGCCGCTGGTCCGCCGCGGCGGGCGGCCCCACGAGCACCCCGCCGACCGGCCGCACCAGCCGCCGGCCGGGCCCGGCAGCGAGGTGCAGTACCTGCTGGCCGGCAGCGACGACGCCGCCGTGGCCCGGCTGCGCGACCGGCTGGCCGCGCTGGGCGACAGCCTGGTCGTGGTGGGCGTCGACACGCCCGGCGGCCGGGAGTGGAACGTGCACGTGCACACCTCCGACGTCGGTGCCGCCATCGAGGCCGGCATCGAGGCCGGGCGCCCGTACCGCATCTCGGTGACGCCGCTGGCCCCGGTGCGACCCCCGGCGCCGGCCGCGGGCACGCGGGCGGTCGTCGCGATCGTCCCCGGCGACGGCCTGGCCGGCCTGTTCGCCGGGGAGGGCGCCCGGGTGCTCACCGGCGGCCCGGACGGCGTCACCGAGGACGACGTGGTCGCCGAGGTGATCGCGTCGGGCGCCGCGTCGGTCGTCGTCCTGCCCAACGACCCCGCGCTCACGGCCGTGGCCGCCCGCGCCGCCGACCGCGCCCGCGAGGCGGACCGCGACGTCGCCGTGGTGCCGACGCGGTCCCCGGTGCAGGGGCTGGCCGCGCTGGCCGTCGCCGACCCCGGCCGGCGCTTCCACGACGACGTCATCACCATGGCCGAGGCCGCCGCGGCCACCCGCTGGGCGGAGGTGACCCGCGCCGAGCAGGCGGCGCTGACCAGCGCCGGGCCGTGCCGTCCGGGCGACGTCCTCGGCTCGGCGGAGGGGGACGTCGTGCTGGTCGGGGCCGACCTCGCCGGGGTCTCCTGCGAGCTGCTGGACCGCATGCTCTCGGCCGGGGGTGAGCTGGTCACGCTCGTCGTCGGTCCCGACGCCGCGCTCGGCGACGCGGTGTGCGGGCACCTCGCCGCGGCGCACCCGATGGTCGAGGTCACCCGCTACGACGACGGGCCGGAGGGCGTCCCGCTCCAGGTGGGGGTGGAGTGATGGCGGTGGACATGACCACCCGGCTCGACCGCGTCCTCGGCGCGAAGACGGCCAAGGCCATGGCCGAGCAGCTCTCCCTGCACACCGTCCGCGACCTGCTGCGGCACTACCCCCGCAGGTACGCCCGCCGCGGGGAGATGACCAAGCTCGAGGACCTCCAGGTCGGCGACCGCGTCACCGTCCTCGCCCAGGTGCGCAAGGTCTCCACGCGCAGGATGCGCAACCGGCCCGGCACGCTCACCGAGGTGACCGTCGGCGACGGCGCCAACTCCATGCAGCTGGTCTTCTTCAACCGCAAGCACGCCAACCTGCAGGAGGGCGTCTGGGGCCTGTTCGCCGGCACCGTCGGCGAGTGGCGCAACAGCAAGCAGTTCGCCCACCCCGACTGCCACCTCATGACCGGGGACGACGACGAGGACTGGGCCCGCGCGCTCATCCCGCTGTACCCGGCCACCAAGGACGTCTCCAGCTGGGTGGTCCAGCGGTCGGTGAAGCTGCTGCTCGACGCGGCCGGCGGGTTCGGCTTCGTCGACGACCCGCTGCCCGAGGAGATGCGGGCGCGCCACGGCCTGCCGAGCCTCGCGGCGGCGCTGCTCGACATCCACCGCCCCACCTCGGCCGAGGACGTCGAGCACGCCGAGCGCCGGCTCAAGTGGGACGAGGCGCTCACGCTGCAGCTCACCCTCGCCGCCCGCCGGAGGGCCGCCGCGCTCGAGCCGGGCATCGCGCGGCCGCCGCGACCCGGCGGCCTGCTCGACGCCGTCGACGCCGCGCTGCCGTTCGCGCTCACCGACGGGCAGCGCGAGGTGGGGGAGGAGCTGTCGGCGGAGCTGGCCCGCGAGCAGCCGATGCACCGGCTGCTGCAGGGCGAGGTCGGCTCCGGCAAGACCGTCGTCGCGCTGCGGGCCATGGCCCAGGTGGTCGACGCCGGCGGCCAGGCCGCGCTGCTGGCCCCCACCGAGGTGCTGGCCGCCCAGCACGCCCGGAGCATCCGCGCGCTGCTCGGGCCCCTGGGCCGCGCCGGGGAGCTGGACGGCGCCCTCGAGGGCACCCGGGTCGTGCTGCTCACCGGCTCGCAGAAGGCCGCGGCGCGGCGGGAGGCCCGCGCCGCGGTCGCCGACGGCAGCGCGGGCATCGTCGTCGGCACCCACGCCCTGCTGCAGGAGGGCGTCGACTTCGCCGACCTGGGGCTGGTCGTGGTCGACGAGCAGCACCGCTTCGGTGTCGAGCAGCGCGACGCGCTGCGGGCCAAGGGCAACCGGCCGCCGCACGTGCTGGTCATGACCGCCACGCCGATCCCGCGCACGGTCGCGATGACCGTCTACGGCGACCTGGAGACCTCCACGCTGCGTCAGCTGCCCAGCGGCCGCGGCGGGGTGGCCAGCTCCGTGGTGCCGGCGCGGGAGAAGCCCAGCTGGGTCGACCGCGCCTGGGAGCGGCTGCGCGAGGAGGTGGCCGCCGGGCGGCAGGCCTACGTCGTCTGCCCGCGCATCGGCGAGGACGCCGGCGCCGAGGAGGAGCCCGACGACGCCGACGGCGCGCCCGCCGACGACGCCTCCGACCGCCGTCCGCCGCTGGCCGTGCTCGACGTCGCCGAGGCGCTGGCGGCCGGGCCGCTGGCCGGGCTGCGCCTGGAGGTGCTGCACGGCCGGATGACGCCGGAGGACAAGGAGGCCCGGATGCGGGCCTTCGCGGCCGGCGACGTCGACGTCCTGGTCGCGACCACGGTCGTCGAGGTGGGCGTCGACGTGCCCAACGCCACGGTGATGGTCGTCATGGACGCCGACCGGTTCGGCGTCAGCCAGCTGCACCAGCTGCGCGGCCGGGTGGCCCGCGGCAGGCACCAGGGCCTGTGCCTGCTGGTGAGCGAGGCGTCCACGTCGTCGGCCACGGGTCAGCGGCTGGCCGCGGTCGCCTCCACCTCCGACGGCTTCGAGCTGGCCCGCCTGGACCTGGAGACGCGCCGCGAGGGCGACGTGCTCGGCGCCGCGCAGTCCGGCCGGCGGTCGACGATCAAGCTGCTCTCCCTGCTCGAGGACGAGGAGCTCATCGCCGAGGCCCGGGCCGAGGCCACCGCCCTGCTCGCCACCGAGCGCGGCCTGGCCGACCACCCCGGCCTGGCGATGGAGGTCGCGGCGCTGGCCACCGACGAGCGCGCCGAGTACCTCGAGAAGGCATGACGCGGCTCATCTCCGGCGTCGCCGGTGGGCGGCGGCTCAAGGTGCCGCCGTCCGGCGTCCGACCGACCGGGGACAGGGCGCGGGAGGGGTTGTTCAACAGCCTCTCCACGCTGATGGACCTCGAGGGCGCCGCCGTCCTCGACCTCTACGCCGGCTCCGGCGCCCTCGGCCTGGAGGCGCTCAGCCGCGGGGCGCGCACCGTCGTCCTCGTCGAGTCCGGCCCCCGGGTGCTGCCCGTGCTGCGCGCCAACCTGGCCACCGTCGGCCTGTCCGGCGGGCGGGTGGTCGCCGGCTCGGTGCCCACGGTCGTGGCCGGCCCGCCGCCGACCCGGTTCGACCTCGTCCTGGCCGACCCGCCCTACGCCACGCCGGTGGCCGAGGTCCTCGGCGTGCTGGGGTCCCTGGTCGGGGGCGGCTGGCTGGCCGAGGGAGCCGTGGTCGTCGTCGAGCGTTCCAGCCGCGAGGAGCCCTGGGAGTGGCCGACACCCCTGACCGGAGTGCGCGACCGCCGCTACGGCGAGGCCGTGCTCCGGTACGGTCGCTGTCCGTGAGGCGAGCGGTCTGCCCCGGTTCGTTCGACCCGGTCACCAACGGCCACGTCGACGTCATCACCCGTGCGGCGGCGCTGTACGACGAGCTGGTCGTCGCCGTCCTGGTCAACCCCGGCAAGGCCGGGCTGTTCCCCGTCGAGGAGCGCATGGAGCTGCTCCGCGACGCGGTCTCGGAACTGTCGAACGTCACCGTCGACAGCTTCCAGGGGCTGCTGGTCGACTACTGCCGCAGGAACGACGTCCCGGTCATCGTGAAGGGCCTGCGTGCGGTCAGTGACTTCGAGTACGAGCTGCAGATGGCGCAGATGAACCGGGAGCTGGCCGGCGTCGAGACGCTGTTCGTGCCGACCGCCCCGCAGGTGGGGCACCTGTCCTCCAGCCTGGTCAAGCAGATCGCCACCTTCGGCGGGGACGTCTCCAGCCTCGTGCCCAAGGCCGTCCACGAGCGGCTGGTCGCGCACCGGGAGCAGGGTTCGTGACCGAGCTCGCGAGGTCACGCACGGACACAGCACCTCCGGTCGCAGGTCCGACGAGCGCCCGCGAGGAGGCCCTGTGACCGAGGTCGTGTACCGGCTCTACGAGACCGTCGACGAGCTGGCCCGCGTCATCGAGAACGCGCGCAACGTGCCGATGTCCGGCGGCTCCTGCATGGTGCCCCGCGACCTGCTGCTGGACCTGCTCGACGACCTGCGGGAGAACCTCCCGGAGGACGTCCACAAGGCCGGCGCGATCGTCGAGCAGCGCACCGAGATCCTCCAGCAGGCCCAGGCCGAGGCCGAGCGGCTGACCGGGCGCACCCGCAGCGAGAGCGAGCAGGTCGTGGGCGCCGCGCGGCGTCAGCGGGAGGAGATCCTGGGCACCGCCCGTCGACAGCGTGACGAGCTGCTGACCCAGGCGCAGGCCGAGGCCGAGGACCTGCTGGCACGGGCCGAGGAGGAGGCCGAGCGGATCGTCGAGGAGGCCCGCGGCCACCACGAGGCGGTGCTGGCCGACGCCCAGGCCCAGCACGCCGAGATCCTCGCCGCCGCGCAGGCCGAGCACGAGCGGCTGATCAGCGAGACCGAGGTCTACCGGGGCGCGGTCACCCGCGCCGACGAGCTGGGTGCCCAGACCGTCGCCGACGTCAACCGCATGCGGGCCGAGGTCGACGAGTACGTCGACAGCCGGCTGGCCGACTTCGGCACCACGCTGGAGCGGATGCTCCGCTCGGTCGAGAAGGCGCGTTCCACGCTCCGGGAGCCCTGAGAGGGGGCCTTCCCACCCCGCCGTGCGCAGGCTCACGCCGGGACGCAGCAGGGGGTCCCCTCCGGTCCGGACGCCGCCGCCGGGCCATCGGGTAGTCTGGGCAACCGGTCCGACCGCCGGAGGTCCCGCACCCCGGCCGGCCACCCTTCCCCGCTGCCTACTGCGAGTACCCACATGTCTGCCGCTCAGCCGCACCGCTCAGGCGCCGCGTCCTCCGACGCCCGGCGTCCTGCCGCCAACCCCTGGCGCGTGGAGCTGCGGGAGCTCGGCCGTCGCGCGGGCTCCCTGCAGGAGCTCGAACGCACGGTGCCCGCGCCCGCCGACTGGCGGGTCGAGCTGATCGGCGTCCCCGAGGGCGCCCCGGTCCAGCTCCGGCTGCGGCTGGAGTCGGTGATGGAGGGCGTGCTGGTCTCGGGGGAGGTCGAGGTGCCCGTCGCCGGCTCGTGCGCGCGCTGCCTGGAGCCGATCGAGGACACCCTCGAGCTCGACGTCCAGGAGCTGTTCGCCTACGAGGGCAGCACCACCGAGGCGACCAGCGAGGAGGACGAGGTCCGGCGCGTGGAGGGCGAGCAGCTCGACCTCGAGCCGATGGTCCGCGACCTCGTCGTCCTCAGCCTGCCGCTCGCGCCGACCTGCACCGAGGACTGCGCGGGGCTGTGCGTCGACTGCGGGCAGCGTCTGGACGACCTGCCGGCCGACCACAGCCACGAGGTGCTCGACCCCCGCTGGGCCGGGCTGGCCCAGCGCTTCGGGACCTCGCAGCCCGACCGATCCGCTTCCGAACCGGGCACCCCCGGTCCGGACAACCCAGAGGAGAACTGACCGTGGCCGTCCCGAAGCGGAAGATGTCCCGCGCCAACACCCGCATGCGTCGCTCGCAGTGGAAGGCGTCCGCTCCCACGCTGTCGCCGTGCCCCAACCGGGCCTGTGGCGAGCTCAAGCCGCCGCACCAGGCGTGCCCGAACTGCGGCCAGTACGAGGGCCGTCAGGTCCTCTCGGTCTGATCCTCGGGTAGACCAGCCGTGGCGACCCCGGCCACCGGCACCCAGCCCGCGGTGGGCGGGACCGCCGGCCGTTCCCCGGCCGGCGTCGCCCACGCCGAGCGCTCGGCCGCCTGGCTCCTCGACGCCCTCGGCGTCGAGCTGCCCGGCGGCCTGCTGGCGTTGGCGCTGACCCACCGCTCCTACGCCTACGAGCACGGCGGGCTGCCCACCAACGAGCGCCTGGAGTTCCTCGGCGACTCGGTCCTCGGGCTGGTCGTCACCGACGAGCTCTACCGCCGTCACCCCGACCTGCCCGAGGGCCGGCTGGCGAAGCTGCGCGCCTCGGTGGTCAACATGACCTCGCTGGCCGGGGTGGCGCGGCGGCTGGGTGCCGGCGGGCTGGGGCCGCACCTGCTGCTGGGCCGCGGTGAGGAGACCACCGGCGGCCGCGAGAAGGACTCGATCCTCGCCGACGCGCTGGAGGCGCTGATCGGGGCGGTGCACGTCGGGCTGGGCCTGGACGCCGCGTCGCGGATCGTGCACCGGTTGTTCGACCCGCTGCTGGACCAGGCCGCCACCCGCGGCGCCGGCCTGGACTGGAAGACCAGCCTGCAGGAGCTGGGCGCCGCGATCGGCCTGGGCGCCCCGACCTACCTGGTCGAGGACGAGGGGCCCGACCACGCCAAGACCTTCACCGCCGCCGTCGTCCTCGCCGGCACCGTCTACGGCCGGGGCGTCGGCCGCACGAAGAAGGCCGCCGAGCAGGAGGCCGCCGAGACCGCCTGGCGGACCCTGTCGGAGACGGAGACCGCGGCGTCCACGGCCGCCGACGGGAGCTGACGGCCGTGCCCGAGCTGCCCGAGGTCGAGGTGGTCCGGCGCGGCCTGGAGCAGTGGGTCGCCGGCCGCACGGTGGCGGCGGTCGAGGTGCGCCACCCGCGCGCGGTCCGCCGGCACCTGGAGGGCACCGCCCACTTCGTCGCCGCCATCACCGGACGCACGCTCACCGCCGCCCGCCGCCGCGGCAAGTACCTGTGGCTGCCGCTCGCCGAGCCCGACGGCGTCCCGTCCGGGCGCGCCCTCGTCGCCCACCTGGGCATGAGCGGCCAGCTGCTGGTGGAGAAGCCGTCCGCGCCGGACGAGACCCACCTGCGGGCCCGCTTCACGTTCACCGACGGTGGCCGTGAGCTGCGCTTCGTCGACCAGCGCACCTTCGGTGGCCTGGCCGTCGAGGAGGGCGGGGAGGACGGCGGGCTGCCGCCGCGCCTGGCGCACATCGCCATCGACCCGCTCGACGACTCCTTCGACGCCGACGCGTTCAGCGCCGCCCTGCGCCGCCGGCGCACCGAGGTCAAGCGCGCGCTGCTGGACCAGACGCTGATCGGCGGGGTCGGCAACATCTACGCCGACGAGGCGCTGTGGCGGGCACGGCTGCACGGCAACCGCCCCACCGACCGGCTCACCCGTGCCCAGGTGGCCGACCTGCTCGACGGCGTCCGCGACGTGCTGGGGGAGGCCCTGGCCCAGGGCGGCACCTCGTTCGACTCGCTGTACGTCGACGTCAACGGCCAGAGTGGCTACTTCTCCCGGTTCCTCGCCGTCTACGGCCAGGCCGACCGGCCCTGCCCCCGGTGCGGGACGGCGATCGTCCGGGAGTCGTTCATGAACCGGTCGAGCTACAGCTGCCCGCACTGCCAGCCGCGGCCCCGCTCGTCGGCCGGCCGGTCCCGCCGCACATGACCCGCCGGGTGGTCGCCCTCGTCTCCGGCGCCGTGCAGGGCGTCGGCTACCGCTGGTTCGTCCGGACCCGCGCGGCCGACGCCGGGCTGGCCGGGTCGGCGACCAACCTCGCCGACGGCCGGGTCGAGGTCGTGCTCGAGGGGGAGGACGACGCGGTGGCCGCCGTCCTGGCCGCGCTCGACGGTGCCGACGCACCCGGGCAGGTGTCCCGGGTCGACGTCCGGGACGACGCGGTGCAGGGGGGGACCGGGTTCACCACGGCGTGACGAACGCGACACCCGGACGACACCCCCGGGGTGCAGTGTGCACGTTGACCTGCGTGTCTGAGCCTGTCACCCTGGGAACACACCAACCGCGCCGACCGTCGTACGGGGCGCAGGTCACTCACTCACGCAGTCGAAAGGCCGCATCCACCATGGCCAAGGCCCTGTTCGGTCACGTCGTCCCGTCCGCGGAGCTCCGAGTAGTCGAGGAGAACGCCGTCCTGCGGGCCAAGGTGCGCCGGCTGGAGCAGGAACTGCAGGAACTGCGCGCCCAGCGGGACGCCGCCATCGCCCACGAGCTGCTGAGCATCGCCGGCGACCGCGCCGAGCCGGCGCTGGCGTAACCGTAGAACCGCCGGCCCCGTCCGGAGGCTCGCCCCGAGCTCGCGAGGGGTGAGAGGGACGGGGTCCTTCTACCGTGCACCTGTCGAGCCTGACGCTGAAGGGCTTCAAGTCCTTCGCGTCCGCGACGACCCTGCGCCTCGAGCCGGGGATCACCGCCGTCGTCGGCCCCAACGGCTCCGGGAAGTCCAACGTCGTCGACGCCATCGCCTGGGTCCTGGGTGAGCAGGGCGCCAAGAGCCTGCGCGGCGGCAAGATGGAGGACGTCATCTTCGCCGGCACCGCCGGCCGCCCGGCCCTGGGCCGCGCCGAGGTGACGCTCACGATCGACAACGCCGACGGCGCCCTCCCGATCGAGTACACCGAGGTCTCGATCACCCGCCGCATGTACCGCTCCGGGGAGAGCGAGTACGAGATCAACGGCGACAAGGTGCGCCTGCTCGACGTCCAGGAGCTGCTCAGCGACTCCGGCATCGGCCGGGAGATGCACGTCATCGTCGGTCAGGGCCAGCTCGACGCGGTCCTGTCCGGGCGTCCCGAGGACCGCCGCGCCTTCGTGGAGGAGGCCGCCGGCGTCCTCAAGCACCGCAAGCGCAAGGAGAAGGCGCTCCGCAAGCTCGACGCGATGCAGGCCAACCTGGACCGCCTCGGGGACCTCACCGCCGAGCTGCGCCGCCAGCTCAAGCCGCTGGGCCGGCAGGCCGAGGTGGCCCGCCGCGCCGCCGGGGTCCAGGCCGACCTCCGCGACGCCCGCCTGCGGCTGCTCGCCGACGACCTGGTGCAGCTGCGTGACGCCCTGGAGAAGGACGTCGCCGACGAGACCGCCGCCCGGCAGCGCCGCACCGCCGTCGAGGCCGAGCTGGCGCGCACCTCGACCCGCGAGGCGGCCCTGGAGGCCGAGCTGGCCGCCAACGCGCCCCTCCTGGGCGGGGCGCAGGACACCTGGTACCGGTTGTCGGCGCTCACCGAGCGCTTCCGCGGTGTCGCCCAGCTGGCCGCCGAGCGGCACCGGCACCTCTCCGCCGCCCCACCCGCTGCGGCCGGCGGGCGCGACCCCGACCAGCTGGACGCCGAGGCCGACCGGGTCGCGGCCACCGAGGCCGAGCTCGCCGCCGGGCTGGAGGCCGAGCGGGGCCGGCTGGCCGCCGCCGTCGCCGCCCGCGGGGAGCTCGAGACCGCGCTCGCCGAGGCCGAGCGGGCCTGGGTCGCCGCGGCCCGGGCGCTGGCCGACCGCCGGGAGGGGCTGGCCCGGCTGTCCGGTCAGGTGGCCGCCGCCCGCTCGCGGGTCGTGGCGGGGGAGTCGGAGCTCGAGCGGCTCGCGCTGGCCGCGGGCGAGGCCGCCGACCGCGCCGAGGTCGCCGCCGAGCGGCTGGCCGAGCGCCGCGACGAGGTCTCCGACCAGGAGGACACCGACGTCGCGCTGGTCACCGCGCACCAGGACGCCGTCGCCGCACACACCGCCGCGGCCGCCGTCGTCACGGAGCTGGCCGCCGCCGAGCGGGCCGCCGAGCGCGACCGCGCCTCCTGGCAGGCCCGGCGGGACGCCCTGGCCCTCGGCCTGGCCCCCGCCGACGGCACCGCCGCCGCGCTGGCCGCCGGCCTGCCCGGCGTCCTCGGTCCCGTGGCGGAGCGGATCACCGTCGAGTCCGGCGCGGAGGTGCCGCTGGCCGCGGCGCTGGCCGGCCTGGCCGACGCGCTGGTCGTCGACGGGGTCGCCGGCGCCGCGGGCGTGCTCGCCCACCTCCGCGAGGTCGACGGCGGCCGGGCGGGGCTGCTGGTCACCGGCGGTCTGCCGCCCCTGCCCCGGGAGGGCTGGCCCGAGCTGGCCGGCGCCGCCCGCTGGGCGCTGGACCTGGTCACCGCTCCCGAGGAGCTGCGCCCCGCCCTGGCCCGCACGCTGGACCGGGTCGCGGTCGTGCAGGGGCTCGACGACGCCGTCGCCCTCGTGCGCACCCACCCGCGGGTGCGGGCGGTCACCGCCGACGGCGACGTCGTCGGGGCCGACTGGTCGGTCGGCGGGTCGGCCAACGCCCCCTCCGGCCTGGAGGTGCGCGCCCGGGTCGACGAGGCCGACCGCGAGCTCACCGCCGCCGCGGCGCGGGCCGCCGAGCTCGCCGACCGGCTGGCCGCCGCCCGCTCCACCGCCCGGGACCGCTCCGCCGACGTCGAGGCCGCCCTCGCCGCCCGCCAGGCCGCCGACCGCACCCGCTCGGCGGCCGCCGCGCAGCTGGCCGAGCTGGGCGCCGCCGCCCGCTCCGCCGCCGCCGAGGCCGAGCGCTCCGCGGCTGCCCGCGTCCGCGCCGAGCAGGCCCTGGAGCAGGCGCAGACCGCCCTGGCCGGCCTGGAGCAGCGGCTGGCGGAGGCGGAGGCCGCGCCGGTGGAGGAGGAGCCCGACCCCGCCGTCCGCGACCGGCTGCGGCTGGAGACCGCCGCCGCCCGCCAGGCCGAGACCGAGGCGCGGCTGGCGGTGCGCACCGCCGAGGAGCGGGCCCGGGCGCTGTCCGGCCGCGCCGAGTCGCTGCGCCGGCAGGCCCGCCAGGAGCGCGCCGCCCGGGAGCGGGCGGCCGCCGCCCGGGTCGCCCGGGAGCGGGGTGCCCAGGTCGCCGCCCGGGTGCGCGCCGGCGCGGAGGCGGCGCTGACCGCCCTGGCCGCGTCGCTGGCCCGTGCGGCCACCGAGCGCGACGAGCTGGCCCGCGTGCGCACCGCGCGGGAGGCCGAGCTGCTCGAGGTCCGGACGGCGGTCCGCACGGCCACCGCGGAGCTGGAGCGGCTCACCGACGAGGTGCACCGCGACGAGGTGGCCCGCACCGAGCAGCGGTACCGCATCGAGGCGCTGGAGGCCCGCGCCGCCGAGGAGTACGGCGTCGACCTGCCCACGCTGCTGGCCGAGTACGGCCCCGCCGCGCCCGTGCCGCCCACGCCCGCCCGGGTCGCCGCGGCGCAGGCGGCGGGGGAGGCCGAGCCGGAGCCGGAGCCCTACGACCGGGCCGCACAGGAGCGCCGGGCCGCCAGGGCCGAGCGCGACCTCGCCACGCTGGGGAAGGTCAACCCGCTCGCGCTGGAGGAGTTCGCGGCCCTGGAGGAGCGGCACTCCTTCCTCGCCACCCAGCTCGAGGACCTCAAGGCCACCCGGCGCGACCTGCTCACCGTCGTCCGCGAGGTCGACGAGCGCATCCACTCGGTCTTCGCCTCGGCCTTCGCCGACGTGCAGCGGGAGTTCGAGCAGGTGTTCGCGACGCTGTTCCCCGGCGGCTCGGGCCGGCTGACCCTGACCGACCCGGAGGACATGCTCACCACCGGCGTCGAGGTGGAGGCCCGCCCGCCGGGCAAGAAGGTCAAGCGGCTGTCGCTGCTGTCCGGTGGCGAGCGTTCGCTGACCGCCGTCGCACTGCTGGTCGCGATCTTCCGGGCCCGGCCCTCGCCGTTCTACGTGCTCGACGAGGTCGAGGCGGCCCTGGACGACGTGAACCTCGGCCGGCTGCTCACCCTGGTCGAGCAGCTGCGGTCGACGTCGCAGCTGATCATCATCACCCACCAGAAGCGGACGATGGAGATCGCCGACGCCCTGTACGGGGTGAGCATGCGCGGCGACGGCATCACCGGCGTCATCAGCCAGCGCCTGCGCGAGGCCGAGCCGGCCTGAGGGAGGACGGGTCCTCCTACACGCCGGAGGGGACCTCGAGGTCGACGACGACCGGCAGGTGGTCCGAGGCCCCGGCGCCGTCGAGCACGCGCGCCCCGGCGACCGCCACCCCCGGCGTCACCCACACGTGGTCGATCCGCCGGTGCGGCCGCCGCGCGGGGTGGGTCAGGCCCTCGTCCTGCTGCCAGAACCGCCAGCCCGCCTGGTCGTCGCGGTCGCGGGCGAGTTCCCAGGCGTCGGTGAACCGCTCGCGCAGCGCCGCCAGCTCCGGCGCGTCCGGCGCGGTGTTGAAGTCGCCGACGAGGACGCCGGCCGCCATCGGCTCGGTGTGCAGCGAGGCCAGCCGGGCGGCCTGCGCGGACCGCTCCCCGGCCGTGCGGGTGGACAGGTGGGTGGTCGTCACCCACAGCGTGCCGCCGTCCAGCTCCACCATGGTGCGCAGCGCGCTGCGCGGCTCGCCGCTGGCCGGCAGCGGGTGGACGTCGCTGACCAGGATCGGCAGCCGGGAGAGCAGCGCGTTGCCGTACTGGCGGCGCTCGCGCTCGTCGCGGCGGGGCTCGTCGATCGCCGGGCCCCAGGCCAGCTGCATGTCCAGGGCCCGCGACAGCAGCAGCGCCTGGTCGACGTCCTCGCTGCGGTCGCCGAAGTGGCGGTCGACCTCCTGCAGGCAGATGACGTCGGCGTCGGCGGCGGCCAGCACCTTCGCCAGCCGCGGCAGGTCGTGGCGGCCGTCGTCGCCGACCCCGTGGTGGGTGTTGAAGGTGACCAGCCGGACGGGGATGGGCGGCTGGTCGGGGCCCGGTGCGGGCTTCGTCCCGGTCGCGTCGGTCACCGTCTCAGCCTGTCACCTCCGCGGCCACGGGGTCGGACAGCGGCAGGTCGGCGACCTCGCGCAGGGAGTCCCCGCCGTCCTGCGAGCGGTCGCAGACGAACAACCGGAAGCGCGCCTCGCGGCCCTCGAGGACCAGCTCGCCCAGCTGGTTGCCGAAGTAGGGGCCGGCCACCTTCGCCCAGTCCAGCTCCGAGCGGCGCACGCGGGCCAGCCGCGCCATGCCGGTGGTCAGCCGGCGTGCCCAGCGGCTCCAGCCCATCCGGAAGCCGACCTTGATCGGGTGCGGCGCCTGGTTGTGCAGCGGCGAGACGGTCAGCTGGTGCACCCGGGTGGTGAGCCCGCCGGGGGAGACCAGCTCGGCGGCGTAGGCGTGGTGGACGTCGCCGGAGAGCACCAGCGCGGTCACCGGCGCCCGGCCGTGCTCCCCGCGGGCCACCGCGACCAGGGCCCGGCCCAGCCGCTCGAAGGAGTCACCGAACGCGGCCCAGTGCTCCAGGTCCGCGGCCTGCCGCAGCCTCTCCGACAGCCAGCCCACCGGCCGGCCGAGGTGGCGGCCGTTGAGCGTCTCGTTCCACCGCTCCAGCTCGTGGATGGCGTGCGGCAGCAGCCACGGCAGCGACGTCCCGAGGACGAGGTGCTCGACCCCCTCGTCGACGGCGCGGCGCAGCGCCGCCTCCACCCAGGCGAACTCCTCGTCGTCGAGCATCCGCCGGCGCTGCTCGTCGAGGACCCGCCCCGCGCGGCTGTCGATCATGACCATCCGCGCGTCGCCCCAGTGCCGCACGAAGCTCCACCGGACCGACCGCGGGTCGTTGTCGGCGGCGTCGGCCATGGCCCGCAGCACCGGCTCGGCGTCGTCGGGGTGCGCGCGCACCGCCTGCCACGTCGCGTTCTCCGCCAGCTCCTGCGGGCTGAGGTTGCCCAGGTGCTGGTACACCCAGTAGCTGACCAGCCCGCCGCTGATCCGGTGCTCCCACCACTCCTGGCCGGTGACCGTGCGCCGCCAGGCGGCCGAGGTGTTCCAGTCGTCGATCATCTCGTGGTCGTCGAAGATCATCGAGGACGGGATCGTCGACAGCAGCCAGCGCACCTGCGGATCGCTCCAGGACTCCGCGTAGAGGCGGGTGTACTCCTCGAAGTCCGCGACCTGGCTCCCGGACGGCGTGTGCTCGCCGCGGCGCAGCGCCAGCCACCGGCGGGTCGCCCCGGTCAGCTCGTCGGCGTAGACCTGGTCGCCCAGCAGCACCAGCGCGTCGGGCCACTCCGTCTCCGGCCGCCGGGCGAGCCGGGCGGCGTAGGTGTCCAGCGCGTCCGGCGGGATGCCCTCGCTGACGTCGACGGTGCTGGGGGTGGCGTAGCGGCAGGACCCGAACGCGATCCGGAAGGGCCCCGGGCGGCCAGGCGTCCGGATGCGGCTCTCGGGGAACGGCGAGGCGGCCTCCGGCCACACCCGGTCACCGTCGAGCCGGACGTCGTAGGGCGTGGCGCTCCCCGGTTCCAGCCCCTCGACGACGACGAGGGCGAAGTGGTGCCCGGCGACGGTGAAGGTCCGGGCACTGCGGTCGAGCACCGTCACCTCGCACGGCCGGTCGGTCTCCACCCACACGGTGGCCGAGACGGGGTCGACGTGCCGCAGGAGCGGTCCGAGCAGGAGGACCGGGGACTCCCGGCCGGGCAGCGGCATGCCGACCAGCGTGGCCCACGGAGCTGGATTCCGCCCAGACCTGGCCGAACGCGGGCTGGGAGACTGACCACATGGAGTTCGTGCTGATCGCGGTCGCGATCCTCGTCGTCGCGCTGGTCCTCGGGGTCAGCCTGCTCGTCGGCCGTGGCCGCCGCACCACCCGCCTGGACGACGATGCCGTCGCCGGCACGACGCTGACCCGCCCGCGCCCGCCCGCGCCCACGGCGGAGCCACGGCCGACCGGTTCCACCGCCAGTGGCCTCGGGCTGCCCCCGGAGACGGAGGCACCGCCGGCGCCGGAGGTGCCGCTGCCGCCGGCCGAGCCGGAGCCGGGCCTGGTCTTCGAGACCCCGCCGCCCTCGGCGGGCCGGCTGGTGCGGCTGCGCTCCCGGCTGGCCCGGTCGCAGTCCTCCCTGGGCCGCGGCCTGCTCACCGTGCTGGCCCGCGAGCGGCTCACCGAGGACGACTGGGAGGAGGTCGAGGAGACCCTCCTGGCCGCCGACGTCGGCGTCGCGGCCACCACGCAGATCGTCGAGCGGCTGCGCACGCAGTCGATGGTGCTGGCCACCGCCTCGGGGCCGCAGCTGCGGCAGCTGCTGGTCCGGGAGCTCACCGCCGTCCTGGGGCCCGACCTGGACCGCACCCTCGCCGTCGACCGCCGGGAGGGCCGGCCGGGCGTGGTGCTGGTGGTGGGCGTCAACGGCGCCGGCAAGACGACGACGGTCGGCAAGATCGCCCGCGTGCTCGTCGGGGACGGCAAGAGCGTGGTGCTGGGCGCGGCCGACACCTTCCGCGCCGCCGCCGCCGACCAGCTGGAGACGTGGGGCGAGCGGGTCGGCGTCCTCACCGTGCGCGGGCGCGAGGGGGCCGACCCGGCGTCGGTCGCCTTCGAGGCGGTCCGCACCGGCGTGGAGGCCGAGGTGGACACCGTCGTCGTCGACACCGCCGGCCGGCTGCACACCAAGGGCGGCCTCATGGACGAGCTCGGCAAGATCAAGCGGGTCGTGGAGAAGGTCTCGGCGGTCACCGAGGTGCTGCTGGTCCTCGACGCGACGACCGGCCAGAACGGCGTCGTCCAGGCGCGGGTGTTCACCGAGGCCGTCGACGTCACCGGCGTCGTCCTCACCAAGCTCGACGGCACCGCCAAGGGCGGGATCGTCGTGTCGGTGCAGCGCGAGCTCGGCATCCCGGTGAAGCTGGTCGGGCTGGGGGAGGGCGCCGACGACCTCGCGCCGTTCGAGCCGGAGGCCTTCGCCGAGGCCCTCGTGGGTGGCGCGGACTGATCAGGGGACGTTGGCCGGGTCGAACCCGTAGGGCAGCTCCAGCCGGTGCCGCGCCAGCAGCGCGGTGTCGGCCAGCAGCTCACGGGTCGGCCCGTCGGCGACCACGATCCCGCCGTCCAGGACCACCGACCGCGGGCACAGCTGCAGGGCGTAGGGCAGGTCGTGGGTGACCATCAGCATGGTCACCGGCAGGCTCGTGAGCACCTCGGCCAGCTCCCGGCGTCCGGCCGGGTCGAGGTTGGACGACGGCTCGTCCAGCACCAGGACCTCCGGGTGCATCGACAGGACGGTGGCCACCGCGACCCGCCGGCGTTGCCCGAAGGACAGGTGGTGCGGCGGGCGGTCGGCGGCGCCGGCCATGCCGACCTGGTCCAGCGCGGCGGCGACGCGGGCGGCGACCTCACCCTCGGGCAGGCCGAGGTTGCGGGGACCGAAGGCGACGTCCTCGCCGACGGTGGGCATGAACAGCTGGTCGTCGGGGTCCTGGAAGACGATGCCGACCCGCCGCCGGATCTCCTGCAGGTGGCGCTGGTCGACCGGCAGGCCGGCCACGGTGACCGATCCGCGGCCGCCGCGCAGGATGCCGTTGAGGTGCAGCACCAGGGTGGTCTTGCCCGCGCCGTTGGGCCCGAGCAGCGCCACGCGCTCACCGGCCTCGATCCGCAGGTCGACCCCGAACAGGGCCTGGTGCCCGTCGGGGTAGGCGAAGGCGAGGTCCTCGACGAGCAGGGAGGGCTCGGACCGGGGGCTGTCCGGCGGCGAGGGGGCGGCGTTCACCCCAGGAGGAGACCAGACGCCAGGACGGCGCCCGCGGCCAGCGGCAGGGCGAGGGCGCCCAGCCAGGCCTGCACCGGCACCGCGGCGGCGGGACCGCTGGGCATCCGACCGGTGTAGCCGCGCGACAGCATCGCCAGGTGCACCCGCTCGCCGCGCTCGTAGGAGCGGATGAACAGCGAGCCGGCCGCGGGGCCGAGCACCCGCAGCGCGCCCAGGTGGCGGCCGCGGAAACCGCGGGACTCCCGGGCCACCCGCATGCGGCGCAGCTCCCCAGCGACGACGTCGGCGTAGCGGAACATGAACATCAGGATCTGCACCAGCACCGAGGGCAGCCGCAGCCGCTCCAGCCCGCGCACCAGCGCGCGGGGTTCGGTGGTGGCCGCGAGCACGGTGGCGGCGAGCACCGAGAGGGTCGCCTTGGCCAGCAGCCCGCCGGCGGCGACCAGCCCGCTCTCGGACAGCGACAGACCCAGGACGTCGACCCGCGGGCCCCGCGCGACCACCGGCAGGAGCAGGGCGAAGAGCAGGAAGGGCACCTCGACGACCAGGCCCCGGGCCAGCCGGCGCGGGCCCAGACCGGCCAGCGCCGCGGCGCCCAGCACGAGCGCGAGGTGGCCGGCGTAGGCGGCCCAGGCCCACGGCGCGTGCACCGGGGTGGCGACCACGACGAGGGCGAAGCCGAGGACGGCGACGAGCTTCAGGTGCGGCTCCAGCCGGTGCACCGGGCTCGTCCCGGGGAGGTAGGCGGCGCCGAGGGCGCCGCCGTGCCCGGCCCCCACGTCAGTCGCCGGTGCCGGCGGGTTCCCGGCCGCGCCGGCGGACGAGGAGGGTGAGGCCGCCGGCCAGCACCAGGGTCGCGGCGACGCCGACGACGCCGGCCAGCCCACCGGAGAGCCGCTCGGAGTCCACGCCGGCCACCGCGTAGTCGGCGAGGGGGGAGTCGGCCGCGGCGCTGTCCTCGGCGGTGTGGGAGAACCCGGTCTCCTCCGCGGCCCACTCCAGCCCGTCGGGGGAGCCGCTGGCGTACCAGCTGCCCACCCCGGCGACCAGCAGCGCGACCAGCAACCCCGCGATCCAGAGGCCGCGGGTGCGACGGGGCGCGCTCATCGGGCGCCGGCCTCGGCCGGTGCGGACCTGCGGGCGAGGTCGGCGGGGCGGCGCAGGGCCGCGGCGCCGTGCACGAGGTCGGGCCGGACGGCGAGGACCGCACCGAGGACGGCGACGCTGATCGCCGCCTCGCCCAGACCGATGAGCAGGTGGATGCCGCCCATGGCGGTGGCCACGGTGCCGAGCGGGACGTCGGCGACGCCGCCGACGGCGAACAGGCCGACGAAGGCCAGCGCGGAGGCGGGCACCGAGAGGAAGGCGCCCACGCCGGCCGCGGTCAGCACGCCGGTGCGGGTGCGCGGCAGCACGGCCGACAGCAGCCGGAAGACGCCGTAGCCCACCCCCACGGCGACCAGGCCCATGAGCGTGACGTTCGTGCCGAGCGCGGTGAGCCCGCCGTCGGCGAACAGCACCGCCTGGACCAGGAGGACCACGGTCATGCAGAGCACCGCCGTCCACGGTCCGACCAGGACCGCGGTGAGCGCGCCGCCGATCAGGTGGCCGCTGGTGCCGGCGCCGACGGGGAAGTTCATCATCTGCACCGCGAAGACGAAGGCGGCCGTGAGGCCGGCCAGGGGAGCGGTGCGCTCGTCGAGCTCGCGGCGTGCGCCGCGCAGGGCCACCGCGACCATGCCGGCGGCCACGGCCCCGGTGGCCACGGACGTCGGGGCGTCCAGGAACCCGTCGGGAACGTGCACGCTGCCTCCTCGGGATCGGTCGTCGGCGCGGGCAGGGCCTGCGCCGTCGCGACCCTATTGCACCTCCTTCGCAGTTGCACACGGGTCGCAACAAGGGCCGCCGGTCCGGGGCCGCCGCTCCTCCAGGGACCGCCGCAACACGGCTGGAACACACCGGCCGGACACGCGGCCCGGAGTTCACCGTCCGGAAACAGCGACACGTCCTCATCGGAAACAGGTGGACGGCACCGTGAACGCCACGTCGCCACCGGCCGGGACACCGGTCGGGGAGCGCAGCCCCACCCGGTGCACCCCGGTGCGCCGGCCCGCCACCCGCGGCCGTCCGGCCCGAACCCACCTCAGGAGGTTGCCGTGGTCAACACCGGCGACACCGCCTGGATCCTCACCAGCGCGGCGCTCGTGCTGCTGATGACCCCAGGCCTGGCCCTCTTCTACGGCGGCATGGTCCGCGCGAAGAGCGTGCTCAACATGATGATGATGAGCTTCGGAGCGCTCGCGCTGATCGGCGTCCTCTGGGTGCTCTACGGCTACTCCCTCGCCTTCGGCAACGACGTCGGCGGTGGCCTGCTGGGCAGCCCGACCGAGTTCCTCGGGCTCAACGGGCTGATGGAGGACCTCACCTCGGAGTCCGGCGGGCTGCCCACGATGGCCTTCGTCGGCTTCCAGGCCGTGTTCGCCATCCTCACCGTGGCCCTCATCTCCGGCGCCATCGCCGACCGCGCCAAGTTCGGTGCCTGGATGGTCTTCGCCGGCATCTGGGCCACGGTCGTCTACTTCCCGATCGCCCACTGGGTGTTCGACTTCGACGCCGAGGGCCACGTCGGCGGCTGGATCGCCAACGACCTGCTGGCGATCGACTTCGCCGGCGGCACGGCGGTGCACATCAACGCCGGTGCCGCGGCCCTGGCGCTGGCGCTGGTGCTCGGCAGGCGCCGCGGCTTCGGCCGCGAGGCGATGCGCCCGCACAACCTCCCGCTGGTCATGCTCGGTGCCGGCCTGCTGTGGTTCGGCTGGTTCGGCTTCAACGCCGGCTCGGCGCTGGCGGCCAACAACTCCGCGGCCGTCGTCTGGGTGAACACCCTGGTCGCCACCAGTGCCGCGATCCTCGGGTGGCTGGCCACCGAGAAGCTGCGGGACGGGCACGCCACCTCGCTGGGCGCCGCCTCCGGTGCGGTCGCGGGCCTGGTCGCCATCACGCCGGCCTGCTCGTCGGTCTCGCCGATGGGCGCGATCGTCCTGGGCCTGGTCGCCGGCGCCCTGTGCGCCCTGGCCGTGGGGCTGAAGTACCGCCTGGGCTACGACGACTCCCTGGACGTCGTCGGCGTGCACCTCGTCGGCGGCCTGTGGGGCACCATCGCGGTCGGCTTCCTCGCCACCGCGGAGGCCCCGGCCGGTGTCGACGGCCTCTTCTACGGCGGCGGCGTCGACCAGTTGTGGCGGCAGGTCGTCGGGGCCGTGGTGGTCCTGGCCGTGTCGTTCGTGGTCACCTGGATCATCGGGACCGCCATCCAGAAGACCATGGGCTTCCGCATCACCGAGGAGGACGAGGTGACCGGCATCGACACGGTCGTGCACGCCGAGTCCGGGTACGACTTCACCTCCCTCACCAGCGGCGGTGGCTCCACCGCACCACTGACCGGCCAGGCGCGCGCCGAGGCCCGTAACACGGAAGGGGTCCGGGCATGAAGCTCGTCACCGCCATCGTCAAGCCGTTCAAGCTGGACGACGTCAAGAACGCCCTCGAGCTGATCGGCATCGCCGGGCTGACCGTCAGCGAGGTCCAGGGCTTCGGCCGCCAGCGGGGCCACACCGAGGTCTACCGGGGCGCGGAGTACCAGGTGGACTTCGTGCCGAAGGTCCGCATCGAGGTCGTCGTCGGCGAGATCGACGCGGCCCGGGTGGTCGACGCCATCGTGGAGGCGGCCTCCACCGGCCAGATCGGCGACGGGAAGGTGTGGGTGACGACGATCGACGAGATCGTCCGGGTCCGCACCGGTGAGCGCGGCGCCGACGCCCTCTAGTCGCAGGGCGACGCGACGCGCCGGCCGGGGTGGTGGGAGGGCCCGCCACCCCGGCCGCCGTCGTCTCTGGGTCAGGAACGAGCGGAGGGGGAGACGTGCTGGACACCGGGTCGCTGCCCGCACTGCCACGGGCACGGCGGGGCGAGGAGCTGGACTCCTGGCTGGCCGGACTGCTGGACGAGGCCGTCGCCGGCACGCCGCCCCCGCGCCTGAAGCGGGGGGCGCCGCCGGCCCGGACGGGCACCGAGGGGATCGCGCTGGTCGCGGTCGGCAGCCTGGGCCGGCGCGAGCTCCCGCCGCACGGGGACCTCGACCTCGTGCTCGTGCACGACGGCCGGCCGGAGATCGCCGCCCTGGCCGACGCCGTCTGGTACCCGATCTGGGACGCCGGCCTGCGGCTGGACCACTCCGTGCGCACCGTCACCGAGGCGGTCGGGGTCGCCTCCACCGACGTCAAGGCCGGGCTCGGGCTCCTCGACGCCCGGCTGGTCGCCGGTGACGCCGACCTCGCCGCGGCCCTGCGCACCGCCACCCTGGCCAGCTGGCGCCAGTCGGCGTCCCGGCTGCTCCCGCAGCTGCGCGACCTGCGCCGCGGCCGCGCCCGGCAGGTGGGGGAGCTGGCGTTCCTGCTCGAGCCCGACCTGAAGGAGGCCTACGGCGGGCTGCGCGAGGGCCAGGTGCTGCGCGCGGTGGCCGCGGCCCAGCTGGCCGACGAGCCCACCGCCGAGGCGGAGGCCGCCTACGCCTTCCTGCTCGACGTCCGCGACGAGCTGCGCCGGCGCTCCGGGCGGGCGACCGACGTCCTGGTGCGCCAGGAGCAGCGGCCGGTGGCCGTGGCCCTCGGGCTGTCCGACGAGGACGCCCTGCTGCGCGAGGTGAGCCTGGCCGGCCGGCGGCTGGCCTTCGTCGCCGACGAGACCTGGCGGCGGGTGGAGGCGGCCCTGGTGCGCCGTCCCCGCGGCCGCTACCGGCGGGTGCGCCGGGAGCCACTGGCCGAGGGCGTGGTCCGGCAGGGCGACGAGGTCGTGCTGGCCCGGGACGCCCGTCCCGCCGCCGATCCCGGGCTGGTGCTGCGCGGTGCCGCCGCCGCGGCCCGGGCCGACCTGCTCCTGTCGCCCTACACCCTCAAGGTGCTCGCGGTGCACTCCCCGCCGGTGCCCGAGCCGTGGCCGGCCGAGGTGCGCTGGTCGTTCCTGCGGCTGCTGGCCAGCGGCCGGTCGGCGGTGCCGGTGCTCGAGCAGCTGGACCAGGAGGGGCTGCTGTCGCGGCTCCTGCCGGAGTGGGACCGGGTCCGCTCCCTGCCGCAGCGTCACCCCTGGCACCGGTTCACCGTCGACCGGCACCTGGTGGAGGCCGCCGCGGCGGCCGCGGAGCTGACCCACGACGTCGACCGCCCCGACCTGCTGCTCGTCGGTGCGCTGCTGCACGACATCGGCAAGGGCTGGCCCGGTGACCACAGCGTCGTCGGGGAGCCGATCGCGGCGGCGGTGGCCACCCGGATGGGCTTCGCCGACGCCGACGTCGCCACGCTGGCCGCGATGGTGCGCCACCACCTGCTCCTGCCCGACACCGCCACCCGCCGCGACATCGACGACCCCTCGACCATCGACCGGGTGGCGGCGACGATCGGCTCCGACCCCGCGCTGCTGCAGCTGCTGCACGCCCTGGCGCAGGCCGACGGCGCCGCGACCAGCTCCTCGGCGTGGAGCCCCTGGAAGGCCCACCTCGTCGCGGCGCTCGTCGCCCGCGTGCAGGGGCGGCTCAGCGGCACCCCGCCGCGGGAGCAGGAGCCCGTGCTGCACCCGGTCGAGCCCCAGGTGAGCTCGGCCCCGGTGGACCTGCCCGGGGGTGCGGCCGGCGTCACCGTGGGGGTGGAGGACGTCGCCGACGGCCAGCAGGTCACCATCGGCGCCCCCGACCGGCCCGGTCTGTTCAGCTCCCTGGCCGGGGTGCTGGCGCTCAACCAGCTCGACGTGCGCGCGGCGAAGGTCAACGTCGTCGACGGTCGGGCCACCGCCGTGTTCGCCGTCCGGCCGCGGTTCGGGCGGGTGCCGGTGCCCTCGATCCTGGCCGACGCCGTGCGCGCGGCCCTGGAGGGGACGCTGCCGCTGGCCGACCGGCTGCGGCAGCGGGAGGCCGACTACCGGCAGGACGGCGTGCGGTCGGCCCCGCCGCGGATCTCGTGGCACAACGGCGAGGTGACCGGGGACGCCACCGGCATCGTCGAGGTGCGGGCCGGCGACCGGGCCGGCCTGCTCTACCGGCTCACCGCGGCCCTCGCCGGCGAGGGGCTGGACGTGACGTCGGCCCGGATCGAGACCCTCGGCGCCGACGCGGCCGACCACTTCTACGTCAGCAACCCGTCGGGGGTGCCGATCGACGACGGGCAGCGGACCCGCGTGGAGGCCGCCCTCACCGCCGCCGTCCGCGGTCGGGTGGCCGACCCGGTGCCGGACCGCGGGGACACGCCGGGCTGAGGTCCGCGGTTCTGTCGGTACCCCGTGCCACCGTCGCGGGCGAGTGGGACGGAACGGTCCCACCGACGGGGAGGGAGCCAGCTCATGGACCACCGGTCCTTCGAGATCGCGACGGCCGAGGGGCGCGTGTGGCGCTGCCCGGCCTGCGGCGACGACCGGGAGTTCGTGCAGCCACCGTGCGTCGACGGCCACACCGAGGACGGCGGGGAGTGCCCGGAGTGGGCCTGCGCCGACTGCGGGGCCGCGGTGGTCTCCGGCTCCGGTGCCGCCGTCGTGGCCGCGTCCGCCGCCCGGGCGGCCTGAGCGGGGGCCCGTCCTCCCCACCCCCGCGAGCTCGCGACCGGGCCCGGGACGGGCCGTCCCGAGGGCCGGCCGCCGCGCGCGCCACCGTTCCGCGCGCGGCGCTCGTTAGGCTGGTCCGGAGGTGGCGCGACGGTGCCGGGGTCCCCCAGGTGCCGGAGCCGAGCAGCCGGTCGGTCCGACCGGCCGGCCGCGCCCGCGACGTACCCGAGGACGTGCTGTGTTCGAGACCCTCTCCGACCGCCTGGACAAGGTCTTCAGCGGCCTGCGCGGCAAGGGTCGGCTCACCGATGCCGACATCGACGCGACCGCGCGCGAGATCCGCATCGCGCTGCTGGAGGCCGATGTCGCCCTGCCGGTCGTGCGGGCGTTCATCAACGCCGTCAAGGAGCGGGCGCGCGGCGCCGACGTCTCCCAGGCGCTCAACCCGGCGCAGCAGGTCATCAAGATCGTCAACGAGGAGCTCATCCAGATCCTCGGCGGGGAGACCCGGCGGCTGCGCTTCGCCAAGCAGTCGCCGACGGTCATCATGCTGGCCGGTCTGCAGGGCTCCGGTAAGACCACGCTGGCCGGCAAGCTCGGCCGCTGGCTGAAGTCCCAGGGCCACACCCCGCTGCTGGTCGCCGCCGACCTGCAGCGGCCCAACGCGGTCAACCAGCTGTCGATCGTCGCCGGCCAGGCCGGGGTGGACGTCTTCGCGCCCGAGCCCGGCAACGGCATCGGCGACCCGATCCGGGTGGCGGCGGACTCCGTCGAGCACGCCCGCCGCACCATGCACGACGTCGTCGTCGTCGACACCGCCGGCCGGCTGGGCATCGACGCGGAGCTCATGGCGCAGGCCGCCGGCATCCGCGACGCCGTCCAGCCGGACGAGACGCTGTTCGTCGTCGACGCGATGATCGGTCAGGACGCCGTCACCACGGCCGAGGCGTTCCGCGACGGCGTGGGCTTCAGCGGCGTCGTCCTGACCAAGCTCGACGGTGACGCCCGCGGTGGTGCGGCGCTGTCGGTCCGGTACGTCACCGGCCAGCCGATCATGTTCGCCTCCACCGGCGAGAAGCTCACCGACTTCGACGTCTTCCACCCCGAGCGGATGGCCTCGCGCATCCTCGGCATGGGCGACGTGCTGACCCTCATCGAGCAGGCCGAGCAGGCCTTCGACGCCGAGCAGGCCGAGCGGATGGCCGGCAAGCTCGCCTCGCGGGAGGGCTTCACCCTCGAGGACTTCCTCGAGCAGATGATGGCCATCCGCAAGATGGGCCCGATCGCCAACCTGCTGGGCATGCTGCCCGGCGCCGGGGCGATGAAGGAGCAGCTCAAGCAGGTCGACGACCGCGACCTGGACCGCACCGCGGCGATCATCCGCTCGATGACGCCCGAGGAGCGGGTCAACTCCAAGATCATCAACGCCTCGCGACGGGTGCGCATCGCCAACGGCTCGGGCGTCACCGTCACCGAGGTCAACCAGCTGCTGGAGCGCTTCGCCCAGGCCCAGAAGATGATGGGACAGATGGCCGGCAGCATGGGCCTGCCCGGCATGGGTCCCATGTCGAAGAAGGCCCGCGGGCGGCAGATGCAGGCCCAGACCCGGGGCAAGGGCAAGAAGGGCAAGGGCAAGGGGAAGGGCGGTCCGGCCCGCCGGCCCGCGGGCGCGCCGGGCCTGCCGCCCGGTGCCGGCCTGCCCGGCGGCCTGCCGGGTGGGTTCCCCGGCGGGATGCCGTCGCTGCCGCCCGGCCTGGCCAACGGCCAGGGCCTGCCCGACCTCACCAAGCTGAACTTCGACAAGCCCGGGGACGAGCGGCGGTGACACCGGCTCGATGAGCTCGCCGGCGCTGCACCTCTCGGGGGTGGTGCTCCCGGAGGGGGAGCACCGCGACCTGTGGGTCCGCGACGGCCGGATCACCTCCGAGCCGGTGCCCGGCGCCGAGACGGTCAGCCGCGGCGGCTGGCTGGTGCCGGGGCTGGTCGACGCGCACTGCCACGTCGGCATCGGTCCCGGCGGGGTGCCCGTCGAGGACCTCGCCGGCCTGCGGGAGCAGGCACTGGCCGAGCGGGCCGCGGGCGTGCTGGCGTTGCGCGACTGCGGCTCCCCGGTCGACACCCGGGTCCTGGACGGCGAGCCCGACCTGCCGCACATCGTCCGCGCCGGCCGGCACCTGGCCGCACCGCGCCGTTACATCCCCGGCCTGGCGGTCGAGCTCGCGCCGGACGACCTCGCCGCCGCGGTGCGCGTGCAGGCCCGCCGCGGCGACGGCTGGGTGAAGCTGGTCGGCGACTGGATCGACCGCGGGATCGGCGACCTCGCCCCCGAGTGGCCCGCCGACGCCGTCGCCGCCGCGATCACCGCGGCTCACGAGGAGGGCGCGCGGGTCACCGCGCACACCTTCGGCACCGACGCGCTGCCCGACCTCATCCGGGCCGGCATCGACTGCATCGAGCACGGCACCGGGCTGACCGAGGAGCTCATCGGGGAGATGGCCGCCCGCGGCACCGCCGTCGTCCCGACGCTGGTCAACGTCGAGAACTTCCCCCAGTTCGCCAGCGCGGGCGAGGCCCGGTTCCCCGCGTACGCGAGCACGATCCGGCGCCTGTACGCGTCCTCGGGCGCGGTCGTGCGCGCGGCGTTCGAGGCCGGCGTGCCGGTGTTCGCCGGCACCGACGCCGGGGGCGGCATCGCGCACGGCCGGATCGCCGACGAGGTCCGCGCGCTGGCAGCGGCCGGGCTCCCGCCGGAGGCGGCGCTGGCCGCCGCGTCGTGGGCGGCACGCGACTGGCTGGGGCTGCCCTGCATCGAGGAGGGCGTCCCGGCCGACCTGGTCGTGTACGAGACCGACCCGCGGGCCGACCTCGACACCCTCGCCCGCCCGCAGCTGACGGTCCTCCGCGGGCGCCTGGTCTGAGCGGGCCGGGCGACCGGCCGGCGGATCACGCGGGGGGCGGGCCCAGGTCGAGGGTGACCGTCGTGCCGGCGGGGGAGGAGCTCACCCGCATCGTGCCGCCCGAGCCCTCGGCGGTCCGGCGGGCGATGTCCAGCCCGAGCCCGGTGGAGCCCGCGCCGCTGTGCCCCCGCGCGACCGCGGACACCGGCAGGCCCGGGCCGTCGTCGGCGACCGTCACCTCCGCGCCGCCGCCGTCCCGCGGGCGGACGGCGACCCGCAGGCCGGTGCCGTCGGGGGTGTGCGCGAAGACGTTGCCGAGCAGCGCGTCGACGGCGGCACCGAGGTCCGCGGGCGCCACCCGCACGGGCAGGGGCTCCTCCGGGAGCGCCACGGTGAGCGCGCGGGCCTCCTCCTCGGCGAGCACCGACCAGAACCGCGCCCGCTCGCCCACGACGGCGACCGCGTCGCACCCGGCGCCGAGCCCCTCCCGCACCGGGCGCCGGGCCTCGGAGATCACCTCGTCGATCCCGCGGGTCAGCGCGTCGACGTCGCCGGCGAGCCGGTCGCGGTCGGCGGGTGGCAGGGCCTCGACGTCCAGCCGCAGCGCGGTGAGGGGGGTGCGCAGCCGGTGCGCGAGGTCGGCGGCGGCCTCCCGCTCCGCGGCCAGCAGCTCGCCGATCCGGCCGGCCAGCCGGTTCACCGCGAGGCCCACCTCCCGCACCTCGTCCGGCCCGGCCGGGGTCACGCGGGCCGACAGGTCTCCGCTGCCCAGCCGGTGCGCCGTCGTCGCCAGGTCGGTGACGGGGCGGGTGAGCGAGCGGGCCAGCAGGTCGGCGACCAGGAGGGCGAGCACGAGCAGCACGATCCCCAGCCCGGCGAGGACCCCCCACGTGCGGCCCACGCCCGCGCGCAGCTGCTCCTCGGGGACGAACACGTCGATGACCGCCGTCCCGGTGTCGCCCCGCCGGACCGGCTGCAACAGGTGCACCCCGTCGTCGGTCCCGCGCTGCTCCGCGCCGGCCGGGGCGGCGTCGGCGCCGAGCACCCCCTGCCCGCCCAGCCACCGGCCGTCGGTCCAGCGCACCGTCACGGTGCGCCCGTCGGAGGCGCCGACGACGGCGGTCACGTCCTCGAGCTCGTCGAGGCCCACGGTGGGCACGAGGAACTGCAGCTGCACCTGGGCCGCGTCGAGGGCGCGCGACTCCGCCACCTGGGCCACCAGGTACGCCGCGGGCAGGAGGAACGCCAGCAGCACGACCGACGTGGTCGCCGCCACCAGCAGGGTGATCCGGCGCCTCACCGTTCGGGCTCGGCCAGCCGGACGCCCACGCCCCGGACGGTCTGCAGCAGCCGGGGCTCGGCGGCGGACTCGCCGAGCTTGCGGCGCAGCCACGACAGGTGGACGTCGACGGTCTTGTCCGACCCGCCGTAGGGCAGCTGCCACACCTCGGTGAGCAGCTCCCGCTTGGACACCACCGTGCCGGGGCGGGCGGCCAGGTAGGCGAGCAGGTCGAACTCCTTGGGCGAGAGGTCGACCGGTACCCCGGCGTGGGTGACCCGGCGGCTGCGCGGGTCGACGGTGAGGTCGCCGACGGTCACCGGCTCCGGCCCGCCCTCGGCGCCGGAGGCCCGGCGCAGCACCGCGCGGATGCGGGCCTCGAGCTGGCCCGCGGAGAACGGCTTGACCACGTAGTCGTCGGCGCCCGCGTCCAGGGCGGCCACCACGCTGCCGTCGTCGTCCCGGGCGGTGGCGACGATGACCGGGACCGCCGACACCGCGCGCAGCATGCGCAGCAGCTCACCGCCGTCGAGGTCGGGCAGGCCGAGGTCGAGGACGACGAGGTCCGGCCGCTCCTCGACCGCCAGCTGCAGGCCCGTGAGCGCGGTGCCGGCCGAGGTGACGGCGTGCCCGCGCTCTCGCAGCGCCCGGATCAGGGCGGTGCGGATCCGCTCGTCGTCCTCCACGACCAGGAGCTGGGCCACGCCGGGACGCTAGCGCCGATCCGGCCGGTCGCGACGGCCCCCCACCCAGGGGGATGAGATCGGTCCCTGCCCTTGTCACGCTCTTGAGGTGGCCTTAACCGTCCCGGCGACAGAGTCCGCGCCATGAAGCGAACCGTGGCCTTCGGAGCCCTCTGGACCGCGTCGGCGGCTGCGGCCGTCGGACTGGGATTCCTCGCCGTCTCCTTCGTGGACGCCGACCGGACGCCGCTCACCCAGCCGGCCGCCGCCACCGGGTCGACGGCGGCCACCCCGTCGCTGCCGAGCGCGGCGGACCCCACCACGACCGTCCCCACGCCGGAGCCGCCCGTCGCGGCGCCGGCGTCCGGGGAGTACGCCACCGTCGGCGGCACCATCTACGCCTCGTGCGACGGCGGCGTGCTGCAGGTGGCCGCGGCACCGGCGGTGGGCTGGTGGCTGGACGACCAGGACGCCGGCGGGGAGGTCGAGTTCGAGAGCCCGACCCAGAAGGTGGAGGTGCACGTCGCCTGCACCGACGGCTCCCCGTCGTTCTTCGACGAGGGCGTGCGCTCCGACGACAACGAGCGGGAGGACTCCAGCTCGTCGTCGCGGGCGTCGGTCACCCCCGGGGTCCCCGCTCCGGGCTCTCCCGGTGTGGCGGTGGACGACTCCGACGGCCGCGTCGGCGGTGGCCACGGGTCCGACGACGGCCCCGGTGACGACCGCGGTCGCGGTCGCGGCAGCGACGACTGACACCACGGGACCCGTCAGCTCCGCCGGGTCCGGCCACTGCGGGCCGGGCCCGGCGGCTCGTCGGTCCGCAGCACGACGCGCTGCGCGGCGCGGGAGGGCAGGACCTCGCGGGTCCACGGGGAGGGCTCAGCGGCGCTGCGGGAGGGCCGTGGTCGCGGTGTGGGTTCCTGGGAGCGGGGGCCGGAGGCTCCCCGAGCAGGAACGGGCGGTGGGGGCTCCGCGGCGCTGCGGGAGGGCACGTGGTCGCGGTGTCGGCCGGTAGGCCGACAATGTGGTCGTGCTGCTGCGGATGTCGACCCTGTTCCTGCGGACCCTGCGTGACGACCCGGCCGACGCGGAGGTGCCGAGCCACCGCCTGCTGGTGCGGGCCGGCTACATCCGGCGCGCGGCTCCCGGTGGCTTCACCTGGCTGCCGCTGGGCTACCGGGTCTTCCGCAACGTCGAGCGCGTCGTCCGCGAGGAGATGGACGCGATGGGCGCGCAGGAGGTGCACTTCCCGGCGCTGCTGCCGCGCGAGCCCTACGAGGCGACCGGCCGCTGGACCGAGTACGGCGACAACCTGTTCCGGCTGACCGACCGTCGCGGCGTCGACCACCTGCTCGGCCCCACGCACGAGGAGATGTTCACGCTCCTGGTGAAGGACCTGTACTCGTCCTACAAGGACCTCCCGCTGTCGCTGTACCAGATCCAGACCAAGTACCGGGACGAGGCGCGGCCCCGGGCGGGCCTGCTGCGCGGCCGCGAGTTCACGATGAAGGACAGCTACTCCTTCGACGTCGACGACGCCGGCCTGGACAAGTCCTACGCCGCGCACCGCGACGCCTACATCAGGATCTTCGACCGGCTGGGCCTGGAGTACGTCATCGTCTCGGCCATGTCGGGCGCGATGGGCGGCTCGAAGAGCGAGGAGTTCCTCCACCCGACCGAGATCGGCGAGGACACCTTCGTCCGCTCGGCCGGTGGCTACGCCGCGAACGTGGAGGCGGTCTCCACCGTCGTCCCCGACGAGGTCCCGCTGGACGGCCTGCCGGCGGCGCACGTCGAGGACACCCCGGACACCCCGACCATCGAGACGCTGGTGGCGGTGGCGCAGCAGCTGTTCCCGGACGCCGGGTACACGGCCGCCTCGACGCTGAAGAACGTCGTCGTCACCCTGGTGCACCCCGACGGCACGCGCGAGCCGCTGGTCATCGGCATCCCCGGTGACCGGGAGGTCGACGCCAAGCGCCTGGAGGCGCAGGTCGCCCCGGCCGAGGTGGAGCCGTTCACCGAGTTCGACCGGCACCCGGAGCTGGTCAAGGGCTACATCGGCCCGCAGGTGCTGGGGGCCGACAGCCCGTCGGGCATCCGCTACCTCGTCGACCCGCGCGTCGTGACGGGCACCCGCTGGATCACCGGCGCCAACGAGGCCGGCAAGCACGTGTTCGACCTCGTCGCCGGCCGCGACTTCACCTGGGACGGCGTGGTCGAGGCCGCGGAGGTGCTGCCCGGGGACCCCGCGCCCGACGGCTCCGGGCCGCTGGAGCTGGCCCGCGGCGTGGAGATCGGCCACATCTTCCAGCTCGGCCGCAAGTACGCCGCCGCCCTGGGCCTGGAGGTGCTCGACGAGAACGGCAAGCTGGTCACGGTGACGATGGGCTCCTACGGCATCGGGGTCTCCCGCGCCGTGGCGGCGATCGCCGAGTCCACGCACGACGAGCTCGGGCTGGTGTGGCCGCGGGAGATCGCGCCGGCCGACGTGCACGTGGTGGCCACCGGCAAGGACGCCGCGGTGTTCGAGGCCGCCGAGGCGCTGGCCGGCCAGCTGGTGGGGGCGGGGCTCACCGTGCTCCTCGACGACCGCCCCAAGGTGTCGCCGGGTGTGAAGTTCAAGGACGCCGAGCTGCTCGGGATGCCGACGATCGTCACCGTCGGCCGCGGCCTGGCCGGTGGCGTGGTGGAGCTGCGCGACCGGGCCACCGGCGAGCGCGAGGAGGTCCCGGTGGCCGAAGCCGCGGCCCGCGTGCTGGCCGCGGTCCGCGGCTGACCGGTCAGCCGCCCCGGCTCAGCGCCCGGTAGGCCGACGGCGTCACGCCGTAGGCGGCCCGGAAGGCCCGGCCGAACACCGACGGGTCGGCGAACCCGCAGCGGTGCGCGACGGCGCCGAGCGACAGCTCCCGCGCACCGCTGCGGGCCAGCTCCTCCCGCGCCCGCTCCAGGCGACGGCGCCGGACGTAGCGGGCCACGGTGTCCTCCTCGCCGGCGAACAGCCGGTGCAGCTGGCGCACCGAGACGAAGTGGGCGGCCGCGATCGACCGGGGGTCCAGTCCGGGGTCGGCCAGGTGCTCCTCCACGTGCGCCCGCACCGCTGCCAGCAGGTCACGGTCCGAGCGGGCCGTCCCGGACGGGACCGCCCCGGCGCCGGCGGCGGTCGTGACCAGCTCGAGCAGCTCCCCGGCGAGCCGGTCCCCGGGGTCGGCCCCTCCGGCGTCGTCGCTGTGCACCAGGTCGGTGAGCATGCGGCCCAGCACGCCGGTGAAGCCCGTCCGGCCGTCCATCCGGCGGGCGGTGAGCTCGTGCGCGGGCGCCGCCGGGTCGGGCCGGCACCACGTGAGCACGAGCAGCGACCAGGACGACCGGCCCGGCGCGGCCCGCAGCTCCCAGGAGAACGGGCGGCCGGTCACGTAGACGGCGTAGTCACCGGGGTCCAGCCGGCAGTCGCGCCCGTCCTGCTGCAGCCGCGCCGCGCCCTGCTCGAGGAGCCCGACCTGCACGAAGTGCCGGGGGTCGGACCGCGCCAGCCCCGCCGTGCGGCTGGCCAGCTGGTCCACCGACCGCACCCGGGACAGCTGCAGCGACCCCACCGCCCGGCTGGCCACCTCGCCGGCGAGGAGGCCGTCGGTGGCGGGGGAGACGTCGAGGTCCACGAAGTGCTCGCCGAGCAGCTCCCGCCAGGACCGGACCCCGGTGGAGCGGGCGGTCGTCGATGTCGGCATGGGGCCTCGCTGACGGTCGGCCGCGCGCGCCCGCGCGGCACCGGTCCTGACCAGGCGGACGACGGTCCGAGGGGGAGGCTGCCACGCGGCGCGCCCCCGCGGAAGGCGCGGCCGGACCCGGGGTCCGGCGCTGGACGACGAGCACCCGGCACGCGACGTCGAGTCCGCGGCCTGCCGGCGCGCCACGATCGGCCCCGACGCCGGCGGGCACCGCCCCGAGCGAGGAGGCCACCATGACGCTGACCGACCTGCCGATGCCCGGGACCACCACGGTGCACGGCGCCTGCCCGTGCGACTGCCCCGACACCTGCGCCCTCGAGGTGACCGTCGAGGACGGCGTCGCCACCCGGGTGCGGGGCGACCGGTCGCACCCGTTCACCCGCGGCGGGCTCTGCGTGAAGATGAACGACTACGAGCGCACCGTCTACAGCCCCGACCGCGTGCTGTACCCGATGCGGCGGACCGGGCCCAAGGGCAGCGGCCGGTTCGAGCGGATCTCCTGGGACGCCGCCCTGGACGAGATCGCCGCCCGCTTCACCGAGATCGCGCAGACCTCCGGCCCGGAGGCGATCATGCCGGTCAGCTACCTGGGCACCCAGGGCATCCTCAACGGGCTCAACGTCGGCGACCCGTTCTTCAACCGGCTGGGCGCCACCATCAGCGAGCGCACCTACTGCGACTCCGGCTCGTGCACGGCGTACGCCATGACGGTGGGCGCGACGGCCGGGGTCGACCCGGAGTCCTTCGTGCACGCGCGCTACATCGTCATCTGGGCGAACAACATGCTCAGCACCAACCTGCACCTGTGGCCGTTCGTGGCCGAGGCGCAGCGTCGCGGCGCCAAGGTCGTCGTCATCGACCCCGTCCGGCACCGGACGGCGCGACACGCGGACTGGTACATCCCCATCCGTCCTGGCACGGACGGCGCGCTGGCGCTGGCGATGATGCACGTGATCATCGGGGAGGGGCTCACCGACGAGGACTACGTGGCCCGGTACACCGTGGGCTTCGACGAGCTCGCCGAGCGGGTGCGGCAGTACACGCCCGAGTGGGCCAGCGGCGAGACCGGCATCCCGGCCGAGGACATCCGGACCCTGGCCCGCGAGTACGCGGCGGCCAGCCCGTCGGTCATCCGCATCGGCGTGGCGATCGAGCGGCACGCCGGCGGCGGGCAGACGGTTCGGGCGATCTCCTGCCTGCCGGCGCTCACCGGCGCGTGGCGCCGGCCCGGCGGCGGTCTGCTGCAGCTGCCGCTGTGGGCGTTCCCGGTCAACTGGCCGGCCTTCCTCGGCGCGGAGTTCATCCGCCCCGGCACCCGCGTGGTCAACCAGTGGCTGCTCGGCCGCGCGCTCACCGGGCAGCTGGGACTGGACCCGCCGATCCGGGGGCTGATGGTCTACAACAGCAACCCGCTGGTGGTGTGCCCCGACCAGGACGAGCTGGTGGCCGGGCTCGCGCGGGAGGACCTCTTCACCGTCGTCAGCGAGCACTTCGCGACCGACACCGCGGACTTCGCCGACATCCTGCTGCCGGCGACCACCCAGCTCGAACAGCGGGACCTGATGTTCTCGTGGGGGCACCTCTACGTGACCATGAACACCCCGGCGATCGAGCCCCTCGGTGAGGCGGTGTCGAACACCGAGCTGTTCCGGCGGCTGGCCGCCCGGATGGGGTTCACCGAGCCCGTCTTCACCCGCACCGACGAGGAGATGGTCGCCGCGGCGTTCGACTGGTCCGCCCCCGTCATGGAGGGCATCACCCCGGAGTCCCTCGAGCGCGACGGCTGGGCGCGGCTGCGCCTGCCCGGGCCGGACGAGTACGCCCCGCACGCCGAGGGCGGCTTCCCGACGCCGTCGGGGAAGGTGGAGTTCCTCTCCTCGGCCGCCGCCGGCGGGAACTTCGTGCTGCCGCTGTTCCGTCAGGGCTCCAACGAGCACCAGCCCGGTGAACCGGTCGACCCGCTGCCGCACTACGTGCCGCCCCGCGAGGCGCCCGGCTCCGGGCCCTACCCGCTCACGCTGCTGTCACCGAAGTCGCACGCCTACCTCAACTCCAGCTTCGCCGACCGGCCGGGGCAGCAGCGCGTGCAGGGCGGGGACACCGTCGTCCACGTGCACCCGGCCGACGCCGCGGCCCGGCACCTGGACGACGGCGCCCGGGTCTGCGTCGTCAACGACCGGGGCCGGTTCACCGCCCGGCTGCAGGTCACCGACGACGTCGCGCCGGGCGTCGTGGTGTCGCCGATGGGTGGCTGGCGCAAGCACGCCGGCGGCGCCACGGTGAACGCGCTGAGCCCGTCGGTGTTCGCCGACCTGGGCCGGGCGCCGACCTTCTCCGACAACCTCGTCGAGGTGCAGCCGGCACCGGCGGAACCGGCCGGGGAGCCCGCCGGGCGGGATCTGGCATGATGGTGGGTCGAACACGGCGGTGGGCGGCCCTCTCACCGTTGCCGGCCGTGTCCAGCCGCACCGCCCCCGGCGTACCCCCACGCGCCGCACGGGCGGGCACACGACCTGCGTTCGAGGAGAACACCACACACCGTGGCCACCAAGATCAAGCTCATGCGCCTGGGCAAGATGCGCGCGCCGTACTACCGCATCGTCGTCGCCGACGCCCGCACCAAGCGGGACGGCCGCTCGATCGAGACGATCGGCAAGTACCACCCGAAGGAGGACCCCTCCTACATCGAGGTCGACTCCGAGCGGGCGCAGTACTGGCTGGGTGTCGGCGCGCAGCCGACCGAGGCCGTCGCCGCCATCTTCCGGGTCACCGGTGACTGGCAGAAGTTCAAGGGCGAGCCGGCCCCGCCGCCCATGAAGGTCGCCGCCCCGAAGCCGGACAAGAAGGCCCTCTACGAGGAGGCCGTCCGCAACTCCGGTGGTGAGGAGCCGGCCGCCGGTGCCACCACGCCGAAGAAGAAGGCCGCTCCCAAGGCCGACGACGCGGCTCCCGCCGCCGAGACGCCCGCCGAGTAAGACGTGCTCGAAGAGGCGCTCGAGCACCTGGTCAAGGGCATCGTCGACCACCCCGAGGACGTGACGGTCGACCTGCTCAGCAACCGCCGCGGCAAGACCCTCGAGGTCCGGGTGCACCCCGACGACCTCGGCAAGGTCATCGGCCGTGGCGGCCGCACCGCCAAGGCGCTGCGCACCGTGATGACCGGCGTCGGGGGGCGCGGCCTGCGGGTCGACGTCGTCGACACCGACGGGCGCTGAGCCCTCTCCGCGCCGTCCAGCGCAGCCGCCAGCGACGTTGAGCGCAGACGCCAGCAACCCCACCGACACCGTGGTGGTCGGCCGCATCGGCCGGCCCCACGGTGTCCGTGGTGAGGTGACCGTCGAGGTCCGCACCGACGACCCCGACCTCCGGTTCGAACCGGGCACGGTGCTGATGACCGACCCGGCCGACCGTGGGCCGCTGACCGTCACGGGACGGCGCTGGCACCGCGACGTGCTCCTCCTGCAGTTCGAGGGACCCGGCGGCCGGGTGGTCGACAGCCGCGAGGTCGCCGAGGAGTACCGCAACACCGAGCTGCACGTCCCGGTCACCGACCTCCCCGAGCTCGAGGACCCGGACTCCTTCTACGACCACCAGCTGGTCGGCCTGACCGCCCGCCTCCCCGACGGCACCGTGCTCGGCGAGGTCGTCGCCGTGCGGCACGAGGGCGCCGACCTGCTCGTCGTCCGCCGGGTCGAGGGCGGCCAGCTGCTGGTGCCCTTCGTGACGGCGATCGTGCCCACCGTCGACCTGGCCGGTGGCGTCGCCGTCGTCGACCCACCCGAGGGGCTGCTGGACCTGTGACCCGGGAGCCCTTCCGCGTCGACGTCGTCACGATCTTCCCCGAGTACCTGGCGCCGCTGCGCCAGTCCCTGCTGGGCAAGGCCGCCGAGCGCGGTCTGGTCAGCATCGGCGTGCACGACCTGCGGCAGTGGACCGACGACGTCCACCGCACGGTCGACGACTCGCCGTACGGCGGCGGTCCCGGCATGGTGATGCGCCCCGAGCCGTGGGGCCGGGCGCTGGAGGCGGTCCGTCCGCCGGGCACCCGCCTGGTCGTGCCGACCCCCGCCGGGCGGCCCTTCACCCAGGCCACGGCGGCCCAGTGGGCCACCGAGCCGGGGCTGGTGTTCGCCTGCGGTCGCTACGAGGGCATCGACCAGCGGGTCGCCGACTGGGCGGCCGACGCCGGCCCCGTGTCGGAGGTCTCGATCGGCGACTACGTGCTCGCCGGCGGTGAGTCCGCCGTGCTGGTCATGGTCGAGGCGGTCACCCGCCTGCTGCCCGGCGTCGTCGGCAACCGGGAGTCCGTCGAGTACGACTCGCACGCCGACGGCCTCCTGGAGGGGCCGTCCTACACCCGCCCGGCCTCCTGGCGGGGGCACGACGTCCCCCCGGTCCTCCTCTCCGGGGACCACGCCGCGATCGCCCGGTGGCGGCGGGCGGAGTCCCTGCGCCGGACCGCGGCCCGGCGTCCCGACCTGCTGGCCGCCCTGCCCGAGGAGGCCCTGGCGCCCGGCGACCGGGCGGTGCTGGACGAGCTGTGACCGACCGGCCGTGGGTGCGCCCGACCGCGCGGGTCGTGGTCCTCGACCCCGCCGGGCGGGTGCTCCTGCTCGGCGCCCGGCTGACCGACCCCGCCGTCCCGCCCGGCGACGTGCTGTTCTGGTACACCCCCGGCGGCGGTGTGGAGGACGGCGAGAGCGTCCGCGAGGCCGCGGTCCGGGAGCTGGCCGAGGAGATCGGGCTCGTCGTGGCACCCGGTGACCTGGAGGGCCCGGTGTGGTTCCGGCGACACGTCGGGCCGTTCGCCGGTGTGCAGATCGACTCGCGGGAGACCTTCTTCGTCCTGCGGGACGTCGTCCACGAGGTCGACCCGCGCGGCCGCACGGAGCTGGAGCTGCTGGGGGAGGAGCCGCACCGGTGGTGGAGCGCGGCCGAGATCGCCGACGAGGCCGCCGAGTTCGCGCCGCGCGAGCTCGCCGCCCTGCTCCCGGAGCTCGTCGCCGGCCCGTGGACGGGGCCGCCGCGCTTCGTCGCCTGAAGATGTGGCACAGTAGAGAGCTGCTGCGGACCGTCGGCCCCTCGACTCCGGCCTCCTCACGGAGCGCAGCTCCCCGGATCGGACAGCCGGGGCCGCTCGCTGTCCGCACCGCAGAAGACGCAACCGCTAGGACAGGACTGCCGAGATGAACACCCTGGACGTACTCGACGCCGATTCGCTGCGCGACGACATCCCCGAGTTCCGCCCGGGCGACACCGTCAAGGTGCACGTGCGCGTCATCGAGGGCAACCGCTCGCGCATCCAGGTCTTCCAGGGTGTGGTCATCCGCCGTCAGGGCGGTGGCATCCGCGAGACCTTCACCGTCCGCAAGGTCAGCTTCGGCGTCGGCGTGGAGCGCACCTTCCCGGTGCACACCCCGGTCGTCGAGAAGCTCGAGGTCGTCACCCGCGGTGACGTGCGTCGCGCCAAGCTGTACTACCTCCGCGAGCTGCGCGGCAAGGCCGCCAAGATCAAGGAGAAGCGCGAGACCGTCTCTCGCTGACACGCACCGGGCCGTACCCGGCCTGACCGCGGCGGGTCTCCCGCGGCCGTACGCTGGCTCTCGATGAGCAGTGACCGGCCCGGGAGGCCCGCCGACGTCGTTCCGGAGGGCGAGGAGCCCCGCGGGGCCGCAGCCGCCCAGTCCGCCAGTGGCGGCTCCGTCGGCGACGACACCGGGCCCGTCGGCCCCGTCTCGCGCCGGCAGCGACGGCGGGAGCGTCAGCAGACGCAGAAGAAGGGCTCGCTGCTGCGGGAGCTGCCCGTGCTGCTGCTCGTGGCGTTCGTCCTCGCCCTGCTGGTGAAGACCTTCCTGGTGCAGGCCTTCTTCATCCCCTCGGGGTCGATGGAGCAGACGCTGCACGGCTGTCCGGGGTGCACCGGTGACCGGGTGCTGGTCAACAAGGTGCCCTACTGGTTCGGCGAGCCCGAGCCCGGTGACATCGTCGTCTTCGAGGGGCCCGACACCTGGTCGCCCGAGGTCGACGTGGCCGAGCCGAGCAACTGGTTCTCCGGTGCGCTGCTGTGGCTCGGCCGGGCGATCGGTGTGGCCCCGCCGAGCGAGGACGACTTCGTCAAGCGGGTCATCGCCACCGAGGGCCAGACCGTGCAGTGCTGCGACGCCGAGGGGCGGGTGACCGTCGACGGCGAGCCCTTGGACGAGCCCTACATCTACCAGGACTCCCCACCGGAGAGCCGGGCGTTCGGCCCCGTCACGGTGCCCGAGGGCCGGCTGTGGGTCATGGGCGACCACCGGTCGGCATCGGCGGACTCCCGGGTCCACGTGGGCGACCAGTACGCCGGCACGATCGGGGTGGACGACGTCATCGGCAAGGCCGCGCTCATCGTCTGGCCCCTGGAGCGCTTCGACACCCTGGGCTCGCCCGACATCCAGGGCCTGGAGGCCTCGGCGCCGGCTCCGGGGCGCGCCGTGCCGGAGTCCGGTGTGACCGCGCTGGCCGCGCCCTACGCGCTCGGCCTGGTCGGCGCCGTGCCGGTGACCGCCTGGCGACGTCGCCGCCGCCGGCGAGCCGGCCGACCCTGACCGGTCCACCCCGTCCGAGACCCGTCCTCCCGTCCGAGACCCGTCCTCCCGTCCCGGGAGGGCGGGTCTCGTGCTCTCCGGCGGGCCGGCAATGGCGGACGGACGAATGGCGTCGTCATGTCGACATCCATTCGGCGATGACCTTTCCGGTGTTTTCCGTGTGACGACGACTACGGGAATCGACCTCCCCGGATGCCGTCGATAATTCGTCCGAGAATTCTTGGGAAAGCGTTCAAGCAACGGTCTCACCCGTCCGATGGACATTGTGAGAGTTCCCGATTGCGTGAAACGGAGTCAGTTGTGTCCGCACCCCTGGGTAGCACCGCCCGCGGCGTCACCCGCGTGCTCATCCTCGCCGACGCCCCCGTCCTGCGCCGGGGCCTGGTGAGCATGATCAACGAGACCGCCGGCATGCAGTCGGTCGGGACGCCGGGCGAGCTGCGCCGGGCGCTGACCCTCTTCGAGACCGCCCGTCCGGACGCCGTCGTCGTCGAGCTCGGGCACGGTCGCGCCGCCACGCTCAACGCCTGCCGCGACCTGCGCCGCCGGAACCCGCGGGTGACGATCGTCGCCGTCGGCACCTCCGAGGACCCCGCCGTGGTGAACGAGGCGCTGGCCGCCGGCGTCCGCGGCTACCTGCTGATCAACACCTCGCCGACCCTGCTGGGGTGGGCGATCCTGGCCGCGCGGGCCGGCCGCACCGTCGTCGACCCGCAGATCCGCCGCGTCGAGCCCTCCGCCACCCCGGCCGCCAAGCCGTTCACCCCGGAGGTGCCGCTCACCCGTCGCGAGTCCGACGTCCTCGACGAGCTGATCCAGGGCCAGTCGAACCGGCAGATCGGCCGCAACCTGTTCATCAGCGAGGACACCGTGAAGTCCCACGTCAAGGCCATCCTGCGCAAGCTGGGTGCCCGCGACCGGGCGCACGCGGTCTCCCTGGTGCTCTCCTCGCGCAACGGCGGCTGCACCTGCGGCGCCCACAGCCTCGCGCCGGCCGCGCCCGCCGAGGTCTGATCCCCCGACTCCGGGTCCCGCCGGCGGCGCCGCCGCCGGTGGGGACACCGGGACGCCCGTCCGGACCGTCCGCCTCCTCGGTGGTCCGCCGGGTACGACCGGGCCCTGCGGGCCCGACGGTCCACGGGCCGGCCCCCTCTGACCCCGGGGGCCGGCCCGTGGCGTCTCCACCGCGGCCCGGCCGCCCGCGACCCCGAGCCGCCCGGCCGCTCGAGCGCCCGGCGGACCCGCCCGGCGCCGCCCGACGTCCCCGCCCGTACCGCCCGGCGGACCCGTCCGGCGCCGCCCGACGTCCCCGCCCGTACCGCCCGGCGGACCCGTCCGGCGCCGCCGGGGGAGGACGCCGTCCTGTCGCCCCCGGGTCGTACTGTCGGAGCGCGATGGTCCTGCGATCCACCCCCGCTCCCGGCGCGCGCCCGCGGAAGGCGACGCCGGTCGAGGACCGCCCCGACGCCCTGTGGGAGATGGAGCGGTCGCTGCGCCGCCGCGGCTTCGCCGCCATCGCCGGGGCCGACGAGGCCGGCCGCGGCGCCTGTGCCGGGCCCCTCGTGGCCGCCGCGTGCGTGCTGCCCCCCGGCCGTCGCGGGCGCGTGCCCGGACTGGCCGACTCCAAGCTGCTGTCCCCGGTCACCCGGGAACGGGTGCACGACGAGATCCTGGACCGGGCCGTCGCCTGGTCGGTCGTCGTCATCCCGGTCGCCGACCTCGACGCCCGGGGCATGCACGTCACCAACATCGAGGCGCTGCGGCGGGCCGTGTGGAACCTCGACCCGGGCGCGGACTACGTGCTGACCGACGGCTTCCCTGTCCCGGGGCTGGCCCGCCCCACCCTCGCGGTCTGGAAGGGCGACCGGGTGGCAGCCTGTGTGGCGGCGGCCTCGGTGCTCGCGAAGGTCACCCGGGACCGCATCATGCTCGACCTGCACGAGCGCTGGCCAGAGTACGACTTCGCGGGCCACAAGGGCTACATCACCGACGTGCACACCGCCGCCCTGGACCGTCACGGCCCCTGCCCGGAGCACCGCATGCGCTTCGTCAACGTCGCCCGGGCCCGGGCCGCACACGCCGAACGGGCATCCCAGCTGACCGGCTCCGCCGCCATGGTCGATGATGGGGCCATGCGCCATGTGTCCGGAGAGCCACGATGAGCACCGAGGACCTGGAGAAGTACGAGACCGAGATGGAGCTGCAGCTCTATCGCGAGTACCGGGACATCGTCCGGCAGTTCACCTACGTGGTGGAGACCGAGCGGCGCTTCTACCTGGCCAACGCCGTCGACCTCCAGGTCCGGGAGGCGGGGGGCGAGGTGTACTTCGAGCTGAAGCTCTCCGACGCCTGGGTCTGGGACATGTACCGGCCGGCGCGGTTCGTGCGCAACGTGCGGGTGCTGACGTTCAAGGACGTCAACGTCGAGGAACTGGACAAGCCCGACCTCGAGCTGCCCGAGGGGCCCCGCCTCACCTGACACCCCTGCAGGCTGCCCGAGTCCGGTGACCGGGGGCCGCCGCGTGTCCACAGGGGTGTGCGGCGTCCACAGGTCGGCCGAGTCGGTGGCGGCGGGGCCCGCACGCGTCCGACGGTCGGCGGGTGCGAACGACATCCGATCTCGGCGCCCACGGCGAGCGCATCGCCGCCGCCTTCCTCACCGACCGTGGGCTGCGCGTCCTCGACCGGAACTGGCGCTGCCGGGACGGTGAGCTCGACATCGTCGCCCGCGAGGGTGACGCCCTCGTCTTCTGCGAGGTGAAGACCCGCCGGGCGGTGGGCTTCGGTCACCCCGTGGAGGCGGTGGGGCCGGTCAAGCAACGCCGGCTCCGGACCCTCGCCCAGCGGTGGCTGGCCGCCCACGACCAGCACGCACCCGAGCTGCGTTTCGACGTCGTCGGGGTGCTCGTCCGGCCTGCGGGGCCGGCCCAGGTCACCCACCTGCGGGCGGCGTTCTCGTGACGCTGGCCCGCACCTGGTCGGTCGGGCTGGCCGGGGTCCACGGCGCCGTGGTCGAGGTCGAGGTCGACATGTCCGCCGGCGTCCCCGGGGTGGCCCTCGTCGGCCTGCCCGACGCCGTGGTGCGCCAGTCGGTCGACCGCGTGCGCGCCGCCGTGGTGAACACCGGAGGGCGCTGGCCGATGCGCCGCATCACGATCGGGCTGTCGCCGGCGTCGATGCCCAAGCAGGGCAGCGGCTTCGACCTCGCCCTGGCCATGGCCCTGCTCGCCGCGGACGGCGCGGTCCCGGCGGGGTCGGTGGGTGGCCTGGTCCTCCTCGGCGAGCTCGGCCTCGACGGCTCGGTGCGCGCGGTCCGGGGCGTCCTCCCGGCGGTCCTCGCCGCCGCCCGGGCGGGCCACCGGACGGTCGTGGTGCCGGCGGGCAACGCCGAGGAGGCGGCCCTGGTCGACAGCGTCGACGTGCTCGCGGTCGGCACGCTGGCCGAGCTCGTCGCGCACGCGAAGGGGGTGGCCGCGCTGCCCCGGCACGCCCGACGTCCCCTGCCCCCGCCTGCACCGGGCGCGGACCTGGGGGACGTCGTCGGCCAGACCGTCGGGCGGCGCGCGGTGGAGGTGGCCGCGGCCGGCGGGCACCACCTGTTCCTGACCGGGCCACCGGGCGCGGGGAAGACGATGCTGGCCGAGCGGCTGCCCGGTCTGCTGCCGGAGCTCGACGAGCAGGCCGCCCTGGAGGTCACCGCGATCCACTCGGTGGCCGTCACGCTGCCGCCGGACGCCCCGCTCGTCACGCGTCCGCCCTTCGAGGCCCCGCACCACTCTGCGACGATGGCCGCGCTGGTGGGCGGCGGCTCCGGCCTGATCCGTCCCGGCGCCCTGTGCCGGGCCCACCGTGGCGTCCTCTTCCTGGACGAGGCGCCGGAGTTCCCGAGAGCCGTGCTCGACACGCTGCGCCAGCCCCTGGAGCGGGGGCAGGTCACCATCTCCCGGGCCGGCGGCGCGGCCACCTTCCCGTGCCGTACGCAGCTGGTCCTGGCCGCCAACCCCTGCCCGTGCGCCAGCGCAGCCGGGGACGCCGCCTGCACGTGCAGCGCCCTGGAGCGACGGAGGTACCGGTCCCGGCTGTCGGGTCCGCTGCTGGACCGCATCGACCTGCGCGTGGAGCTCCCGGCGGTCACCCGTGCGGCCTGGCTGGAGGCCGGCGCGGCGCCGGAGCCGACCGCCGTGGTGGCCCGGCGGGTGCACGAGGCACGGGCAGCGGCCGCGGCCCGGCTCGACGGCACCGGCCTGACGCTCAACAGCTCCGTCCCCGGCCGGATGCTGCGCGACCGCTGGTCACCGCCGCGGCCGGCGCTGCGCCTCGTCGAGCGGGCCCTGGAACGGGGCGCGCTGTCGGTCCGGGGCTACGACCGGGTGCTGCGCGTGGCCTGGACCCTCGCCGACCTGGGTGGCCGCACGGTGCCCGGCCCCGACGACGTCGCCGAGGCCCTGGGCATGCGGCTGCAGCGGGTGGCGGCATGAGCGCGCTGCCGAGCCTGGACGAGGAGATGGAACAGGGGCTCGTCGAGCCGGAGGGCCCCGCTGGGGGCGCCTCACCGGCGGTGCGCCGGGCACGGGCCTGGCTCAGCCGGGCGGCCGAGCCGGGGAGCGTCGGCTTCTGGCGGTTCGTCGACGACGCCGGACCGGTGGAGGCCGTGCGGCGGCTGCGGGCCGGCCGCGCGCCCGACGCCGTCCGGGCGCTGGTGGGCGCCCGGGTGGACCAGGACGCCACGGCGGCCGACGTGCTGCGGGCCGACCGGTGCGGAGCCCGGCTGGTCGTCCCCGAGGACGACGAGTGGCCCGGCCTCCTGCTGCACGCGCTCACCGTCGCGACCAGCGAGGAGCCCGACGACGCCCGGCACCAGTCGCCGCGCACCGCCGCGCCCGTCCCGCCGCTGGCGCTGTGGGTCCGCGGGCCGGCCCGCCTCGACCAGGTGGCCGAGCGCTCGGTGGCGGTCGTCGGGTCCCGGGCCTCGACCGCGTACGGCGAGCACGTGGCCGGGGAGCTCGGGCACCAGCTGGGGGAGCGGGGATGGACCGTCGTCTCCGGCGGTGCCTTCGGCATCGACGCGGCGGCGCACCGGGGCGCGCTGGCCGCGGGAGCGCCGACGATCGCCGTCCTCGCCTGCGGGATCGACCGCGTCTACCCCGCGGCGCACGGTGCCCTGCTCCACCGCATCGCCGAGGAGGGGCTGCTGGTCAGCGAGTGGCCGCCGGGCGCGGCTCCGCACCGGCACCGCTTCCTGGTCCGCAACCGGCTCATCGCCGGGCTCACCCGCGGCACGGTCGTGGTGGAGGCGGCCGCACGGTCGGGCGCGCAGGCCACCGCGCGGCGGGCCGGCCGGCTGGGGCGGCCGGTGCTGGTGGTGCCGGGGCCGGTCACGTCGGCGATGTCGGTCGGGTGCCACGAGCTGCTGCGCGACACCGAGCTCGGTGCGGTGCTGGTGGGCAACGCCGCCCACGTCGTCGAGGCGGTCGGCCGGCTGGGGGAGGACCTCGCCGAGCGCCCGCCGCGACCGGCCGACGCCCGCGACGAGCTGTCCGACGTCGCGGTGCGGGTCCTGGACGCCTGCCCGGTGCGCAACGGCGTCAGCCCGGAGCGCCTGGCCGCCACGGCCGGGTGCGACGTCCTCGACGTCCTCCGGGTCCTGCCCGCCCTCGAGCTGGCCGACCTGGTGGAGCGGACCGCCACCGGCTGGCGCGTCGCGCGACCGGAGGAGGGCCGCGAGCGCCGGTGACCGGGGGGTGCCGCGCGCGGGAACGAGGTCGGCGCGGCGGCTTGACCCCCGGCGGGCGGCGACGGACGGTTCCGGGGTGACCGCCCGGACCGCCGACGCGCGCGCCGCCCTGCCCCCGGCGCTCGGCGAGGCGCTGTCGGGGTACGAGGACCACCTGCGCACCCAGCGGGACCTGTCCGAGCACACCGTCCGCGGTTACGTCGGTGACGCCGTCTGGCTGCTGGACCACCTCGCCCGCCGCGGCGGCACCCGCGTCGACGACCTCGACCTGGCCACGCTGCGCAGCTGGCTGGCCCAGGGGCGCACCCGCGGCGCCGGCCGGGCCACCACCGCCCGGCGGGCCGCGGCCGCCCGGTCCCTCACCGGCTGGCTGCGGCGCGCGGGCCTGACACCCGAGGACGTCGGCCTGCGGCTGGTCAGCCCCAAGAGCCACCGCACCCTGCCCGACGTGCTGGCACCGGACCAGGCGCGCACCGTGCTGGAGTCCGCAGCGGACGCCGAGGAGCCGGTCGGGCTGCGCGACGCCCTGGTGCTCGAGCTGCTCTACGCCAGCGGCATCCGGGTCAGCGAGCTGGTCGGGCTGGACGTGGACGACGTCGACCGGGGCCGCCGCCTGCTGCGGGTGCTGGGCAAGGGCCGCAAGGAGCGCAGCGTGCCCTACGGCGTCCCCGCCGAGCGCGCCCTCGACGCCTGGCTCACCCGGGGCCGGCCGGCCCTGGCCACCCCCGACTCCGGTCCCGCCCTGCTGCTGGGGCGTCGCGGCCGCCGGCTGGACCCCCGCGAGGCGCGGCGGGTCGTGCACAGCGCCGTGGCCGCCGCACCGGGCGCTCCCGACATCGGGCCGCACGGCCTGCGGCACTCCGCCGCCACGCATGTGCTCGAGGGCGGGGCGGACCTGCGCTCGGTGCAGGAGCTGCTGGGCCACGCGAGCCTGGCCACCACCCAGATCTACACGCACGTGACGGTTGAGCGCCTCCGTGCCGTGCACGCCCAGGCGCACCCGCGCGCCTGAGCGGAGTGCTCCCCGCGTCTGACACAGTTGGAGTGCGCTCGATCGAGTCGCCCCACACCGCAGTGCCCATCCCCGAGGCCGCCGACGGCAGGCCTCCGACCAGTCGGGAGAGCGACCGTGCCCGAGGCCACCATCCACCGGCGTGACGAGACCCACGGCGACGCCGACGCAGCGTTGGCCGAGCTGTGGGCCACCTACGTCGCCGGCCGCGACCCCGGCCTCCGCGACCGGCTGATCCTGCACTACGCCCCGCTGGTGAAGTACGTCGCCGGCCGGGTGGGCAGCGGCCTGCCCGCGCACGTCGAGCAGGCCGACCTCGTCTCCTACGGGACCTTCGGGCTGATCGACGCGATCACCCGGTACCAGCCCTCACGCGAGGTGAAGTTCGAGAGCTACGCGATGTCGCGCATCCGTGGCGCGATCATCGACGAGCTGCGCAGCACCGACTGGATCCCGCGCTCGGTGCGGATGAAGGCCCGGCAGTTCGAGCGGACCGTGGCGACCCTCGAGAGCCGGCTGCGCCGCAGCCCCACCGACGAGGAGGTGGCCGCGGAGATGGACATGGACGTCGAGGAGGTCCGCAAGTTCCTCGGTCAGCTGTCCCTCGTCAACGTGGTCGCCCTCGACGAGCTGCTATCCGACGACGAGGGTGGCGCGCCCCGGCTGGTGGACACCCTGCAGGACACCAGCGCGCTGGACCCGCAGGCCATGGCCGAGCACGGGGAGGCCCGCCAGCTCCTCGCCCGCGCGGTGGAGCAGCTCCCCGAGCGGGAGAAGGTCGTCGTGAGCCTCTACTACTTCGAGGGGCTCACCCTCGCCGACATCGGGCGCGTCCTCGGCGTGACCGAGAGCCGGATCTGCCAGCTGCACACCAAGGCCGTGCTGCACCTGCGTACCAAGCTCGCCGACATCGCCTGAGGGCCCGACCCCTCAACCCATCGGCAGCAGCCGCACCTCCGGCGGGCGGAGCAGCGTCAGCGGGTCCAGGTAGGTCTCGCCGCGGCGCAGCCCCCAGTGCAGGCACGCCGCCACCGGGCAGCCGTCGTGCCCATCGGCGAGCGTGCCGATGGGGGAGCCACGTGTCACCACCTGCCCGGCACCGACGCCCGGCGTGACCGGTTCGTAGGTGGTGCGCAGGCCGCCGGGGTGGTCGACGCTCACCACCGGCCGCCCGGCCACCATCCCGGCGAAGACGACGACGCCGTCCCCGGCGGCCAGCACCGACGCGCCGGGGGAGCCGGCCAGGTCCACGCCGCGGTGCCCGGCGCCGTAGCGGTCCGGTGGCGGGTCGAAGGGCCGGGTCACCGCGCCCTCCAGCGGCCGCACCCACAGCGCGACCGCGGCCGGCGCGACGGGTTCGGCGACGGCGGGTGCCGGCGCCAGCAGCCAGACGGCGGCCAGCAGGACGACGGGGAGGGCGCGCACCGGGCCACCCTCCGCCGGGAGGGGAGCCGGCGGCCCCGATCCGCGGGGACTGTGGACGGACCCGGCCGTCGGGACGACCTCCGCGGGCGGGGCGTATGCTGCTCGGTGCGACCCGTCTCGTGCGGGTCGACTTCGCGCGTCCTCATCCCTGCCGCACGGCGGCGGGGCGGTCGCCACCTCGGTCCCCACGGTCCTCCCGCGGGGTGGTGTGGCGCCCGGACGCCAGGGCGGTGCACCACCCGGTGCCCGCGACAACCGAGGAGCGCGGCCGCCCGGCGGCCGCGCGCACACAGGAAGGCTGCGGCCATGGCAGTCGTCAGCATGAAGCAGCTGCTCGACAGCGGCGTGCACTTCGGGCACCAGACCCGTCGCTGGAACCCGAAGATGAAGCGCTTCATCTTCACCGAGCGCAACGGCATCTACATCATCGACCTGCAGCAGACGCTCGGGTACATCGACAACGCCTACGAGTTCGTCAAGCAGACCGTCGCCCACGGTGGCTCGATCCTGTTCATCGGGACCAAGCGCCAGGCGCAGGAGGTCATCGCCGAGCAGGCGCAGCGGGTCGGCATGCCCTACGTGAACCAGCGCTGGCTGGGCGGCATGCTCACCAACTTCCAGACCGTGCACAAGCGCCTCCAGCGGCTCAAGGAGCTCGAGGACATGGAGCAGACCGGCGTGCTGGTCAGCCTGTCCAAGAAGGAGCAGCTGGTCCTCAGCCGCGAGAAGGCCAAGCTCGAGCGCAGCCTCGGCGGCATCCGCGACATGCAGAAGGTGCCCAGCGCCGTCTGGATCGTGGACACCAAGAAGGAGCACATCGCCGTCGGTGAGGCCCGCAAGCTGGGCATCCCGGTCGTCGCCATCCTCGACACCAACTGCGACCCCGACGAGGTCGACTACAAGATCCCGGGCAACGACGACGCCATCCGCAGCGCCGCCCTGCTCACCCGCGTGATCGCCGACGCGGTCGCCGAGGGCCTCATGGCCCGCTCGGCCGCCCAGGCCAACGCCGGCCGCGAGGAGGGCGAGCAGCCGGCCATCGGCGGCGACGAGCCGCTGGCCGACTGGGAGCGCGAGCTGCTCACCGGCCAGCAGGCCGACGCCGGTGCCACCCCGCTGCCGGAGACCCCGGCCGAGCAGCCGCAGGTCTCCGCGAACGAGGTCGCCCCGGTCGAGGGCGTCCCCGCCACCGGCGACACCGCGACCGGCACCCAGGGCGCCCAGAACGGCTGAGGCGCGGGGGGGGGGGGCCCCCCCCCCCCGCCCCCCGGCCCCCCCCCCCCCCCCCCCCCCCCCCCCCCCCCCCCCCCCCCCCCCCCCCCCCCCCCCCCCCCCCCCCC
>NZ_JBJGZS010000022.1:0-82464 GCF_054050635.1 Geodermatophilus sp. SYSU D00079 | reverse complement strand
CCCCCCCCCCCCCCCCCCCCCCCCCCCCCCCCCCCCCCCCCCCCCCCGCCCCCCCCCCCCCCCCCCCCCCCCACCCCCCCCCCCCCCCCCCCCCCCCCCCCCCCCCCGCCGCCCCCCCCCCCCCCCCCCGCCCCCCCCCCCCCCCCCCCCCCCCCCCCCCCCCCCCCCCCCGACGGGTCGGGAGGAGCGTGCTCACGCCGGGCGCTCGGCCTCCTGCTGCTGCACCGCGTGCACCGCGTGCCCACCGAACTGCTGGCGCAGCGCGGCGACGGCCTTCATCGTCGGCGAGTCCTCCTGGCGGGAGGAGAAGCGGGCGAACAGCGAGGCGGCGATCGTCGGCATCGGGACGGCGTTCTCGATGGCCTGCTCGACGGTCCAGCGGCCCTCGCCGGAGTCCTCCGCGTAGCCCCTGATGCGGTCGAGCTCCGGGTCCTCGTCCAGGGCGCGGACCAGCAGGTCCAGCAGCCAGGAGCGGATGACGGTGCCCTGCGTCCAGGACTTGACCACGCCGGGGACGTCCTCGATCAGGTCGACGGCGGCCAGCAGCTCGTAGCCCTCGCCGTAGGCCTGCATCATCGCGTACTCGATGCCGTTGTGGACCATCTTCGAGAAGTGGCCGGCGCCCACCGGACCGGCGTGCACGAACCCGGCCCCCGGCAGCTCCTGGCCCGACGCGTCGACCGGCGCCGGCGGCTTCAGCGCGTCGAACACCGGCTGCACCTTGGCGACGTCCTCCTTGGTGCCGCCGACCATCAGCGCGTAACCGTTCTCCAGGCCCCAGACGCCACCGGAGACCCCCGCGTCCACGTAGCCGATGCCCTTCTCGCGGCACAGGACGTCGTGGACCTGGTCGTCGGTGTACTTCGAGTTCCCGCCGTCGACGATCACGTCGCCCGGGCTGAGCAGCTCGGCCAGCTCCTTGACCGTCGCCTTCGTGGGCTCACCCGCCGGCACCATCACCCACACCACCCGCGGGGCGGACAGCGCCTCCACCAGGGCCGGCAGGCTGTCGACGTCCCGCTTCTCCGGGTGGTGGTCGAAGCCGACGACCTCGTGGCCGGCGCGGCGCAGCCGCTCGGCCATGTTGCCGCCCATCTTTCCCAGCCCGATCAGCCCCAACTGCACGACGACGTCCTCTCCTCGCTGTCTTCCGGCCTCGGTGCCCCATCGTGCTCGCCCGCTGGTGCGGCCGCGCGGCGGGTGGGCCTCCTGTCCCGTCCCGGCGCGAGCCCGCGAGCGGTGGCGGGCAGCAGGGGGACCGCGCCCCGGCCTCCGCCGTCGGCGCGGGTGGGGGCATCAGCCGGGCAGGCGCACCGGCATGATCAGGTAGCGGTAGCTGCCGGGCCGCTCGACCGGCGTGGCCGCCGCGCCCTCCTCGTCGGCCGTCGGTTCCTCCACCCCCGACAGGACGGCGGGCTTGAGCGGGCTGGTGAAGTCCATCCGCGCGCGTGGCGTGTGCACCGCGGCCAGCCCGTCGAGCAGGAACGTCGGGTTGAAGCCGATGGTGAGCGGCTCGCCGTCGAACTCGACGTCGCAGCGCTCCTCGGCCTGACCCTCGTCGTCACTGCCCCCGGCCCGCAGCGTGACCTGTCCCGGCGTGAACTCACAGCGCAGCGGCGTGCCCCGCTCGGCGACCAGGGCGACGCGCTTGGCCGCGTCGGTGAACAGGCCCACCGGGAGCACCGCGTTGGCCTGCGACTCGTTGGGCATGATCGCGCGGTACTTGACGAACTCGGCGTCCAGCAGCCGGGTGGTGGTCTGCCGGTCCTTGCCGGACAGGCCGAGGATGCCCTCCCCCGAGCTGCCCGAGGACAGCGACAGGGTGATCTCCGGGCCGCTGGTCAGCGTCTTCGCGGCGTCGGCCAGCGTGCGGGCGGGGACGAGCACCGCCGCCGACAACCCCGGGGTCTCCGGGCGCCAGGCGAACTCGCGGACCGCCAGCCGGTAGCGGTCGGTGGCCGCGAGGGTGACCAGGTCGTCGTCGATCTCCAGCCGTACACCGGTGAGCATCGGCAGGGTGTCGTCGCGGCCCGCGGCCACGGCGACCTGACCGACCGCCTCGGCGAAGACGTCGCTGTCGACCACACCCGCCGACGAGGGCATCGACGGCAGGGAGGGGTAGTCCTCCACCGGCAGGGTCGGCAGGCTGAACCGCGCGTTCCCGCAGGCGATGGACAGCCGCGGACCCTCGGCGGTGATGTCCACCGGGTGCGGCGGCAGCGCCCGGGTGATCTCGGCCAGCAGCCGTCCGGGCACGAGGGTGCGGCCGCTCTCGGTGGCCTGCACGTCGACCTCGGCGCGGGCCGAGACCTCGTAGTCGAACCCGCTCACCGACAGCTGGCTGCCGTCGACCTCGAGCAGGATGCCGGCCAGCACCGGCACCGACGGCCGGGGCGGCAGGCTGCGCGCCGTCCACGCGACGGCATCGGCGAGCACCTCACGTGCCACCCGGAACTTCATGACCTGATCCACCCCAGCTCTGTCGTACTCCTCTGCTGCGGTGCTCATCGTGCCCTGTACGTCTGACTTGCGGGTGACTGCTTCCCCGATCAGGTGTGCTCCAGCCCCTGCAGACCCTGCTTCCCCACCCTGATTGTGGTTCGAGAACTCATCGAGATAACTCCCTCATCCTCGTCATCACTGGTGTGGAACCTGGGGATCGAGCCCCTCTGCCCAGGTCAGAGCCGATGTCGACATGTTGGTGGACTGTGGGTGCACCGGCGTCGCCTGTTGTCGACACGTGGACATCTCGACGTCCGTGCACACCGACCGTCGTCTCTCCACGCGCTGTCCCCTGGTTCCCCCAGTACCCGTCCCCAGGTGCTGTGCACGACGGCGACCCCGCCGACGCGGCCGGTCCCGGGCGCGGCCGGGGACGGACGCATACCAGCAGGTCACCGACGTGCCGACGATGGGAGGACCGCGGCGCGCCCACGGACCGGCGTCACGACGCGTGACGCCGTCCCTACGAGATACCCCCAGACTGTGCACATCCCTGGGGACAACTCATCGACCTGTCGACGAGCACCGATCGGTCACCGCGGCATCCCGGCGACGCACGCAGCCTGACGCCATGCACACGGTTGTGCACAGGTGTGGAGAAGTCGACAGCGCCGACCTGGGTCACCGGCCGGCACCGCGGTGACGTCGCGGTCCCCTGGGCCGCCGGCAGGGGACGGCCCGCCGCCGACGAGCGCCGGCGGTCCCCGGGGGCGGCCGGCCGACGGGGCTACTGGCGGGCGCGGCTCTTGATGCGGGCGGTCAGCTCGGTGACCTGGGTGTACGTGGCCCGGCGCTCGCTCATCAGGTTGGTGATCTTCTTGACCGCGTGCATGACCGTGGTGTGGTCCTTGCCGCCGAAGGAGGCACCGATCCGGGGCAGGGACAGCTCGGTCAGCTCCCGGCACAGGTACATGGCGATCTGCCGGGCGTTGACCAGCGTGCGGCTGCGGTTGGAGCCCTGGAGCTCCTCCATCGTCACGGAGAAGTACTCCGCGGTCGCCGCCATGATGATCGCCGCGGTGATCTGCGGGCCCTGCTCGTCGCTGATGAGGTCCTTGAGCACCAGCTCGGCCAGCGGCAGGTCCACCTGCTGCTTGTTCAGCGACGCGAACGCGGTGACCCGGATGAGCGCGCCCTCGAGCTCGCGGATGTTGGTCTGCACCTTGCTGGCGATGAACTCCAGCACCGGGTCGGGCACCTGCAGCCGCTCGCCGTAGGCCTTCTTCCGCAGGATCGCGATGCGGGTCTCCAGGTCCGGCGCCTGGACGTCGGTGATGAGACCCCACTCGAAGCGCGTCCGCAGCCGGTCCTCCAGCGTCGTCAGCTTCTTCGGCGCCCGGTCGGAGGTGATGACGATCTGCTTGCTGGCGTTGTGCAGCGTGTTGAAGGTGTGGAAGAACTCCTCCTGCGTCCGCTCGGCGCGCTCCAGGAACTGGATGTCGTCGATGAGCAGGAAGTCGATGTCGCGGAAGCGGCGGCGGAACTCCTCGGCCCGCCCGGAGTGCACCAGGTTGATGAACTCGTTGGTGAACTCCTCGGTGCTCACGTACCGCACGCGCACGTTGGGGAACATCCGCGCCGCGTAGTGCCCGATGGCGTGCAGCAGGTGGGTCTTCCCCAGCCCGGAGTCGCCGTAGATGAACAGCGGGTTGTAGGCCCGCGCCGGCGCCTCGGCCACCGCGACCGCCGCGGCGTGGGCGAACCGGTTGCTGTTGCCGATGACGAAACTGTCGAAGACGTACTTGGGGTTCAACCCGGGGTCCTGCGCACCGGCCGGCGCCCGGCGGTCGCCGAACAGCGGGACGGCGTCCCCGCCGCGCCCGCCCGACCCGCGGCCCTCGCCCCGGCGGCCCCGGCCGGTCGCCGGGGGTGCGTCGGCGTCCCGGTCCGCGGGCTCCAGGTCGAACGGCAGGACGGCGGCGCCGTCCTCGTCCACGTCCCCGCCGCCCCAGTCACGGTCGGCGCCGCGGGTGCCGCGGCCGGCGGACCGGCGCGTCGGCGGGCTCCAGTCGGTGGCCGGCCGGTCCTCGTCCTCCGGTGCCGGGTTCTCCGGGGTACCCGGGTGCTCGGCCGGGTCGCGCTCCCAGGTCAGCGGGCGGGTGACGTCGGTCCGGACGCCGAAGGCGCTGCGCCCGTCGTCGGCGCGGTCGCGGGTCTCGCGGTCCTCCTCGGCACGCTGCGCCTCGACCGCCGACCACGGCCGCCGGGTCGGGACCTCCGGGCGCGGCTCCTCCTCGGGCTGGGCCGGGGTGTCCTCCACCTGGACGGCGACGCGGATGTCACGACCGATCTGCTCGGACAGCGCCTCGGCCAGCACCCGCCGCATGCGCGACTCGAGCACAGTCTGGGTGAACTCGTTGGGCGCCGACAGCACCGCGGTGTCCTCGAACACACCGACCGGCCGGGTCAGGTTCAGCATCGCGTTCTGCTGCGGGGACAGACTCGTCGCCAGCCGCTCGCGGATCTGGTCCCAGACCGTCGCCAGGTCCACCGTGGCATCGGCCATGACCGTGTCCTCCCCAAACCGTGTGTTCGTCGCCACTGCCGCGGGTGCGCACCGCCGCGTCCGATCCCTCGGCAGTTCCCCGCTGTGGACAGCTGGACACACGGTGTCCACACCGTCGTCCACAGGCTGTGCACGGTCGGCGACGCGCTCGTCCGGCATCCGCTCGCGCGGGCCGGTCAGGGACGTCGTCGCTGGTCAGGGAGGGGGTCGAGAGGGGTGTACGGGGAGTGCGGTGGTCGGTCGACCCAGCGGGGCGGCCCCTGTGCCGGACGCGGATGTCCGGTGTGGAGCGACGGCGACGCTAACAGCCTCGTCCACAGCCCGGCAACGAGCCCGGCGGCTCCACCCGGCGCGGCGCAGGGCGTGTCGCGGCGAGCCCGCGGCCGCACAGCACCCACCGCACCCGCGGATGAGGGAGCCTGGGGAGTCCGTGTCCGGACGGGCCCTCCGGCACCCGGGATTCCTCGGCTATGCTGGCGGGAGTCTGTGGACGGGGAGCCGGTCCTGCCGAGCTCCAACCGTCCCTGAGCGCGCGCCTGCCCGCCGGCCGGTGCGCACCGTCGATGTCGTGTAGTGGGAGTACCTCGTGAGCAAGCGCACGTTCCAGCCGAACAACCGCCGCCGGTCCAAGACCCACGGCTTCCGGCTGCGGATGCGCACCCGCGCGGGCCGGGCGATCATCGCCGGCCGTCGGCGCAAGGGTCGCGAGAAGCTCTCCGCCTGAGGTGCTGCCCGCGCAGGCACGCCTGCGCCGGCGTCCGGAGTTCACCGCGGTCGTCCGGTCCGGTCGGCGTGCCGGACGGCCGACCATGGTGCTCCACTACCTCCCCGAACGGCCCGTGACTCCGGCCGCCGGCACCGCCGGCGGGTCCGGCAGTCCACGGGCCGGCTTCGTGGTGGGCAAGGCCGTGGGCAACTCCGTGGTCCGCCACCGCGTCACCCGCCGCCTGCGGGCGGTCGTGCTGGGCGAGCTGTCCCGCCTGCCGGTCTCCGCCGACCTCGTAGTCCGTGCCCGCCCCGAGGCGGCCACCGCGAGCTCGACCGACCTGCGCCGGGACCTCGCGGCCGGGCTGGACCGCCTCCTCGGCTCCCGGGCCCGCGCCTCGTGAGCGGCGCCGCGGTCCCCTCCGGCGCCTCCCCCGCCGCACGCGGGCGGAGCCCGGTCGGCCGCGCCCTCCTGGGCGCGGTGCGCTTCTACCAGCGGGCCATCAGCCCGGCACTGCCGCCGCGCTGCCGCTTCGCCCCCACGTGCAGCGCCTACGCCGTCGAGGCGATCGAAGTCCACGGCGCCGCCCGCGGCAGCTGGCTGGCGCTGCGCCGCCTGCTCAAGTGCGCGCCCTGGCACCCCGGGGGCTTCGACCCCGTTCCCCCAGGGAGCACCGCACCACCCGGAACCGACCGCGCCACCCCGCCGGCCCCCGCCCGGGCCCCGCAGGAGGAGTCCTCCCTTGCTTGACTGGCTGTACACCGCCATCTCGTGGGTCATGGCCCGGTGGCACTCGCTGTGGAACGTGGTCTTCGGTGACCCGCCGGCCGGCAGTGGCCTGTCCGGCCTGACCTGGGCGCTGTCGATCGTCTTCCTGGTCGTCACGATCCGGGTCATCCTGTTCCCGCTGTTCGTCAAGCAGATCAAGTCGCAGCGGGCGATGCAGGAGATCCAGCCGGAGATCCAGAAGCTGCGCAAGCAGTACGGCAGCGACAAGCAGGGCTTCAGCCAGGCGATGATGGCGCTGCAGAAGGAGCGCGGGGTCAACCCGCTGGCCGGCTGCCTGCCGATCCTCCCGCAGATCCCGGTCTTCCTCTCGCTGTTCCACGTCCTGCGCCGGCTCTCCCCGGACGCCGTGGGCCTCTACAGCTGGTCGACCGAGCTCACCCGCGAGGCGGCCCAGGCACCGCTGTTCGGCGCGCCGATCTCCTCGTCGTTCAACATGACCGGGGCCAAGGAGCAGGCCATCCTCGACCTGCCCGGGGTCAGCTACACCAGCATCCGGGTCGTCGCCTTCGTGCTCATCGTGATCATGTGCGTCACGACGTACGTGACCCAGCGCCAGACGATGAAGCGCTCCGGCCCGGTCGAGGGCCAGGCCGCCACGGTGCAGAAGCTGCTGCTCTACGGCATGCCGATCAGCCTCTTCGTCACCGGCTTCTTCTTCCCGGTCGGCGTCCTCCTCTACTGGTTCACCAACAACCTGTGGACGCTGGGCCAGCAGTTCTTCATCCTCCGCAAGATGCCGCCGCCCGGGTCCCCCGCGGCCCTCGCCAAGGCCGCCGCCGACAAGCCGGCCATCGACCCGAAGACCCTCGCGCCCAAGCCCGGGGCCAAGCCGGTGCGGCCGAAGCCCGGCCGCCCCGCGGCGCCGTCGTCCACCGTGGACCCGGCCGACCCGACCGGCGACACCGCGCCGTCGGGCACCGCGTCCGCCGACGGCGCCAGCGGGTCGACCGCGGCCGGGTCCAACGGCCAGGCGCCGAGCGGCAAGGGCCCGGCCGGGCGGCCGCGCGGCACCGCCGCCCGCGGCGGCAGCCCCGGCCCGGCCAACCGGGGCAAGCGCAAGCGCCGCTGACGGCCGCCCCGGCGTCCCTCCGCGGACGCCCGCCGGCCCCGCCGGCCACCGACCACCGGGCACGCCCGGACGCCCAACCACGGGAGGAGACGCCATGAGCGCCCCGCAGAACCCCACAGACACGGCCATGACCGCTGAGGCGACGTCGGGTGCGGTCCTCAGCCCCGTGACCGGCGACGCCGGCCCGGCCCAGCCGGACCTGCCCGACCCGGACGCCGACAGCGCCGACGCGGTCGTCGAGCCGGCCGACACCGACGACGACGAGGACGGTGGCGACGACCTGCTGGTGCGCGAGGGCGACGTCGCCGGGGACTACCTGGAGCGGCTGCTCGACATCCTCGACGTCGACGGGGACATCGACCTCGACGTGGAGGGTGACCGCGCCTCGGTCGCCATCGTGGGCGGCGAGCTGCAGGACCTCGTCGGGCCGGACGGCTCGGTGCTGGAGGCCCTGCAGGAGCTGACCCGGCTGGCCGTCGCCCAGTCCACCGGTGTGCGCAGCCGGCTGATGCTCGACATCAGCGGGTTCCGCGCCAAGCGCCGGGCCGACCTCACCGCCCTGGCCGCCGAGGCGGCCCGCCGGGTGGCGCAGAGCCGGCAGCCGGAGCGGCTGGCCGCGATGAACCCGTTCGAGCGCAAGGTCGTCCACGACGTCATCGCCGGCGTCGCCGGGGTGCACAGCGAGTCGGAGGGCGAGGAGCCCAACCGTCGCGTCGTGGTCCTGCCGGATCGGTGAGTGCCCCCGCCGACGTCCCGGCCGTCCCACCGGCCCCACCCGTCGCGCGGGCGGTGTTCGGGGACGCCGTCCCCGACGCCGAGCGCTACGTGGCCCGGTTGGCCACCGACGGCGTCACCCGCGGCCTGATCGGCCCGCGGGAGGTGCCGCGGCTGTGGGAGCGGCACGTGCTCAACAGCGCCGCGGTCGCCGAGGCGGTCCCCTCCGGGGCCCGGGTGGTGGACGTCGGCAGCGGCGCCGGCCTGCCCGGCATCCCGCTGGCGCTGGCACGACCGGACCTCCAGCTCACCCTCGTGGAGCCCATGGCCCGGCGGGTGGAGTTCCTCGAGGAGGTCGTCGCCGAGCTGGGCGCCCCGTGGCGGGTGGTGCGCGGCCGGGCCGAGGAGCGCTCGGTGCGCACGGCCGTGGGCCCCGTGGACGTGGTCACCGCCCGGGCGGTGGCGGCCCTGCCCCGCCTGGTGTCGTGGTGCCGCGGGCTGATGCGGCCGGGAGCGCTGCTCGTCGCCCTGGTCGGCGCGCGGGCGGTGGAGGAGCTGCCGGCGATGGTCCCGGAGCTCGAGGGCGCGGGGATGCGCGAGATCCACGCTCGGGCTGTCGGCGCCGAGCTGGGCGACGCTGCCACTACCGTGGTGGTCATGACGCGTGGGCAACGGTGAGCTCCGCTCCCTGTTCCACGTGGAACCCGTACGTCTCCCCGAGCCCGTTCCACGTGAAACGGATCGGCAGGAAGGACCCGAGATGACCGACCCGGGCCAGCGGCTGCGGAGCAGCCTCGCCGCCGACCAGGCGGGCAGCTCCGGAGCGGACTTCGACAGCCCCATCGCCATGGAGGCCCTGCGGGCCACCCGGGTGCTGCACGCGGCCAACCAGGAACCCTTCCCCAAGCCGGGGCGGATCCGGGTCATCACCATCGCCAACCAGAAGGGCGGCGTCGGAAAGACCACGTCGGCGGTCAACCTCGGGGTGGCGCTCGCCCTCTACGGGCTGCGGACCCTGGTGATCGACCTCGACCCGCAGGGCAACACCAGCACCGCCCTCGGGGTGGAGCACACCGTCGGGACGCCGTCGGTCTACGACGCCCTGGTGGGTGACAGCTCGCTGTCGGAGGTGGTCCACCCGACCACGGCCAGCCCGCTGCTGCTCTGCGTGCCGGCGACGATCGACCTCGCCGGGGCGGAGATCGAACTGGTCTCGGTCGTCGCGCGCGAGTACCGGCTGCGCCGGGCCATCGAGGCCTACCTGGCCGCCCTGCCGGCCGAGCAGCGCCCGTCGTACGTCCTCGTGGACTGCCCGCCGTCCCTCGGCCTGCTGACCCTCAACGCGCTGGTGGCCGGCGACGAGGTGCTCATCCCCATCCAGTGCGAGTACTACGCGCTGGAGGGCCTCGGGCAGCTGCTCAACAACATCGACCTGGTGCGCCAGCACCTCAACCCGGGCATCGCCGTCCGCACCATCCTGCTGACGATGTACGACGCGCGGACCAAGCTCGCCGACCAGGTCGCGGAGGAGGTCCGCAGCCACTTCGGCGACCTGGTGCTCGACGCGGTCATCCCGCGCAACGTGCGGGTCTCCGAGGCGCCCGGCTACGGCCAGTCCGTGCTCACCTACGACCCCGGCTCCCGTGGCTCGACCAGCTACGTCGAGGCGGCCCGGGAGCTCGCCGAGCGCGGCGTCCACCTGCCGCCGCTGCCCTCGCGTTCGGGCCCCGGGATGCCCGCCGCTCCCCCACCGCCGGTGGCGGCGGCCTTCCCCGACACCGACGCGGCCACCGTGCCCGTCCCCCCTTCGTCCCCTGAGGAGCGAGCATGACCAAGCGCGGCGGCCTGGGCCGGGGGCTCGCGGCACTGATCCCCACCAGCGCCCCGCCCGTCGAGCAGCCGACGCTGCCGGGCGCCCCGGCCGACGACGACGCGGCCGCGGCGCCCACTCCGGCGGCCGAGGCGCCGGCGGCTCCCCCGGTGCACCTGCTGCCCCCGGCGGCGCAGGCGGCCGAGACGGTGGCCCGGCAGCGGGAGGAGGCCACGGTCGGCGTCCCCGGCGCGCAGCTGCGGGAGGTCGCCGTCGCCGACGTCGTGCCCAACCCGAAGCAGCCGCGTCAGGTCTTCGACGACGAGGCGCTGGAGGAGCTCACCCACTCCGTCCGCGAGTTCGGCCTGCTGCAGCCGGTCGTCGTGCGCGAGCGCAGCGAGGGCGGCTACGAGCTCATCATGGGTGAGCGCCGGCTGCGCGCCTCCCGCGCCGCCGGGCTGGACACCGTGCCGGCCATCGTCCGGGACACCACGGACGACGCCCTCCTGCGCGACGCGCTGCTGGAGAACATCCACCGCGTCCAGCTCAACCCACTGGAGGAGGCCGCGGCCTACCAGCAGCTGCTGGAGGAGTTCGGCGCCACCCACGAGGAGCTGGCGCAGCGCATCGGCCGCAGCCGGTCGCAGGTCACCAACACCATCCGGCTGCTGAAGCTGCCGGTGAAGGTCCAGACGCGGGTCGCGGCGGGGGTCATCTCCGCCGGCCACGCGCGGGCGCTGCTCGGCCTGGCCGACGCCGAGGCGCAGGACGTCCTGGCCACCCGGATCGTCGCCGAGGGGCTGTCGGTGCGGGCCACCGAGGAGGCGGTCGCGCTGGCCGCCGCCGAGCAGCCCTCGGCCAAGCGGCGGACCCGGCGGATCAACGCCCCCGGCGTCGAGGACCTCGCCGGCCGGCTGTCGGACGCCTTCGAGACCAAGGTCAAGATCCAGATCGGCCGGGCCAAGGGGCGGATCGTCGTGGAGTTCGGCTCCGTCGACGACCTGCAGCGCATCATCGGCCAGATGGCGCCGGACGTCGCCGGTCGCCGCGCGGAGGACTAGCCCCACCAGGAAGGGCCGGTTGCGTCACTGACGCAACCGGCCCTTCGTGTGCACGTGCCCGCCGGGCCTCCCTCAGCGGGTGGACGTCGCCCTGCGGGTCAGCAGCCGGGCGAGGACGTCGCCGAGCGAGTGACCGGCCGCCTCCACCGCCATCGGGAACATCGACGTCTCGGTCAGCCCCGGGGAGACGTTGACCTCCAGGAAGTGCACCTCGCCGTCCGGGCTGACGATCGCATCGGTGCGGGAGAGGTCGGCCAGGCCGAGCACCCGGTGCACCTGGACGGCGAGCGCCGCCGCCGTGGCCGCCACCTCGTCGGGCACCCGCGCGGGCGCGTGGTACTCGGTGAGGCCGGGCGTGTAACGGGACGTGTAGTCGAAGACGCCCGACTCCGGGGCGATCTCCACCGCCGGCAGCGCCTGGGGCCCCTCCCCCAGGTCGACGACGGACAGGGCCAGCTCGACCCCGTCGACGAACCGCTCGACCAGCACGGTGTCGCCGTAGGCGAAGCAGCTGACCATCGCGGCCGGGAGGTCCTCCACGCGGGTCACCTTCTGCGCCCCCAGCGCGGAGCCCCCCGACGCCGGCTTCACCATGAGCGGCAGCCCGAGCCGGGCCACGATCAGGTCGAGCACCGCGCCGGCGCCGAGCTCGCGGAACGTGCTGTGCGGCAGGGCCACCCAGTCCGGCGTCGTGACCCCCGCGGAGCGGACCACCGACTTCGCGGCCGGCTTGTCCCAGGCCAGGCGGCAGGCCGCGGCGGGCGAGCCCACGTACGGGACGCCGGCCAGGTCGAGCACCGCCCGCAGCGCGCCGTCCTCACCGGTGGCGCCGTGCAGGGCGATGAACACCGCGTCGGCCGGGGCGGCGGCCAGGCCGGGCAGCAGCTCGGCGTCGGCGTCGCGGACCTCGGCGTCCACCCCGGCGCGGGTCAGCTCCTCCTCCACCTGGGTGCCGGAGGACAGGCTGACCTCGCGCTCGAAGTTCAGCCCGCCGGCCAGGACGACGGCACGCAGCGGGTGCGGTGCCGCCGAGGGCTCCGCGGCGGGTGCGGCCGACTCACTCATGCGCGTCCGTCCTCGTAGGTGTCGCTGTTGGCCGGGCCGACGATGTTCTCGGCCTCGTGGCTGCGGAAGGGCTGGGCGACGGCGCGGAACGAGCCGGTGTCGACGGCGCCGAAGGTGGAGTGCAGGTCCAGCTCGGCCTCGATGACGCGGGCCAGCCGGCGCACGCCCTCGCGGATCTGGTCGGGCTCGGGGTAGCAGTAGGACAGCCGCATGTACTCCCGCCCCGACCCGTCGGCGTAGAAGCCGATGCCCGGCACGTAGGCCACGTGCGCGTTCACCGCGCGGGGCTGCATGAGCTTGGCGTCCAGGCCGTGCGGCAGCTTGAGCCACACGTAGAAGCCGCCGTCCGGCCTGGTCCAGGTGGTGCCCGCGGGCATCAGCTGCTCGAGGGACTCCAGCGCGGCGTCGCGGCGCTCGCGGTACAGCTCGACGAAGTGCTTGATCTGCTCCCGCCACGGCTGGGTGTCCAGGTAGCGGGCCACGGCGTACTGGGTCAGCGAGGGCGGGCAGAGCACCTGCGCCTCGGTGGCGAGCACCAGCTTCTCGCGGACGGCGAGCGGGGCGAGCACCCACCCGACGCGCAGGCCCGGGGAGAAGGTCTTGGAGAACGACCCCAGGTAGATGACCCGGCGGCTGTCCCGCGCCCGCAGCGCCCGCATCGGCTCCCGGTCGAAGCCCAGCAGCCCGTAGGGGTTGTCCTCGACGACGAGCAGGTCGTAGCGCTCGGCGATCTCCATGACCGCCTGGCGGCGCGGCTCGGACAGCGTCACGCCGGCCGGGTTGTGGTAGTTCGGCACCGTGTAGAGGAACTTCACCCGGTCGCCGTTGGCCCGGCACTCCAGCAGTGCCTGCTCCAGCGCCTCGGGGATGAGGCCGTCGTCGTCCATCGGGACGTGCCGGACGCGCGCCTCGGACGCGTCGAAGACGCCGAGCGCGCCGACGTAGGACGGCCCCTCGGCGAGGATCACGTCACCGGGGTCGCAGAACACCCGGGTCACCAGGTCCAGCCCCTGCTGGGAGCCGACGGTGACCACCACCTCGCTGGGCGAGGCGTCGGTGATGCCCTCGAGCGCCATGACGTCGCAGATGCGCTCCCGCAGCCGCGGGTCGCCCTGGCCGGAGCCGTACTGCAGGGTCTGGGCGCCCATGCCGGAGACGAGCTCGCCGATCATCGAGCCCACCGCGTCCAGCGGGAGCGCGGTGACCGCGGGCATGCCACCGGCCAGCGAGACGACCTCGGGCCGGCTCACGACGGAGAACAGTGCCCGGATCTCCGACGTCTTCATCCCGTGCGTCCGTGCTGCGTACCGGTCCGCCAGCGGGTCCAGCCGCGGATGGCGCGGAGCCGGGTGGGGGGTCACGCCGGGGCCCGGAGGCGTGCCGGGCGGGAGGTTGGCCACCCGTCGAGTGTAGGGAGCCACCCCCGGCGGCCCGCCGGGGACACGGCGGGTGTGACGGAAGGGTCCGGGGAGGCCTGATCCCAGCCGCCCCGGGAGGGGCGGCGGGGCCGGGCGGTGTCCCGGTCGGCTCACACCCTCCCGGGCAGGACGAAGGTGCCGGTCGGCGGGTCGGCCTCGGCGGGCAGGAACAGCCGCTGGACGGCGGCCAGGACGGCGCTGGCGACGGTGCTGCGCAGGCGGGCGTCGAGCAGCAGCAGCCGGTCGACCGGGTGGGAGAGGTAGCCGCAGTCCATGCGCACCGCGGGCATGCGGGTCATGCGCAGCAGGTCCCAGGTCTTGGGGTGCGAGCCGAGGTCCAGCAGGCCGGTGCGGGCCACCACCTCGCGGCGCACCAGGTTGGCGAACTGCTCCCCCACGGTGGACGACGCCCCGGAGCCGGTGCCGTAGTAGTAGCTGGCCACCCCGCGGGCGTGCTCGGAGGCGTGCGCGTCGATGTGCAGCGAGAGGAACAGGTCGGCACGGGCGTCGTTGGCGAACGCCGTCCGCTCGGCCGGGGTGGGGTTCTGCTCCCGGCCGCGGGTCAGGTAGACGGTGGCCCCGGCGGCAGCCAGCCGGCCCTCGATGCGGGAGGCCAGGTCGAGGACGAGGTCGGCCTCGGTGGTCTCGCCCGCGGTGAAGCCGGTGTCGGCCCCGCCGTGCCCGGGGTCGATGACGATCCGCCGCCCGATGAGGTGCGGGCCGCTCTCCACGAAGCTGGCGCTCTGCCGCAGCAGCTGCGGCCGGCCGCCGGTGACCTTGCGCCCCAGCTGGCGCAGCGCGCGCAGCGTCGCCGGCCCGCAGGTGCCGTCGGAGGTCAGCCCGTAGTCGCGCTGGAAGGCCCGCAGGCCCACCTCGGTCTCGGGCCCGAAGACGCCGTCCACCGGGCCGGCGTCGTAGCCGAGCTCGTGCAGCCGGTCCTGCAGGTTCGTGACGTCGTCCCCGCGGATGGGCCGTTCGGGGTCGTGGTGCAGCAGCCGGTCACCCAGCGACCAGCGGGCCTCGGACAGGGCCCGGTAGGTCTCCTCCCCGACCCGGCCGTCGACCGACAGGCCGCGGACCTGCTGGAAGTGCCGGACGGCGAGCTCGGTGGCCGGGTCGTAGACCGCGTCGTCGAGTGCGGCGTCCTCGGTGCCGCCGTCCCCGGAGGGCAGCAGGCCGAGCGCGCGCAGGGCCGCGTGCACGTCGGCCACGGCGGGGCCCCGGTCACCGGGGCCCAGGGGGTGCATGCGGCTGTCGGTTCCCATCGTGGGTCGATTGTCGTCCCCGGCCGTTCCCGCGGCCTCCCGGGGGGCACCCCGGACGCGCGAGGGCCTCCCCGGCACGTGGCCGGGGAGGCCCTCAGCACGACCCCCGGCGGGGGCGGGTGCTCAGATGTAGTCGGCGAGATCGGAGAGGATCGCGCCCTTCGGCTTGGCCCCGATGATGCTCTTCACCGGCTTGCCGCCCTGGAAGACCGTCATCGTCGGGATCGACATGACCTGGTAGTCACGGGCGATCTGCGGGTTCTCGTCGATGTTCAGCTTGGCGATCGTCAGCTTGTCGCCGTGCTCGGCGGCGATCTCCTCGAGGACCGGAGCGACCATCTTGCACGGCCCGCACCACTCCGCCCAGAAGTCGACGAGCACGGGCTTGTCGCTGCCCAGCACGTCGTTCGCGAAGCTGGCGTCGGTGACCGTCACGGTGTTGCCTGCCATGGTCGTTCTCCTCGTGGTTCGTGGCTGTGGGGTGGGCCCGGCAGGGGTAACCGACCGGAGCGGCCGTCTATGCCCCGGTCCGCCTGGTGCCCCGGATCACCCGGCGGCGAACGCGCTCAGCGCTCGCCGAAGGACTCGGCGAGGTACCGCTCGGCGTCGATGGCCGCCGCGGCGCCGGTGCCGGCCGAGGTGATGGCCTGCCGGTAGATGTGGTCGACGACGTCGCCACAGGCGAAGACACCGTCGATGTTGGTCCGGGTGGTCGGGTGCTCGACCTGGATGTAGCCCTCGTCGTCCAGCTTCAGCTGGCCGGCGAAGATCTCGCTGCGCGGGTCGTGCCCGATCGCCACGAACACGCCGGTGACCGGGACGGTCTCGGTGCTGCCGCTCTCCACGTCGGTGAGCTGGACGCCGGAGACGGTCTCCTCACCGAGGACGTCGGTGACCTGCTTGCCGAGCGCCCAGCGGATCTTCTCGTTGTCCTGGGCGCGCTGCTGCATGATCTTCGAGGCGCGCAGCTCCTGGCGACGGTGCACCACGGTGACGGTCTTGGCGAAGCGGGTGAGGAAGGTGGCCTCCTCCATCGCCGAGTCGCCGCCGCCGACCACGATGATGTCCTGGTCGCGGAAGAAGAAGCCGTCGCAGGTGGCGCAGGCGGAGACGCCGCGGCCGAGCAGGCGGGCCTCGTTGTCCAGGCCCAGGTACCGGTACTTCGAGCCGGTGGCGACGATGACCGCGTGGGCGCGGTGCACCTCGTCGCCGACCTTCACGATCTTCGGTTCGGCGGTCAGGTCGACCTCGCTGACGTCGCGCGCGACGAGCTCGGCGCCGAAGCGCTCGGCCTGCTGGCGCATGTCCATCATCAGCTGCGGGCCCTGGATGCCCTCGGCGAAGCCGGGGAAGTTCTCGACCTCGGTGGTGGTCATGAGCGCGCCACCGAACTGGGAGCCCTCGAACACCAGGGGGTGGAGGTTGGCGCGGGCGGCGTAGACGGCGGCGGTGTAGCCGGCCGGGCCCGACCCGATGATGATCAGGTCTCGGATGCCGTCATGCTCCGCCGGCGGGATCGCGGGGTTCCCGTCGGTGGTCACGGCGGGGCCGGGGGTCGGGTGGTCTGAGGTCACGGGCGGCACAACGTGGATCGTAGGAGCCGCATTCCCCCGTGAGCAGGGCCTCATTCCAGCGGGTGGAAGACCCGACGGGGGTGCGGTCAGCCGGCCGGCTGCGGGGCGACCTCGGCGATGTCGGCGGAGAAGCCGTCGTCCGAGGGCACCAGACCGGTGACCCACACCAGCAGGTAGCGGGTGGTGACCGGCTCGTCGAACCCGAGCTCCGTGGTCTCCTCCAGCTCACCGGAGGCGACCACGTCGAAGCCGTCGAGACCGTCGTCGGGCTGATCCCCGACCCGCACCTCGACCGTCGCCCCGGGGGTGGTGGTGCTCAGCGCGACGCCGGCCAGGGCCTGCTCCGACCCGAGGTCGTAGACGACGCCGACGCCGTCCTTGAGGTTGCCGAAGGCCGGGGAGCCCCGGTAGGTCAGCGTCGACCAGGCGGTGGCGGGGTCGCCGTCGAAGGACAGCGGGATGTCGTCGACGTTCTCCGGCTCGCCGTCCCCGCCGGGGTCGAGCACGGTGCCCTCGACGATCGTGGCGGGCGGCCCGTCGGCGGGCGCGGGGGGATCGTCCTCGGCCGGGGCGCTGCTGGCCGGCGGGGCGGGCGTGGTGTCCTCCGCGTCGACCGAGTCGGCCACCGACAGCACGCTGGAGCCGAACCACCACGCGAGCGCGACGACGATCGCCAGGGCGGCCAGCGGCAGGCCGATGACGAGCAGCCGCCGGCGGGCGGGTGAGGTCCCGTCGCCGTCGTCCTCCGGGTGCGGCGCGGCGTCCTCGTCGTAGCCGTGGTCGTCGTCGTCCACCCCGAAGCCGGCGGCCAGCGGCAGCAGGTCCTCGTCGGCGTCGTCCACGCGCGGTGCCGGCACCGGCGGGCGGCCCTGGGCGTCCAGCCGCCGGGGAGCGCCCGGGCCGGTGACGTTCATGGTCGGCGCGGGGTCGTCGTCGTCGGCCGCGTCCTCCTCCCGGCGCTCCCGGAGCCGGCGCAGCCACCCGCTGTCGGTCTCGTCGGGGGCGCGCACCGGCTCGGAGGCGTGACCGCGCGGCCGCTCGGCCAGCAGCGCGGCCATCGCGGCCACGCTGGACAGGCCGCCGCCGGGCTCGGTGGAACGGGCCCGGCGCACCAGGGCGGCGAGGTCGGGTGCCATGCCCGGGCGGGGCCCGGCCACGGGCTCGGCTCCCGGACGGCGGCCGGTGAGGCAGTACTCCAGGAGCTCGCCCAGCGCCGCGATGTCACCCTGCATCGTGCCGTTGGCCGCGGGCACGGCGCGCAGCCCGACCAGACCGTTGGGCCGCAGGACGACGGTCTCCGGGGTGAGCCCACCGACGGCCAGCCCGACGCGGTGCGCCTCGGCCACCCCCTCGGCGAGCCGGCGCAGCACGGTGCGGGCCTCCCGGTCGGGCATCGGGCCCTCGGCCAGCCGCTCGGCGAGGGTCTGCCCCTCGATCCACTCGTTGACCACGTAGGCCGAGCCGCCGGGTGCGCTGCCGCCGCTGCCCTCGGCCGCGTCGTAGACCATCGCGAGGGCCGGGGTGGCCAGCCCGCCGGCGGTGAGCGCCCGGGTGATCCAGTCACGGGCCGCCGCGCCGCCGGGGGTGTGCACCCGGATGGCGACGTCGCGGTTGAGGATGCGGTCCTTCGCGCGCCAGCAGCGGATGACGCCAGTGGCGGTGTTCTCGACGGGGCCGACCTCGTCGAGCGGGCGGTACCGGTCGGGGAGGCCGGTGGTCGTGGACGTCATCGACGCGGCCGACCCCCACTCCGATCCCGGCCGGCGGCTGGGTTGCCCCGGCGAGGGCGTCGCCGGGGTGGTCACCCGCGCCCCAGCCGGGCCCTGACGGCGGTCAGGGGCTCTCGGACCTCGGGAACCCGGGCGAGCACCAGCCCTGCCAGGGCCACGACGCCGATCACCACGGTACCGACCAGCAGGGTGCCGAGCGAGCCCGCCACCGACGAGCCCAGGGCGTCCTCGGTCACCAGCACCGCGCCCCAGCCGAGCAGGCCGGCCACGGCGGACGCGGCGGCGATGCGCAGCACCGGGCCCAGCGTCGTGCGGGTCGACAGCGCCCCCAGCCGCCGGCGCAGCGCCACGTGCCCCAGCACCCACCCGGCCACGTAGGTGACGCTCGTGACCAGCATCAGGCCGGCCACCACGTGCTCCGGACCGACGACGACCGGCACCAGCAGCAGCAGCGGCACGCGCACGGCCACCATGCCCAGCTGGATGAGCGTCGGCGTCCGGGCGTCCTTCATGGCGTAGAAGACCCGCAGCTGCAGCAGCGTGACCGCCATCGGCAGCAGCCCGAAGGCCCCGATCCCCAGCGCGGTCCCGATCGCCTGGGCCTCCGCGACCGTGGTGTTGCCGCGGGCGAAGGCCACCGTCGCCAGGGCCGGGCCGAGCACCGTCAGCGCGGCGGTGACCGGCAGCAGCCCGAGGGCCGACAGGCGGGTGCCGAGGCCGAGGTCCTGCACGACACCGGGGACGTCGGCCCGGGCGGCCGCCCGGCTCATCCGCGGCAGCAGCGCGGTCAGCAGGGCCACGCCGATGATCCCGTAGGGCATCTGGAACAGCAGGCTGGCGATGGCCAAGGCGCTGGAGCCCAGCCCGTCCGCGCGGCCGGCCGCGTTGGCGATGCGGGTGGCGACGGCGACGCCGACGGCGCTGACCGCGCTGTACGCGATCACCCACAGGCCGAGCGAGCCGGCCTCGCGCAGGCCCGTGTGGCGCAGCCCCCAGCGCGGCCGCAGCGGCACGCCGGCCCGGCCGAGCAGCGGCAGCAGCACCAGCGCCTGCACCGCGATGCCGAGGGTGGTGCCGCCACCGAGCAGCCAGACCTGGCCGGGGGTGATGGTCGCCGGGGTGAGGTCGCCGGGGCCGGACGCGGCGACGAACAGGACGCCGGTGGCGATGACCACGACGTTGTTGAGCACCGGCGCCCAGGCCGGCGGCCCGAACACCCCGCGGGAGTTGAGGATCGCCTGCGCCAGCGCCCCCATGCCGTAGAACACGATCTCCACCAGCAGGATGCGGGCCAGCCAGTTGGCCAGCCGGACCTGCTCCGGGTCGCCCTGGATGCCGTAGAGCGCCGTGAGGGCCGGTGCGATCGCCACGGCCAGCGCCGTCACCACCACCAGCCCGGCGACGGCGATCGTGGCCAGCCGTTGGGCGTACGCGGCGCCGCCGTCCCGGTCCCGCTCCTGGGCGTGCACCAGCAGCGGCACGATCACCGAGGTCAGGACGCCGCCGAGCAGCAGCTCGTAGACGATGTTGGGCAGCGTGTTGGCGGTGTTGTAGGCGTCGTTGACCAGCCCGACGCCCAGCGCTGCGGCGAGCACCATCGTGCGCAGCAGGCCGGTGACCCGCGAGACCAGCGTGGCCACGGCCATCGTCCCGGCGGCGCGGAGGATGCCGCGGCTGGCGCCGGGAGCCCCCTCCCGGGCCTCGAGGTCCTCGTCGGTCTCGTCGGCCGGGCGCGGCACCGCGGGCAGCACCGGGATGAGCTGGGTGTCGTCGGGGCCGGGCACCCACCGGGCGGCGCGGGGCCGCGGTGGCGGCACGGGGGGCAGCGGCCGCGCCCGGGGCGCCGGCGGCACGGGCGGCCGGGCGGGTGCCGACGCGGGGGAGGACGCGGCCGGCGACGACCCGGCCGGGGACGACGCCGTCGCCGGCGGGGGCGGCACCGGCGCCGCGGGCACGCGCGGGTACGGCGGCGGGGGCAGCGGCAGCGCGGGCGGCGTGCCGGGACCGGGCACCGGCGGTGGGCCCGCCGGCCGGTCCGCGTCGGCTCGGGTCGCCGGGGGGACCGGGGGCAGCGGGATCCGGCGCCGGCGGTCCTCCACGGGCCGCTCGTCGCGGCCGGCCGCGGTCACACCGGGCTCCGCGTCGGAGGCAGCGGCTGCGGCTGCTCGGTGGTGTCCGGGGTGCCGCGCCGGCGGCGGAGCACGAACAGCACCAGGCGGCGGAGGAACAGCAGCCCCAGCAGCGCGGCCGCACCGATCGTGATGAACAGCGAGATCGACCCGTAGGCGGTGCTCTTCACCTGCAGCTCCACCGGGTCGCCGAGCGGGCCGCCGTCGGGGGTGGTCAGGCCGGCGACGACGCCGAAGCGGCCCGACTGGCTCACCTCGGCCGGCACCTGCAGCGTGGTCCGCTGGCCGGGGGCGAGCACCTGGGCGCCGATGTCCTCCACGGTCAGGGCGGCGTTGCCCCGCGGCTGCACCCGGAGCAGCACCCGGACGGCGAAGGGCAGGTCGTTGCGGACGGTGAGCACCAGCGGGGCGTCGCCCGAGGCGAGGCTGTAGGTGCCGTCGGCCGGGGCGAGCAGGGTGACCCGCTCGCGCAGCCGGCCGAGCGTGGCCAGCAGGTCCGCGGCGCCGGTGTCGAAGCCCGCGGGGTCGTCGCGCCACGCCGCGGAGACGGCGCGGGCCACCGCGGCGTCGTAGGGAGCCAGGACGGTGCCGGGGTCGTCGACCGCCGCGCCGGCGAGGTCGTCGCGGACACCGACCGCCGTGACGACGTCGTCCAGCCCCGCGGCCTCCAGCCCGCCCGGCGCGTCCGGGGAGCCGAGCTCGCCCGTGGCCGCCGTGGGACCGTCGTCGAGCTGGGACACTGTCGTCGGCCGCAGCCACGGCAGCTGGGCCGAGGCCGCCATCATCGCCGCGGCACCGCCGGGGTCGGGGTCCACCTCGCGGGTCGGCGCGACCAGGACCGTCTGCCCGGCCGGGTCGGCACCGCTGCCCAGGGCCAGCAGCGACAGCTCGGCGAGGTAGCGCTGCTCCGCGACCCGCGCGCCCCCGGCCGCCCGGGCCGCCGCCCCGACCAGTCCGCTGAGGGCGTTGTCGGCGACCAGGGCGTCGACCTCCCCGCCGTCGACCGGGACCGTCGTCCGGGCCGCCGCACCGCCGCCGTCCAGCCCGAGCGCCGCGGTGCCGTCGGTGAGGCCGTCGGGGGAGAGCACGAGCTCCCGCACCCCGCCGGCCTGCAGCGTGGCCACGGTGTCGGGGCGCACCGACCCGCCGACGGCCCACGCGAGGTCGGTGCGGGGCTCGACGCCCAGGGCGGCGCGGAGGATCTCCGCGCCGGCCCCGGTCGGGTCGTCGTCCTCCGCCGGGGGCGGCGTGCCGTCGGTGGGAGCAGCCGGCGCGGGGGCGTCGGGGTCGTCCCGCGCCGTCCCCTCGGGCGTGCCCGGCAGGCTGCGGGTGACCACGTCGGACAGGCCGGCCGCGGTGAGGGCGTCGGCGTCGACGTCGCCGTAGGGCAGGGCCACCACCGGGTGGTCGACGGCGACGGCCCGCAGCCGGTCGAGGAACTCGGCGGCCTCCTCGGTGCCCTGCCCGGCGCCGTCCTGCCCGGCGACGTCGTAGGGCCCGGCGGCCATGAGCTCCAGCTCCTCCACGAGCGCGGGGTCGACGGCGAGGGTCACCCGCACCGCCGGCGACGGCTCCCCGCCCTCGGGCGGTGCGCTCTCGGGCAGCCGCTCGACGGCGGCGAGGACCCGGTCCAGCCGGCCGCCGTCCTCGACGGCGTCGGCCAGGCCGTCGTCGGCGAACCGGCCGTCGGCGTCGCGGTGGGTGCGCTCCACCAGTGGCCACAGCCAGGCGACGCCGGTGGCCGCGGCCGGCTGCGCCGGGGGCTGCACCAGGAAGGTGGACAGCTCGCCCAGCCGGCGGCGCTCGCCGTCGGCCGCGCTGCCGTTGAGGTTGAGCAGCACCGGGTAGACGCCGTCCCGGTCGATCTGCAGCTCACCGACGGTCGTGGTGAGCGCGAAGGCCAGCGACCCGCCGGCGGGCAGCTCACCGGGGACGGGCTGGAACGGCGTGGCGACGTCGGTCATCGGGTCGCGGTCGGAGTCGGTGGCCTGCAGCTCGGCCCGGCTCTGCAGCAGGTCGCCGCGCTGCAACCGCACCTCCAGGCCGGTGAGCGTCTCGCTGCCGGTGTTGGTCAGCGTGCCGCCGATGGTGACGACGGCGTCGGGGCCGAGGGTCCGCGGGTCGATGCGGGTGAGCTCCACCTGGACCGGCCGGGCGGGGTCGCCGGTGTCGTCCTCGCTGACCGGCGACGGTTCCCCGGGCGCGGCCGCGGCCGCCGGCAGCGGGGCCAGCCCGACCAGCGGCGCGGCCAGCAGCCCGGCCAGGACGGCGCACAGCGGCGCCGGCCGGCGGTGGGTGCGGTCCCGGTGGCGCCCGGGTGGGGTGGGGCGCGGTGCGGCGGCGCGGCCGCCGGCGCCCCCGGCAGCCGACCGGGTCACGACAGTTCCCCGCCGACGCCCGTCGTCCCGGGAGCCCCGGTGTCGCGTCCCGTGCGGAAGGGTCGCCGACCGCTCACGCGCTGTCGGCGAGCAGTGCCGGTGCCCGCTCGACGAGGGCGCGCTCGTCGGCGTAGGCGAGCCGGTCACCGAGCTCGTCGAGGGGGACCCAGGCGACCTCGGTCACCTCGATGTCGGCGTCGGACAGGGCTCCTCCGATGGCGCGGAGCAGGAAGTGGTGCACCGTCTTGTGCACCCGCCGGCCGTCGGCGACGAACCAGAAGTCGATGATGCCCAGCGGGGCGACGACCTCGCCGATGATGCCGGTCTCCTCGGCGACCTCGCGGACGGCGGTGTCCTCGGGGGTCTCGCCCTCCTCGATGTGGCCCTTGGGCAGGGACCACAGCAGCCGGCCGCGGCGGTCGGTGCGGCCGATGAGCGCCGCCCGGGGCCCGGTGACGGGGTCGTCAGCGACCACCAGGCCCCCGGCGGAGGTCTCGTCGACCCGACGCAACCGGCGGCCGGGGCGCCCTCGACCACCGGTCCCAGCCATGCCAGGAGGGTAGCGCGCGGCACGGCACTACCCTGGATCGTCGTGTCCGGTCAGCCGCCAAGTCGTCCCCCGGTCGTCGAACCGGTGCCGCCCGCCGTCCAGGAGACCGTGCGGGAGCTGGTCGACGTCTCCCCCGTGCTGACCCGGCTCGGCGAGCGCTTCACCGCGGCCGGCTTCGAGGTGCACCTGGTCGGCGGCTCGGTGCGGGACGCCCTGCTGGCCGCCGGCTCCGGGGGGCCGCGCGTCCCCGGTGACCTCGACCTGACCACCGACGCCCGCCCCGAGCAGGTGCTCGAGCTGCTGCGTGGCGTCGCCAGTTCCACGTGGAACACCGGTATCGCGTTCGGCACCGTCGGGGCGGAGGTGTCCGGCGTCCGGCTGGAGATCACCACGTTCCGGGCCGACCGCTACGACCGGGAGTCGCGCAACCCGGAGGTCGCCTGGGGCACCTCGCTGGTCGACGACCTCGCCCGCCGCGACTTCACCGTGAACGCCATGGCGGTGTCCCTCGGCCCGGACCGGGCCGTCACCGACCCCCACGGCGGGCTCGGGGACCTGCTGGCGCGGCGGCTGCGCACGCCCGGGCCCGCCGTCGAGTCCTTCGCCGACGACCCGCTGCGGATGCTGCGCGCGGTCCGCTTCGTCGCCCAGCTCGGCCTGACGCCGGACGACGAGGTGGTCGCGGCGATGACCTCGCTCGCCGGCGAGCTGGCCCGGATCACGCCGGAGCGGGTGCAGGCCGAGCTGTCCAAGACGCTGCTGCAGGACGCCCCGCGGGCGGCGCTGGAGCTGTTCGTCTCCACCGGGCTGGCCGACGTCGTCCTGCCGGAGCTGTCGGCGCTGCGCATGGAGATCGACGAGCACCACCAGCACAAGGACGTCTACAGCCACTCCCTGACCGTGCTGGACCAGGCCATCGCGCTGGAGCAGGCCGACCCGGCGGCCCAGTCCCCCGACCTGGTGCTCCGGCTGGCCGCGCTGCTGCACGACATCGGCAAGCCGGCCACCCGCCGTCACGAGGCGCGGGGGCGGGTGTCGTTCCACCACCACGAGGTGGTCGGCGCGAAGCTGGTGCGCAAGCGGCTGACCGCGCTGCGGTACCCCAAGGAGGTCATCGAGGCCGTCGCCCGGCTGACCTTCCTGCACCTGCGCTTCCACGGCTACGGCCGCGGCGAGTGGACCGACTCCGCCGTCCGCCGGTACGTCACCGACGCCGGCGACCTGCTGCCCCGGCTGCACAAGCTCGTGCGCTCGGACTGCACGACCCGCAACAAGCGGCGGGCGGCGGCACTGTCGGCCACCTACGACTCCCTCGAGACGCGGATCGCCGAGCTGTCGGCGGCCGAGGACCTCGCCCGCGTTCGCCCCGACCTCGACGGCAACGCGATCATGGAGATCCTCGGCATCCCGCCCGGCCGGGAGGTCGGCGAGGCGTGGGCCCACCTCAAGGACCTGCGGTTGGAGCGCGGACCGCTCGACCGCGAGGAGGCCGAGGCCGAGCTCCGCGCCTGGTGGGCCGCCCGCACGTAGCGGAGGCCGGGAGCGCAGGAACCTCGCTCCTCAGCCTCCGCAAGACCCCCGGGGGCGTGCGCCGCTGAGCACGGCGGTCAGGGCGTAGATCGCGCCGACGGTGACCACCAGGCCGCCCGAGACCCCCGACGCGGGCAGCAGGAACGCCGCGGCCACCAGCGCCACCACGTAGCCCACGTTGACCAGCGTGTCGTAGACGGAGAAGACCCGGCCGCGGAAGTCGTCGTCCACCGCCTCCTGCAGGGTGGCGTCGACGCAGATCTTCACCCCCTGGCCCACGAAGCCGAGGACGGACCCCGCCAGCACGACGGTCGGGGTGAGCGCGGGCAGGCCCAGGGCGACCAGCACCGGGCCGGCCAGGGCGAGCAGCAGGGTCACCCAGCGGGACCGGCCCAGCCGGCGCACGGCGGCCGGGGTGACCGCCGCCGCGAGCAGCGTGCCCCCGGCCCCGGCCGCCACCACCACGCCCAGGCCCCCGATCCCCCCGGGCACCGGCCCCCACCCGTCGAGGGTGTTGCGGAAGAGCAGCAGCGTCATCAGCGTGAGCAGGCCGAAGCACAGCCGGTGGGCGGTGACCACGGCGAGCGCGACGACGGCGGGCGGCCGGGCCCACGCGTGCCGGGCGCCGGCGACCATCCCGGCGGCCACCGCCCGCGCCGACAGGGACGCCGTCCGGGTGGCGGAGTCCGGCCCCAGGTACCGACGGCCGAAGCCGGCGACGACCGCCGCGGACACCAGGTAGGGCAGCGCGGCGGCCAGTGTCGTGATCGCGTAGGCCGAGTCCCCCGCGCCGGCCAGGGGCAGCAGCGCGACGGCGACCGCCCCGCCCACCACCGTGGCCACCGCCCCGGACGTCGTCGACAGCGCGTTGGCCGGCACCAGTGACGGCTCGTCGGCGGTGTGGGGCAGCGCCGCCGACAGGGCCGACAGGACGAAGCGGCTGACCGAGACCACCGCCAGCCCGGTGAGCAGGAACGGCGCCCCGGAGACGCCGGACCACACCAGTCCCGCGAGCAGCGCGACCAGGGCGCACCGCACGAGGTTGGCCCGCAGCAGCACCTGGCGGCGGCTCCAGCGGTCCAGCCAGACGCCGGCGAACGGGCCGACCAGCGAGTAGGGCAGGAGGAGCGCGGCGAACCCGGCGGCGACGTCGAGGGGGTCGGCCGCGCGCTGCGGGTTGAACAGCACCGTGCCGGCGAGCGCGGCCTGCAGCACGCCGTCCCCGAACTGCGCGGACAGGCGCGTGGCGAGCAGCCGGCGGAAGTCGGGGCGCACCAGCAGGTGGCGCACGGTCGTCCCCGCCTGGCGCACGCGGTCACCCTACGGTGGCCGTTCCCTCCCGGAGGGTGGACGACGGGCCGCGGCGGACGCCCCGCGGCGGGCGGGCGCGGCCACCCTGCCCCCTGCGCGTGGGGCACACTGGGTGCGATGACTCCCCCGCCCTCGTCCGATCCCGAGTCCGGGCCGCCGGCGCGTCCCGTGGCCGGACGACGTGGTGAGGACGCGGTCCCCCCGCTGTCGATCGGCGGTCTGGACGACGTCCGCCCGGGCTCGCTGCTGGTCGCCATGCCGACGCTGACCGACCCGACCTTCGCCGGGACGGTCGTCTTCGTCCTCGACCACAGCGACACCGGCACCCTGGGCGTGGTCCTGGGCCGGCCGAGCCAGGTGGAGATCCGCGACGTCCTGCCGGGCTGGTGCGACCTCGCCGTCGAGCCCGGGGTGTTCCACGTGGGCGGCCCGTGCGAGACCGACACCGCGCTGTGCCTGGCCGTCTGCCCCGGTGTCGCGCCGGCGCCCGACAGCGGCCTGCGCCGGGTCGCCGGCGACGTCCACCTGGTCGACCTCGACGCCGAGCCCGACGTCCTCGACGGGCAGGTGCAGGGTCTGCGGGTGTTCGCTGGGTACGCGGGCTGGTCGCCGGGGCAGCTGGCCGGGGAGGTCGCCGAGGGGGCGTGGGCCTGCGTGCCCGGCACCCCGGACGACGTGCTCAGCGAGCTGGCCGGCCCGGAGCTGTGGCGGCGGGTCATGGGTCGGCAGACCGGCCGGCTGGCGGTGCTGTCCACGGCACCGGCCGATCCGTCGGTCAACTGAACGGTCACGATTCGGCTGCCGGGGCAGCGCCGCGGCACCCGATCTGGTAGGAAAGACCGCGGAAGGGGGCGGTCTGGGGAAGAGGCCGCCCCCTTCCGCACGTCCGGGGCCGGGTGCCCCGCGAGTGGCCGCTACAGGCCCACGGTCGCCGAGATCTCCGGGTGTTCCGCCCCGTCGACGGTCTGCTCGGCCGCCGGCACGGTGATCTCCCGGGGGCCGTGGTCGGACAGCGTGACCGTCACGTCGTGGTCCTGGCCGGGCAGCCGGGTCTGGAACTGCACCAGCAGGTCGCTGGAGCTGTCCACGGCCACCGACCAGCCGGACTCCGACGCGTAGACCGCCGTCAGGTCGCCGTCCACCGAGCGCTCGCCCTGCCAGGTGTAGTGGGCGTCCCGGAACGCGCCGGGGTCGTCGGGCTGCTCGGCGGAGAGGTTGAGCACCAGCCGCACCAGCACGTCGGTCAGCGGCGACTCCTCGCCGGTGGCCAGGGGCCGGCGCACGTACGAGGCCTCCGGGAGGCCGGCCGCGGTCAGGGCCGCGCCGAGCCCCGGCACGTCGCCGAACCAGACGGCCTCGGGGGTGAAGAACAGGGTGCGGGTGTCGTCGGGGCGGCCGTCGCCGTAGGTGGTCACCGCCTGGGCCCGCCCGACCTGGCCGGCGAAGTCGACCTCCCCGGTGAGGGTCAGGACGGTGTCCTCTCCATACGGCGCCGTGACGACGACGTCGGCCCCGCCCTCCTCCTCGTTGCGCGCCAGCAGCTGCGCCAGGACGTCGGCCTCCGCCGCGGTCACGGGGTCACCGGTCCGCCGCTGCTCGTCGCCACCGGAGCACCCGGTGAGCAGCGCGAGCACCAGCCCCAGGGCCGGGAGCAGCGGACGGCGGCGCGGCGGCATGCGGCCCAGCGTAGGCAGCCGGACGGACCGGCACGCGCAACGCGACAGGGCCCGTCCTCCGGGTCGGAGGACGGGCCCTGTCGATCCCCCGGGCACCGCCATGGGCCCGTCAGGGGCGAGGAGCGGGGCGGCCGGGCTGCAGGGACCCGCCGCGGGCTCGCGAGCGGTGGGGGCGGGAGGCCGTCGTCAGCGCTCGACGTCGCCGCGGATGAAGGCCTCCACGGCGTCACGGGCCTCGCTGTCGTCGTACTGCACCGGCGGGCTCTTCATGAAGTAGGACGACGCGGAGAGGATCGGGCCGCCGATGCCGCGGTCCTTGGCGATCTTCGCGGCGCGGACGGCGTCGATGATGATCCCGGCCGAGTTCGGGGAGTCCCAGACCTCGAGCTTGTACTCCAGGTTCAGCGGGACGTCGCCGAACGCGCGGCCCTCCAGGCGGACGTAGGCCCACTTGCGGTCCGACAGCCACGGCACGTGGTCCGACGGGCCGATGTGGACGTTGCCCGCACCCATGTCGCGGCCGACCTGGCTGGTGACCGACTGGGTCTTGGAGATCTTCTTGGACTCCAGGCGCTCGCGCTCGAGCATGTTCTTGAAGTCCATGTTGCCGCCGACGTTGAGCTGCATCGTGCGGTCCAGCTGCACGCCGCGGTCCTCGAACAGCTTGGCCAGCACCCGGTGGGTGATGGTGGCGCCGACCTGGCTCTTGATGTCGTCGCCGACGATCGGCACCCCGGCGGCGGTGAACTTGTCCGCCCACTCCTGGGTGCCGGCGATGAAGACCGGCAGGGCGTTGACGAACGCGACGCCGGCGTCGATGGCGCACTGGGCGTAGAACTCGGCGGCCTGCTGCGAACCGACCGGCAGGTAGCAGACGAGGACGTCGGCGCCGGACTCGCGCAGCGCCGCGACGACGTCCACCGGCTCCTCGTCGGACTCCTCCACCATCTCCCGGTAGTACCTGCCCAGGCCGTCGAGTGTGGTGCCGCGCTGCACGGAGACGCCCAGGGGCGGCACGTCGCAGATCTTGATGGTGTTGTTCTCGCTCGCGACGATGGCCTCGGACAGGTCGCGGCCGACCTTCTTGGCGTCGACGTCGAACGCGGCGACGAACTCCACGTCGGACACGTGGTACTCGCCGAAGCGCACGTGCATGAGCCCGGGCACCGAGGAGGTCTCGTCGGCGTCGCGGTAGTAGTGCACGCCCTGGACGAGCGACGCGGCGCAGTTGCCGACGCCGACGATGGCGACCTTGACAGATCCCACAGGGGTCTCCTTCTTTCTTGGACCGCGAACGGTCGGTGAGCGGACCGGGGACGGTCCTGCGTGTACGGAGGGCGGCGCCGCCGCGGTCAGCCCGGGGCGGGTGGTGGGTCGGCGTCCCCCGTGTCGGGGCCGCCGGTGCGCCGCCGCTCGCTGTCGGTCAGCTCCTGGTCGATCAGCTCGGCGAGCCAGCGGACCTCCCGGTCCACCGACTCCAGGCCGTGGCGCTGCAGCTCGAGGGTGTAGCGGTCCAGGCGCTGGCGGGTCCGCGCCAGCGAGGCCCGCAGGCCCTCCCGCTGCTGCTCCACGGTGCGCCGGCGACCCTCGAGGATCCGCAGCCGCACGTCGGCGGCGGTGTGCCGGAAGAACGCCAGCCGGACGCCGAAGAGCCCGCCGTCGTCGTACGCCTCCGGGCCGGCCTGGCTGACCAGCTCGTGGAAGCGCTCCTTGCCCTCCGCGGTGATCGTGTAGACCACCTTCCCGCGCCGGCCGGTCAGCGCCGGGGCGTCGGCCGGCAGCGGTGCGCGCGGGTCGGGCTCGTCGGTGGTGACGTAACCGGCCGCGTGCAGCCGCTTGAGCGCGGGATACAGCGAGCCGTAGGAGATGCTGCGCAGCCCCCCGAGCACCTGTGCGAGCTGTTTGCGCAGCTCGTAGCCGTGCATCGGGGACTGGTGCAGCAGACCCAGGATGGCGAGCTCGAGCACGTCGCCTCCCCTTCGCCCCACGGTTCGATGTATCGGGACGATACATCGGCAGGTGGCCGGGACGACACCGGCGGGTGACCGCGAGGTGGCGGCCCGGTGGCGCCCGCGATCGCCCGCGACCTGCTCGTCTGCGCTGACGGCGTCGGTCCCGGTGCGTACATTGGCGCCGTGCCCGGACGTCGATCCGTCGTGGACTACTCGCTGCAGCGGCGAGCCGTCCTCGCCGACGTGTACGCCGGACGCACGGGGCTCTTCGAGGTCTGCGACGCCAGTCCCTACCTCTCCCGGGCGGCCAAGTACCACGGCGAGGCGACCGACGTCGTCTGCCCGGTGTGCCGCAAGGAGCGCCTGACGCTGGTCAGCTACGTCTACGGCGAGCACCTCGGGCCGACGGCCGGACAGGCCAAGACCCCGGTCGAGCTCGCCCGGATGGACGCCGCGCAGGAGGAGTTCTCCGTCTACGCCGTCGAGGTGTGCCGCGGTTGTGGCTGGAATCACCTCGACTGCTCGTACGTGCTGGGGAACGAGCCCGAGCCGGGGCGTTCGCCCCGCCGGACCCGCCGGCGCGCGGCGACGGAGTAGTCGCCGCGGGGGACCGCGGGAACAAGGCGCACCGCCGGACCCTTCCGTCACGTGGGACCGCTGTGAGTACGGCGCTGCCGCGGGTCCTCCCCCGCTCTCACAGCTGAAGACGACACCCTGGGTGCGGGATGCCTTCGTCCCGCCCACCGAACGAGTCAGAGAGGGGCCCCTTCGTGCCTCCCCACGACGAGACCTCCCCGGTCGGGCCGCACGGCGGCCCGGACCGCCGACCGGCGCCGGGCCGCAGCGGCGGCGGGAACGGCGGCAACCGGCGGCCACCGGCCGGCCGTGGGGGCCGGACGACGGCGTCGCGGTCCGGCGCACGCCCCGGTTCCGCCGTCGCACGGTCCGGTCGGCCGGCGGGCCGGCCGACGGCCAAGGCGGCGCGCACGAGGAAGCAGAAGCGGCGTCGCCGGCTGAAGGTCGTCGGTGCGACGCTCGCCGGCCTGCTCGTGCTGCTCGGCGTCTTCGTCGGCGTGGTGTACGCGACCACCGAGGTGCCCGACCCCGACTCGGTGCAGAACGCGCAGACGACCGTCGTCTACTACGCCGACGGCACCACCGAGATGGCCCGCCTGGGCGCGGAGAACCGCACCAACGTGGGTCTGGACGAGGTCTCCGAGCCGGCGCGCAACGCGATCCTCGCGGCGGAGAACCGCAGCTTCTACTCCGACCCGGGCATCTCCTTCACCGGCATCGTCCGGGCCGCGTGGAACAACCTCACCGGCGGCTCGACGCAGGGTGGCTCGACGATCACCCAGCAGTACGTGAAGAACGCCTTCCTGACCCACGACCAGACGTTCAGCCGCAAGTTCCAGGAGCTCTTCCTCGCCATCAAGCTGGACAACCAGTACGAGAAGGACGAGATCCTCGAGAACTACCTCAACACCATCTACTTCGGCCGCGGCGCCTACGGCATCGAGGCCGCGGCCAACACCTTCTTCGGGGTGCCGGCCGCCGAGCTGACGCCCCAGCAGGGTGCGGTGCTCGCCGTCCTGGTCCGCAGCCCGTCGGGGTACGACCCGGAGGTCAACCCGGAGGGTGCCCAGGACCGCTGGGGCCTGGTGCTCGACGCGATGGTCGACGAGGGCTGGCTGACCCAGGCCGAGCGGGACGCCTCGGTGTACCCGCCGGTGCTGCCCAAGACCGGCACCAACCTCGGCATCCCCGGCACCCACGAGGGTCTGGTCGTGCAGCGCGCCCTCGCCGAGCTGGAGACCAAGGGCTACACCGAGCAGCAGATCCGGGCCGGTGGGCTGCGGATCACCACCACGGTGGACAAGCCGGCTCAGGACGCCGCGGCGGCCGCCGTCCAGGAGGTGATGGACGGCGAGCCCGAGCAGCTGCGGCAGGCGCTGGTGGCCGTCGACCCGCGCAGCGGCGCGGTGCGCGCCTACTACGGCGGCGCGAACGGCACGGGGACCGACTACGCCCAGGCCCAGCGGCAGCCCGGCTCGTCGATGAAGCCCTACGCGCTGGCCGCCGCGCTGGAGGAGGGCATCAGCGTCAACGCCCGCCGCGACGGCAGCTCGCCGCAGAAGTTCGACGACCGCGAGGCGCTGGTGCGCAACTCCGGCGGCGCGTCCTGCGGCTCCTGCACGCTGGTCGAGGCCATGACCCGGTCGCTGAACACCACCTTCTACGGCCTGGCCCACGAGATCGGCCCGGAGCGGGTCCGCGAGGTCGCGCTGGCCGCGACCGGTCTGCCGGAGGTGTGGCCGGAGGGGACCAACCTCGCCGGCAACACCACGCTGGCCAACGCCGACGGCTTCACCGGGTCGGCGATCGGCATCGGCGAGTACGAGATGCGCCCGATCGACCAGGCCCACGGCTTCGCCACGCTGGCCAACGGCGGCGTCGAGCACGAGCCCTTCTTCGTCTCCCGCGTGACCGACAGCGAGGGCGCGCTGCTGCTGGAGTACTCCGGTGACGCCGGGGACCAGGCCATCGACGGTGACGTCGCCAACGACGTGACCTTCGCGCTCAAGGGCGTGGCGGCCTACTCCAAGCGGGCGCTGGACGGCGGCCGCGAGGTGGCCAGCAAGACCGGTACGCAGGGGCAGGGCGAGGACAACTCCGACGCCTGGATGGTCGGCTACACCCCGTCGCTGTCGACCGCGGTGTGGATGGGCAACGACTCCCCCAGCGACCCGATCGTCAACGCGAACCGCCAGATCATCTACGGCTCCGGCCTGCCGGGCGCCATCTGGCAGGAGTTCATGAACACCGTCCTCGAGGGGACGCCCAAGGAGGACCTGCCCGACCGGGCGGTCATCCGCGGCGACACCGGCGTGGGCGTGCCCGCCCCGGCTCCCCAGACGCGGCAGTCGCAGCCGACGGCTCCCCCGGCCCCGCAGACGCAGCCGTCCACCCCGCCGGTCGTCGACGACGGCACCCCGGACGACGGGGCCGGCGAGCAACCGGACACGGGGAGTCAGCCCAACGGCGGGACGACCGGCGGTCAGCCCAACACGGGGCAGCCCAACACCGGTCAGCCCAACACCGGTCAGCCCAACACGGGCCAGCCGAACACCGGGCAGCCCAACCCCGGGGCCGGTGTCCCCGCGCCGGCCCAGCCGGCCCAGCCGGTGCCACCGCCCGACAGCGAGCTGCAGCCGATCGGCTGACCTGCGCGGGCAGACTGTCCGCGTGAGCACTCCCCCGCAGGGCCCGTCCGACCCGGCTGACCAGCCGGCGGGCGGGCCCTCGGCGTCTCCCGGGGCCCCCGCCGCCCGGCCGGACGACGGGCGGCCCGACCGCGTCGTCCCGACCTGGACCGATCCGGTCGCGACGCAGGCCAGCGAGGCCGTGGGTGGCCCGTGGGGACGGCACGCGGTCACCGGCCGGGCCCTGTTCTGGACGCCGCTGCGGGTCTGCCTGCTGTTCACCACGACCGTGCTGGCCCTCGCCTGGGTCAAGCAGGCGCCGTGCTCGGACGGCAACTGGGCCGGCTGGGTGCAGTACACGCACTTCTGCTACTCCGACACCGTCCCGCTGTACGGCCTGCACGGGCTCGACCGCGGCGCGGTGCCCTACCTGGACTCCGCCGTCGAGTACCCGGTGCTCACCGGCGCACTCATGCTCGTCTCGGCCGCGCTCGGCCGGGTCTACGACGCGCTCGCGGCCGCGACCGGCGTGCTGCCCGCCGTCCCGGCGGTGCAGTCCTACTACGTCGCCACCTGCCTGCTGCTGTCGTTGTGCGCCCTGCTGGTCACCCGCGCGGTCCTCGGCGTCTCCGGGCGGCGCCCGTGGGACGCGGCGATGGTGGGGCTGTCCCCGCTGCTGTTCGTGCACGCGTTCACCAACTGGGACCTGCTGGCCGTCGCCCTGGCCTCGCTCGGCCTGTGGGCCTGGGCCCGCCGCCGCCCCGTGCTCGCCGGGGCGCTGCTGGGCCTCGGCGTGGCCGCCAAGCTGTACCCGGTGCTGCTGCTCGGCGCCCTGTTCCTGCTGTGCCTGCGGTCCGGCCGGCTGGGCACCTGGCTCCGGACGGCGCTCGCCGCGGTGGTGGCCTGGGTGGCGGTCGACCTGCCCGTCGCCGTCCTCGCCCCGGAGAACTGGTCGCGGTTCTTCCGGCTCAACAGCCAGCGGCCGGCCGATCCGGACACCCTGTGGAACATCGCGATCCACGTCTCCGGCGGACGGCTGTTCGACGGTCCGCTGGCCGAGGGCGAGGCACCGGTCGTGCTCAACGCGGTCGTGGCCGTCGCGGTGCTCGCCCTGGTCGCCGCGGTCGCCTGGCTGACGCTGGCCGCCCCGGTGCGGCCCCGCGTCGCCCAGGTGGCGTTCCTGCTGGTCGCCGGGTTCCTGCTGCTCAACAAGGTCTGGAGCCCGCAGTTCTCCCTCTGGCTGCTCCCGCTGGCGGTGCTCGCCCGGCCGCGGTGGCGGGCACTGCTGCTGTGGCAGGCCACCGAGGCGCTGCTGTGGGTGCCCCGGCTGCTCTGGTACCTCGGCACCGACAACCGCGGCGTCGAGGTGCAGTGGTTCTTCCTCGCCGTGACGGTGCGCGACGTCGCCGTCGTCGTCCTCATGGCCCTGGTCGTGCGGGACGTCTGGCGGCCGGACGGCGACGTCGTCCGGGTGAGCTGGCCCGGTGTCGACGACCCCGCCGGCGGCGTCCTCGACCACGCCCCGGACCGGGTGGTGCTGGGGCGCTCAGCCCAGGCGGTCCCGGAGCAGGGCGATCTCCTCGGCGTGGGCGGCGGCGTCGCCGGGGGTCTCGAGCACGACCGGACAGTCCGCGGCGCGCGCCACCTCGACGAGTAGGTCCGCCGGGATCTCCCCGTCGGTCAGCGGCGCGTGCCGGTCGCGGCTGGACCCGGCCGGGTCGCGGCTGTTGTTCAGGTGCACGAGGTCGACGCGGCCGGTGATCGCCCGGACGTCGTCCACCGCGGTCGCGAGGTCCCAGCCGGCGGCCCAGGCGTGGCAGGTGTCGAGCACGAAACCGGCACCGAACTCGCCGACGGCCTCCCACAGCCGCGCGATCGCGTCGAGGTCGCGGGCCATCGCGTTGCCGCCGCCCGCGGTGTTCTCGATCAGCAGGGGGACGGCGAAGCCGCCGGCCTCGGCCTGGCGCGCGAAGGTCTTCCGCCAGTTGTCGACGCCGGCCGCGGGGTCGTCCTTGGCCAGCACGTGGCCGCCGTGCACGACCATGGCGCGGGCGCCGATCGCGGCCGCCGCCTGGGCGTGCTTGTCCAGCAGCTTGCGGCTCGGGATGCGGATGCGGTTGTTCGTCGTCGCCACGTTGAGCACGTAGGGCGCGTGGACGACGACCATGACGCCACCGGCGAGCAGGTCGGCGGCGTCCGGGCGGGGCTTCGGGGCGGTCCAGCCCTGCGGGTCGGCGAGGAAGACCTGCACGCCGTCGGCGTCCATCTCCGCGGCGCGCGCCAGCGGACCGCCGGCGTCGAGCTCGTTGTCCTCGGTCAGGCCAGGGCCGACGTGTACGCCGATCGGGTGAGCTGCCACGGCGCGCACCCTAGTTGCGCCGGGTGACGGTGCCGGGCCTGTGGAAGCCGTCGACCGGTGGGGTCGCGGTTGACGTAGACTGGCCGGAGCGCGTTCCAGCGGTGGCTGTCACCGAGGGGGCGCGCGACGCGTGTACGACCCTCCTGCTGCAGACCGACTGCAGCCGTCCAGACCAGAGGAGGTGGGGTTCTCCGTGCGTCACTACGAACTGATGGTCATCCTCGACCCCGATCTCGAGGAGCGGACCATCGCGCCGTCCCTCGACCGGTTCCTGACCGTCGTCAGCAACTCCGGCGGCACGTTCAAGACCGAGATCTGGGGCCGTCGCCGCATGGCCTACGAGATCAAGAAGCAGGTCGAGGGCATCTACGCCGTCATCGACATCCAGGCCGAGCCGGCCGCGGTCGCCGAGCTCGACCGGCAGCTCAACCTGAACGAGTCGGTCCTGCGCACGAAGCTGATGCGGCCCGAGGCCCACTGACGATGGCCGGCGAGACCGTCATCACCGTCATCGGCAACCTGACGTCGGACCCGGAGCTGCGGTTCACGCCGTCCGGCGCCGCGGTCGCCAACTTCACCGTCGCCTCGACGCCGCGGACCTTCGACCGCCAGTCGCAGGAGTGGAAGGACGGCGAGGCGCTCTTCCTGCGCTGCAACGTGTGGCGGCAGGCGGCGGAGAACGTCGCCGAGTCGCTGACCCGCGGTTCGCGGGTGATCGTCTCCGGCCGGCTCAAGCAGCGGTCGTTCGAGACCAAGGAAGGCGAGAAGCGCACCGTCGTCGAGCTGGAGGTCGACGAGATCGGCCCCTCGCTCCGCTACGCCACCGCGAAGGTCACCAAGGCCTCGCGCGGTGAGGGTGGCGGCGGCTTCGGCGGTGGCGGCGGCGGTGGCGGCTTCGGTGGCGGCGGGTCCAGCGACCCGTGGTCGACCCCGGCCCCGCCGTCGGACGAACCGCCCTTCTGAGACAGGCCTCCGTCCTCCTCACCCCTCGCACGCTCGGGGTGGGCCTCTGGACGGGGCCGACCACTCGTTCCCTGAATCCCTCTTCGTAACTGGAGAACCCCGGTGGCCAAGCCCCCCATCCGCAAGCCGAAGAAGAAGGTCTGCCAGTTCTGCAAGGACAAGGCGACCTACATCGACTACAAGGACACGACCCTGCTGCGGAAGTTCATCTCCGACCGCGGCAAGATCCGTGCCCGCCGCGTCAGCGGCAACTGCAGCCAGCACCAGCGGGACGTCGCCGTGGCCGTGAAGAACAGCCGCGAGATGGCCCTGCTCCCCTACACCTCGACGGCGCGCTGACCATGAGCACCCAGAAGCTGATCCTGACGCAGGAGGTCACCGGTCTCGGGTCCTCCGGTGACACCGTGGAGGTCAAGGGCGGGTACGCCCGCAACTACCTCCTGCCCCGCGGCCTGGCCATCGTCGCCACCCGCGGTGCCGAGAAGCAGGTCGAGTCGCTGCGCCGGGCGCGTGCCGCCCGCGAGGTGCGGTCGCTCGAGGAGGCGCAGACCGTGGCCGGCAGCCTGTCCGGGCTGACCGTCCGTGTGCCGGCCCGCGCAGGTGAGGGCGGCCGCCTGTTCGGCCGCGTCACCACCGCCGACGTCGTCAACGCCGTCACCGCCGCCGGTGGCCCGGCGCTGGACCGTCGCCGCGTGGAGCTGCCCAGCAGCATCAAGACCACGGGGCAGCACACCGTCACCGTGCGGGTGCACCCCGAGGTGACCGCGCAGCTGGCGATCGAGGTCGTCCCCAGCTGAAGGAACACCCCGTCCTCCCCACCCTTCGCACGCTCAGGGTGGGACCCGGGACGGGGCCGCCCGGGAGGGGCGTCGGACTCCGGTCCGGCGCCCCTCCCGGCGTTCCGGGCCCGGTCAGTCGACCGCGGTCGCCTCGAGCTCGACCATCAGCTCCGGGAAGGCCAGCCGGGTGACCCCGACCAGCGTCGCGGCCGGGCGCACGCCGGCGGCCCCGAGCCGTTCGGCCAGGGTGCCGTAGCAGCCCATCATCGCGTCGACGTCGGTCGTGTAGGTGTTCAGCCGGACGACGTTGGCCAGCGTCATCCCGGCCTCCCGCAGGACCGCCTCCACGTTGTCCAGGGCCAGTGTCACCTGTGCCGCGAGGTCCCCGGGGTGCTGCGGGGTGCCCTCGGGGGACATGGCGGCCTGGCCGGAGCACACCAGCACGCGGCCGGCCCCCTCGACCACCTCGGCCTGGTTGAAGCCGATGGCCAGCGACCAGGGCCACGGGTTGACGGGGGTGCGGGTGACGGGCATCGGTCCTCCCCTCCTCGGCCGCCGCCGCGGGGCCGCGACGGTCGGCGGGCAGGGGGCCCATGGTGGACCACCGGCGGCTCCGTGTGGAGTTGTGGACATGTGACCCGTGGGGCTGGTGGGCGGCTCCCGCGACACGCCGGTGGACGACACCAGGATTTCTCCGTGATTTCTCCCGTCCACACCCGGTGGGTCGTCTTCCCGCAGGTCAGCGGCGGGATGTGGAGCCGCGCGCCCGTGAGTCCCCCGCTGTCTCCACATGTCGACACGTCTGTGTCCACCGACTTGTCCACAAGTTGTGCAGAACGGGGTGCACAGCGGTGTTGGACTGCTCCGTCCCAGCTTCCTAACGTCCTCCCCGAGCCACCGCCGGCGCGTTCTGTCGGTGCCGCGCGGTAGCAAGACCCGAACACGCGTTCGAGTCAGGTGTACGTCGTTTCTGGTGCTTCCCCCACCAGGCCCCGGCCAGCGGCCGGGGTCTGTTCGCGGGTGCGCCGGTGAGTGGATGGAGGAGCCTCCGTGGCGGTGGCCGACGAGTTCAGCCGACCGATGCCGACGGCGCCGGAGTACGACCGGCAGCCGCCGCAGGACGTCGCGGCCGAGCAGTCGGTGCTCGGTGGCATGTTGCTGAGCAAGGACGCGATCGCCGACGTCGTCGAGGTGCTGGCCGGCCCCGACTTCTACCGGCCCGCCCACCAGGTGATCTTCGACTGCATCCTCGACCTGTACGGCCGTGGCGAGCCGGCCGACGCCATCACCGTCGCCGCGGAGCTCAACCGCACCGACCAGCTGTCGAAGATGGGCGGCGCGGTCTACCTGCACACGCTCATCCAGTCCACGCCCACGGCGGCCAACGCCGGCTACTACGCGGCGATCGTGGCCGAGCAGGCGGTGCTGCGCCGGCTGGTGGAGGCCGGCACGCGGGTGGTCCAGCTGGGCTACGGCGCCGCGGGCGGCAAGGGCGACGTCGACGACATCGTCGACCGCGCCCAGCAGGAGATCTACGACGTCACCGAGAAGCGCATGAGCGAGGACTACGCGCGCCTCGAGGACGTCCTCCAGCCGACGATGGACGAGCTCGACGCCATCGCCTCCCGCGGCGGCACCGCGCGGGGCGTGCCCACCGGCATCCGCGACCTCGACGAGCTCACCAACGGCCTGCAGGCCGGTCAGATGGTCGTCATCGCCGCCCGTCCCGGTGTGGGCAAGTCGACCCTCGGGCTCGACATCGCCCGCTCGGCCACCGTGAAGCACCACCTGCCGGCGGTCATCTTCTCGCTGGAGATGAGCAAGCACGAGATCACCATGCGTCTGCTGTCGGCCGAGGCGAAGGTGCCGCTGCACCACATGCGCGCCGGCACGCTGTCGGACGAGGACTGGTCGAAGCTGGCCCGCCGCATGGGCGAGATCGCCGACGCCCCGCTCTACATCGACGACTCACCGAACATGACGATGATGGAGATCCGGGCCAAGGCGCGGCGGCTCAAGCAGCGCAACGACCTCAAGCTCGTCGTCATCGACTACCTCCAGCTGATGACGTCGGGCAAGCGGGTGGAGAGCCGCCAGCAGGAGGTCTCGGAGTTCTCCCGTGCGCTCAAGCTGCTGGCCAAGGAGCTCGAGGTGCCGGTCATCGCCATGTCGCAGCTCAACCGTGGGTCCGAGCAGCGTCAGGACAAGAAGCCGATGCTGTCCGACCTCCGCGAGTCCGGCTCCATCGAGCAGGACGCCGACATGGTCATGATGATCCACCGCGAGGACATGTACGAGAAGGAGAGCCCGCGGGCCGGCGAGGCCGACATCATGCTGGTCAAGCACCGCAACGGCCCCACCGCGAACGTCACCGTCGCCTTCCAGGGCCACTACAGCCGCTTCGTGGACATGGCCAACTGACCGATCCCCTCCCGGGCCACCGGCGCGGTCCGGAACTGTCGGACCCCGCTGCCACGGTGGGCGCGTGAAGCTGTTGACCGCGACGTACACGGGCCAGGGCGAGCAGGACGGCGACTTCTGCTCCGCCGTCGAGGGCGAGCTGGTCCTGGTGGGTGACGTCTGCGCGGCCGACCAGGCCGACCCCGACCCGGACGGCGGGTGCGGCTGCGGCCGGGCCTTCACCGGGCTCAGCTCGCACCGGGGGACGACGACCGCCCTGGTCCGCGACCTCGACTTCTCCGCCGAGGACCTGCACCTCGCCGTGGAGACGCACCTCGCCGCCAGCGGGTTCGGGCCGGAGCTCCTGGGCGACGAGGACTTCGCCGACCTGGTCGAGGAGACGGTGCGCGAGGCGGTGGCCTTCGCGCGCTGGTGGCCGGTGGGCACGGTCCTCGGTCGCCGGCTGGACGTCGTGCGCAGCCGGTCACTGCCCTCCGGAGCGGAGAACCACCGCGGGGCCGGCGACCCGTGACCCACAGCCCGGTCACGGCAGGCGGCACTCCGCCGTCGGTGGGTCGCGCCAGGGTGGGCACATGAGCGTCGACCTCTCCGCCGCCACCGACTTCATGGCGGCGCACGCCCGGCTGCTCGACCGCCGGCGGTTCGAGCACCTCTTCGGGGACGGCGAGGGTGACGCCGTCCTCACCGCCGTCGAGGCGTACCGCAACCCGGACGGCGGCTACGGCTGGGGCCTGGAGCCCGACCTGCGCTCGCGCACCAGCCAGCCCGGCGGTGCGCTGCACGCCTTCGAGGCCTTCGCCGACGCCGCGCCGGCCACGACCGGGCGGGCCCGCGAGCTGTGCGACTGGTGTGCCGCCGCCTCCCTGCCCGACGGTGGGCTGCCCTTCGCCCTCCCGGTGCCCGACCTCGCCGGCTGTGCACCGTTCTGGGTGTCCGCCGACGGCACGTCGTCCTCCCTGCAGATCACCGCGATCGTCGCCGCCACGGCCGCCCAGGTGGCCGCGCACGACCCCGCCGTCGCCGGGCACCCGTGGCTGGCGCGGGCGACGGCGTACTGCCTGGCCGCCGTCCGGCGCCTGGGCCCCGAGCCGCACGCCCTGGAGCTGGCCTTCGCCGTGCGGTTCCTCGACACGGTGCACGCCACCCACCCCGAGGCCGGGGAGCTCCTCGACCGCCTCGGGCGGCACGTCCCGGCCGACGGGCTGGTGCACGTGGCCGGCGGGGCGGACGACGAGTTCATGCGCCCGCTGGACTTCGCGCCCCACCCGGGGAGCCCCGCGCGCGCCCTGGTGAGCCCGGAGGCGGTCGAGCGGGAACTCGAGCGGCTGGCCGCCCAGCAGCAGGACGACGGCGGCTGGCGGGTCGACTTCGACAGCTGGTCACCCGCGGCGGCGCTCGAGTGGCGCGGGCACCGCACCGTGGAGGCCCTCACCCTCCTGCGCGCCAACGGCGCCCTCTGACGACGGCGTCCCCGGGCCCGAGGTCGGGCACCGGGGACGCGCGGTCGTGCGGTCGGGCGTGGGTCAGGCGGCGGACTCGGCCATCAGCCGGCGGCGCACCGTCGGCGACCCGGTACTCATCTTGTAGAGCTTGACCAGCTGCGACGGCAGGTTCCGCACCGTCGTCTTGTCCAGCCAGCCGTTGGGCAGCGACAGTCGGATGATCTTGTGCCAGGCCGACGCGACCTGCTTGGGCATCGGGGCGGCGTGGTAGTTGAGCCCGTAGCGGTCGAACAGGTCCCGGACCTTGGGGGCGATCTCGGCGTACCGGTTGCTCGGCAGGTCGGGGAACAGGTGGTGCTCGATCTGGTGCGACAGGTTGCCGGTCATGATGTGCATGGCCTTGGACCCGGAGATGTTCGCCGAGCCCAGCATCTGCCGCAGGTACCACTCGCCGCGGGTCTCCCCGTCGATCGAGCGCTTCTCGAAGGTCTCGACGCCCTCGGGGAAGTGCCCGCAGAGGATGACCGAGTTCGACCACACGTTGCGCACCAGGTTGGCCACGACGTTGGCCGCGAGGGTCGCCATGAAGTTCGGTCCGGACAGCAGCGGGTGGACGAGGTAGTCCTTGCGCACCTGCCGGCCGATCTTGCGGAGCACGGCCTTGGCGCGGGCGCGGAACTCGGGGTCCCCGGTCTGCTTCTTGGCGATGACGGCCCCGAGCTCGAGGTCGTAGGCGGCGATGCCGTACTCGAAGAAGCAGGCGTTGATGAAGCTCCACAGCGGCTGCCCGAGGTACATCGGCACCCACCGCTGGTCCTCGTCGACGCGCATGATGCCGTAGCCGAGGTCGTTGTCCTTGCCGATCACGTTCGTGTACGTGTGGTGCAGCTCGTTGTGCGAGTGCTTCCACTGCTCGGCCGGGCTGGCCATGTCCCACTCCCACGTCGTGGAGTGGATCTTCGGGTCGCGCATCCAGTCCCACTGGCCGTGCAGGATGTTGTGCCCGATCTCCATGTTGTCGAGGATCTTGGCCACCGAGAGGCCGATCGTCCCGACGATCCAGGCCGGCGGGAAGCCCGAGGCCAGCAGCACGGCGCGGCTGCCCAGCTCGATCTTGCGGTGGACGTCGATGACCTTGCGGATGTAGGCCGCATCGGCCTCACCGCGGGTGTCGATGACGCCCTGGCGGATCTCGTCGAGCTCCTTGCCGATGAGCTCGATGTCCTCGGCGGTGAGGTGGCCGATCGGGTTGACGGGCTTCTTCTGCAGAACGGTCACGCGGCAGGCTCCTGGAGGGGTCGCGGTGGTGGGTCAGTGGTCGATGTCGCAGGCGCCGGCGGCGGCGCTCACGCAGGTCTGGACGAGGACGCCGTCCCCGGGGGCGGCGGTGGTGACCTCGCCGTTGCGCAGGTCGCGGACCGCGCCCTGCCGCAGCGGCAGCACGCAGCCGAAGCAGATGCCCATCCGGCACCCGCTCGGCATGAGGACGCCGGCCTCCTCGGCGGCGTCCAGGATCGGCGTCGCGCCGTCGGCGTCCACCGTCGTGCCCGACCTGGTGAAGGAGACGGTGCCGCCCTCGCCGGCGACGACGATGGTGGGGCGGAACCGCTCGGTGAACAGCCGGTCGGCGAGCCCGGCGGTCTCCCAGTGCTCCTCCAGCGCCTCGAGCAGCCCGACCGGCCCGCACGCCCAGGTGGCGCGCTCGGCGTGGTCCGGGACCAGCGCGGTGATCGCCGCGGGGGACAGGGTGCCGGCGGTGTCGGTGTGCTGCTCGACCAGCCGGATCCGGCCCGCGGCGGCCAGTGCGCGCAGCTCGGCGCCGAAGACGACGTCCTCGGCGGTGGGCGCGGAGTGCACGAGGACGACGTCGGTGAGCTCGGGGTGGTTGCGCAGGATGCCCATCACCGGGGTGATGCCCGAGCCGGCGGTGACGAACAGCGCCTTGGCGGGGACGGGGGTCGGCAGCACGAACTCGCCCGCGGCCTGGTCCAGCTGCACGATCGTGCCCGGCCGGGTGCGGTGCACCAGGTGGTTGCTGACCTTGCCGCCGGGGATGGCCTTGACGGTGATGCTGATGCAGCCGTCGGCGCGGGTGAGGTCCGAGGTCAGCGAGTAGGCGCGCCACTGGCGGACGCCGTCGACGTCGACGCCGATGCGCACCCACTGGCCGGGCACGTGGGGCCGCCAGTCGGCGCCCGGGCGGATCACCAGGGTGGCGGCGTCGCGGGTCTCGCGGTGCACCGCCTCGATGCGCCCGCGCAGGGGGGCACCGGAGCGCAGGGGGCGCACCATGTCGAGGTAGTCGTCGGGCAGCAGCGGCGTCGTCACCAGCTCGGCGAGACGCAGCGCACGGTTGCGGAGGGCGGTCAGGGCCGGCCGGGCCGGGGAAGGGCGCGGAACGGTCGCGGTCATGCTTCTGATCGTTCCCAGCCATGCAGGCAATTACCTGTGCCCTGGACGTGAACCTCGGGCCCGGTACTGTTCCCGCCGAACAAAGCGCCGGTGACTGTGAGGTGAGTGTGACGCCGGAGCAGAACCCCTTCACCCCCGCGGTGGCCACGGCGATGCGCGCCGAGCTGCCCGCGGTGGCCGAGCGCACGGTGGCCGCGATCGTCGTCGAGGTGCCCAGTTACGCCGAGGCGTTCCAGGGCGACATGGGCCGGGCGATCGAGAACGCCGTCCAGCTGGCGCTGGGCGGGTTCCTCCAGCTGGCGACGACGACCGGTGGCGGCGACGCCAGCCGGCCGATCGGGCCGGCGCTGGAGGGCGCCTACGCCCTGGGCCGAGGGGAGGCCAAGAACGGGCGGACGATGGACGCCCTGCTGGCCGCCTACCGCGTCGGCGCGCGCGTGGCCTGGCGGCACATGAGCGAGACGGCGGTGGGCGCCGGGATGCCGGCGGCCTCGCTGGCCCGCTTCGCCGAGCTGGTGTTCGCCTACATCGACGCGCTCTCGGCCTCCAGCGTCGCCGGCCACGCCGACCACCTCGCCACCAGTGGCCGCGAGCGCCGCCGTCACCTGGAGCGGCTGGCCGAGCTGCTGCTCACGGGGAGCCCGGCCTACGACCTGGCCGCAGCGGCCGAGCGGGCCGACTGGACGCCGCCGCGCACCCTCACCGCCGTGCTCCTCCCGGAGGCCCGTGCCCGGGGGGCGGTGGCCCAGCTCGACGCCCGCACGCTGCAGGCGGGCGCGGACCTCCCCGGTGCCGAGTCCGCCACGGAACGGGCGGTGCTGCTCGTGCCGGACGCGGAGGGCTTCGCCCGGGCGGGCCTGCTCAAGGCGCTGTCCGGGCGGGAGGCCGTCGTCGGACCGCCGCGGCCGTGGCAGCACGCCCGGTCGTCCTACTCCCGGGCGCTGCGGGCGCTGCAGCTGGGCCTGCGGCCGGAGGGCGAGGCGCCGGTGGACACCGAGCAGCGGCTGGCCGAGCTGGTCCTCCGGGCCGACGGCGAGGCGCTGGCCGACCTGCGCGCCCAGGTGCTCGCGCCGCTGGACGACCTGGCGCCGGGCCCGCGGGAGAAGCTGGTCGAGACGCTGCGGTCGTGGCTGGTGCACCACGGACGGCGGGAGCGGATCGCCGGGGAGCTGTTCGTCCACCCGCAGACCGTCCGCTACCGGATGGGGCAGCTGCGTGAGCTGTTCGGCGTCCGCCTGGAGGACCCCCGCACCGTGCTGGAGCTGACGATCGCCCTGGGCACCGCGGAGCCCTGAGGCCGCTCCCTACGATCGCCGCCGTGGTCGGTGTGCTCGACGAGGTCTGGCCGCTGCTGACCGGTGCGGCGGCGCCGGCGGTCCGGGTGTCCGGGGCGACCGGTCTGGACGGGCCGCTGCCCGTCCCCGACCTGGCCGTGGGGGCGGTGGCCGCGCAGCTGCTGGCCGCCCGGCGGCTGGCGGGTCGGCCGCTGGACGGCCTCGAGGTGGACGCCGCGCACGTCGGGCTGGCGTTCCGGAGCGAGCGGTACGCCGCCGTCGGCGGGCGGCCGGTGGCGCCGGGGTTCGCGCCGCTGTCGCGGTTCTGGCGGACCGCCGACGGCTGGCTGCGGCTGCACGGCAACTACCCGCACCACCGGGACGCCGCACTCCGGGTCCTGGGGCCCGAGGGCGGGCCGGCGGCGGAGCGGTGGCGGGCCGAGGAGCTGGAGGCCGCCGTGGTCGCGGAGGGAGGCGCGGCCGCCGCCGTCCGGCCGCGGTCGGCCTGGGCGGGGACGCCGCAGGGGCGCGCCGTGGCGGCCGCTCCGCTGGTCGGGCTGCGCCGGGTCGCGGACGGGCCCGCGCGGGCGTCGTCCCCCGCCGGGGTTCGGGTGCTCGACCTGACCCGGGTCATCGCCGGTCCGGTGGCCACCCGCACGCTGGCCTCGCACGGCGCCGACGTCCTGCGGGTGGACAGCCCGCGGCTGGCCGAGGACCCGGGACAGCTGGTCGACACGGGCCCGGGCAAGCGGCACGTGCTGCTGGACCTCGCCGCGGCCGCCGACCGCCGCACCGTCGAGGAGCTGCTGGCGGGGGCGGACGTCGTCGTCCAGGGGTACCGGCCCGGGGCGCTGGCGCGGTTCGGACTGGACCCGGCCGCGTTGGCCGACCGCTTCCCGCACCTGGTCGTGGTGAGCCTGTCGGCGTGGGGTGCGGCGGGGCCGTGGGGCGGGCGGCGCGGCTTCGACTCGCTCGTGCAGGCGGCGACCGGCATCGCGGTCGAGTGCGGATCCGCCGACGCGCCGGGCGTGCTGCCGGCGCAGGCGCTGGACCACGCGACCGGTCACCTGGCCGCCGCGACGGTGCTGGCCGCGCTGGCCCGGCGCGGGGAGGAGGGCGGCGGCTGGCACGGGGAGCTGTCCCTGGCCGGGACGGCGCACTGGCTGCTGTCGGCGCCCCGGGGGCCGTCCGAGCCCGCGGGCCCTCCGGTCGACCCCGGGCCGTACCTGCTCTCGCTGCCGTCGGCCGCGGGTGCGGTGACGCTGGTCGCGCCGCCGGGGTCACCGCCCTGGCCGACCGCGGCCGCGGGGCCGGCGGGTCAGCGCCCCGGCTGGCTGCCCCGGCCGTAGCCGGGCACCGCCCAGGGCTCCGACGGCGGGCACGCGCCTCGGCCGGTGCGGCGGGATCGCGTCACGGCGTCCTGGTGGCCGGTGCACAGCTGCCGTCCAGGTCCCGTGCTGACGATGGTGCGGCCGGGTCGACGGACCGCACCGTCCCGTCACCGCATCCCGGCACCCGCGGGTCACCCCGGGAGGGCGGCCCGACCGGGTGGCGTGAGGTCCGGCTCCCTGGACGGCCGGGCCTCACGCCGTCCGCCGGGGGCACCGGCCGCCGGGCGGCACCGACGCGCGACGGGTCAGGCGGGGCGGAGGACGGCGACCAGGAACTCCGACGTCGGGGTGAACGGCCGCAGGTCCCAGGTGGCCAGCAGCAGGTCCGGCGTCCACCCGCCGGTGCGGGCGTCGGCGAGGAAGTCGTCGAACGGGTAGCCCCGGCCGGCACCGAACCCGATCGCCGCCCGGCCGTCGGCAGCCACGTGGGCCCGCAGCCGGGCCAGCACCGGGACGCGGGTGGACGGCGCCAGGAACGTCATCACGTTGCCCGCGCAGACGATCGCGTCGAAGGGATCCGCCACGCCGACGGCCGGCAGGTCGAGCTCGGCCAGGTCGCCGACCAGCCACCGCGGGCCGGGGTGGTCGTCCTCGGCGGCGGCGATGAGCACCGGGTCGACGTCCACCCCGACGACGTCGTGACCGGCCGCGGCGAGCCGGCCGCCCACCCGCCCCGGACCGCAGCCGGCGTCCAGCACCCGGGAGCGGCGCGGCAGCATCGCGTCCACCAGCCGCGCCTCACCGCCGAGGTCGGCGCCCTGCGCGGCCATGGTGCGGAAGCGCTGGACGTACGCGGCGGAGTGCCCGGGGTCGTCCTGCGTCATCTGCACCCACGCGCTCTGGTCGACCATGCGGCCCATGATCGCGCCCGACCCCGACGGAACTGCCACCCGGCTCCCAGCCGACGCCCAGCCGGGCGGGCGAGGCTCGGACCGCGGGCAGCCCACGAGGGGCCGCCGGACGACGGGAGGCGGACGTGACCACGACCAGCACCGAGCGCAGGATCCGGCGGCGGATGCGCACCCGCACCCTCACCCCGCCCACGGACGACGTCCTGCCGGCCGACCGGGCCGTCGACGTGGCCGCCGCCGCGCTGGGTCAGCACCCCGGCGCCGTGGTGGACCGCGTCGAGGTCGACGCCCACGGCCTCTACGCGGTGCGGCTGCTGACCACCTGGGGCGAGGAGGTCGTCGTCCAGGTCGACTCCGACCTCACGGTGCTGGGCTGGCTGGCGGTCCCCCGCTGACCCGCCAGTCCGGTGGGTCGGCGGGCTGCAGGGCGGGGTCGTCGGCGGCCAGCGTGCGCACCGGCCCGGGCGGCGTCCCGGGGCCCTCGAAGCGCACCGTGACCCGCCCCAGCCCCCGGCCCCACACCCAGCCGGCGCCCAGGTCGTCGTGCCGGACGTCCTGCCCCGGCCACCACCGCCGCTCGGCGGGCAGCGGGGCCTCGGCTTCCTCGGGGACCTCCTCGGCGGGCAGCAGGTCCTCCTCGGCCGGCGCGTCGTCGTCGGTCGCGAACAGGTCGCCCTGCGCGTAGGGCGACAGCCCCGAGACGCCGACGCCGAGCAACCGCAACCCCCCGGCGGTGCCGGCCTCGGTGAGCAGCCGTCGGGCGATCGAGGCGATCACCCGCGGGTCGTCCGTCGGCTGCGGCAGCGTCTGCGAGCGGGTGAGCGTGGTGAAGTCGTAGCGGCGCAGCTTGAGCGTCACCGTCCGGCCGGAGAGGTCGGCGTCGCGCAGCCGGGCGGCCACCCGCGCCGCCATCGTGTCGATCTCGCGGGTGAGGACGGCGACGTCGGTGAGGTCCCGCTCGAAGGTCGACTCCTGGGACACCGACTTCGCGCCGCGCTCGGCCACCACCGGCCGGTCGTCCTCGGCGCGGGCCAGCGCGTACAGCCCGGCGCCGTGCGCCCGGCCGGTCAGGGCGACCAGGTCGGGCAGCGACCGGGCGGCGAGGTCGGCGACGGTCTTCACGCCGATCTGGTGCAGCCGCTCGGCGGTGGCCGGCCCGACGCCGCCGAGCCGGGTCACCGGCAGCGGGTGCAGCACGTCCAGCTCCGACCCCGGGGGGACGACGACCAGCCCGTCGGGCTTGTCGAGGTCGGAGGCGATCTTGGCCATGAGCTTCGACGACCCGATGCCCACCGACCCGGTCACCCCGCCGGTCGCCGCGGTGATCCGCTCCTTGAGCTCGCGGGCCAGTTCCGTCACACCGTCCACCGACAGGTCGTGGCGGGGACCGGCCGCGAGGTCGACGTAGGCCTCGTCGATCGACACCGGCTCCACCAGTGGGGAGAGCTCGCGCAGCAGCTCCATGACGACGTCGGAGGTGCGCCGGTAGGCGGCGAACCGGCCGCCGAGGAACGCCGTCCCCGACGGGCAGCGCCGCCGGGCCTCCGCGGTGGACATCGCCGAGCGCGCCCCGTAGGCCCGCGCCTCGTAGGACGCCGTCGCCACCACACCGCGGCCGCCGACCCCGCCCACGACCACCGGTCGCCCGCGCAGCGACGGCTTGTCCCGCTGCTCGACGGCGGCGAAGAAGGCGTCGAGGTCCAGGTGGAGGATGCTCGCCTCCCGCCGCACGCCCCACCTCCTCGCTGTCGCCGGCCCTGCCCCCATCGTCGCCGGTCCTCCGACCGGGTGACGTGGACGCCCCCGAGCGCGCCGCGGCGCAGTCGATCATCGGTTCCCTGCGCGAGGACGCGCCCGCTGCGGCGTGTCGGCGAGCAGCGGTCCCGTGGTCACCCGCCCGTGGGGCCCCAGATGCCGGCGAAGTGGTGCACCGGCCCCGCGCCGGAGCCGATGCCCAGCGCGGTGCCGGCGGCCAGCGCGGCCTGCAGGTAGTCCCGGGCCCGTTCCACCAGGGGCAGCCAGTCGTCGGCCCCCTGCGCGGCGGCGAGGGCGGCCAGCGCGGAGGACAGCGTGCAGCCGGTGCCGTGGGTGGCCGTCGTCGTCACCCGCGGCCGCCGGGTGGGCGTGGCGCCGGCCGCGGTGACCAGGACGTCGACGCTCTCCTCCCCGCCGAGGTGGCCGCCCTTGAGCAGCACCGCCCGCGGCCCGAGCGCCAGCAGCGCCTCCCCCTGGGCGACCAGCCCGTCGACGTCGGTCGCGGGCGCGGTGTCCAGGAGCGCCGCCGCCTCGGGCACGTTGGGGGTGACCAGGTCGGCGAGCGGCAGCAGGGTGGTGCGGACGGCGTCCACGGCGGTCTCGTCGATCAGCCGGTGGCCGCTGGTCGACACCATCACCGGGTCGCAGACCACCGGGCCGGCGGGTCGGGCGGCCAGGACGCCGGCCACCGCGGCCACCACCTCGGCCGTCCCGAGCATGCCGAGCTTGGTGGCGGCCACGGGGACGTCGTCGAGCAGCGTGTCCAGCTGCTGGGCGACGAACTCCGCGGGCACCGGGTGCACACCGGTCACACCGCGGGTGTTCTGCGCGGTGAGGGCGGTCAGCACCGCCGTCCCGTAGGCCCCGAGCGCGCTGAAGGTCTTGAGGTCGGCCTGGATGCCGGCGCCGCCGCTGGGGTCGCTGCCGGCCACGGTGAGCGCGACCGGCACGCGCGGCGCGGTCACCGGTGCGCCTCCGCGGGACGGCCGGCGGCGATCCCGGCGCGCAGGGCGCGGGCCGCCGCCCCGGGGTCGGCCGCGGCGCAGATCGCCGACACCACGCAGAGGCCGTCCACGCCGGTGCGCGCCACCCGGGTCGCCCGGCCGGCGTCGATGCCGCCGATCGCCACCGCGGTCAGGCCCCCGGCGCGGGCCGCGGCCGCCAGCGCGGCGGTGCCCTCGAGACCCAGCCCGGGAGCGGCGTCCGGTTTCGTGGGGGTGGCCCACACCGGGCTCAGGCCGACGACGTCGACGGTGCCGGCCGGCAGGGCCAGCACCGCGTCGAGCTCGGCCGCCGAGGAGACGCTCACCCCGAGCAGCCGGTCCGGCCCGAGCAGTGCGCGGGCCTCCTCCGGCGGCAGGTCGTCCTGGCCCACGTGCGCGCCGTCGGCGCCGGCGACCGCGGCGACGTCCACCGCGTCGTTGACCACGACGGCCACGTCCGGGCGGTCGGCCAGCGCCGCCTGCACCGCCCGGGTGAGCGCCAGCAGCTCCCGGCGGGTCGCGGTCTTGTCGCGCACCTGGACGGCGGTGACCCCGCCGGCCACCGCGGCGCGGACCACGTCGGCGACCGGCCGGGGAGCGCACAGCGCGGTGTCGGTCACCAGGTAGAGGGTTGGGTCGAAGGGGGTCACCGGTGTTCCCGGACGTCGGCGCCGGCCAGCGAGTCGCCGTCGAGGGCGTCCAGCGCGTCCAGCCAGGCCGGGGTGAACGTGCCCGGGCCGTCGGCGAGGTCGGCGGCGACCTCGGCGGCCAGCGCCACGTGGGCGTGCGCGGCGACGGTGCCGGCGAGGGCGTCCCCGGTGGCGGCGACGTAGGCGGCCACCAGCGCGCCCAGGGCACAGCCGGCGCCGGTCGTGCGGGTCAGCAGCTCCGACCCGCCCCCCACGCGGACCGTCCGCCGTCCGTCGGTGACCAGGTCGACCGCGCCGCTGACGGCCACCACCCCACCGGTGCGGCGGGCCAGGTCGGCCGCGGCCGGGGCCGCGGCGTCTGCGCCGGCCGTGCTGTCCACCCCGCGGCCGCCGCCGCCCGCGCCGGCCAGCGCCATCACCTCCGAGGCGTTGCCCCGGACCACCGTGGGCCGCAGCCCGACCAGCTCGGTGGCCAGCCCGGTGCGGAAGGCCAGCCCGCCGACGGCCACCGGGTCGAGGACCCACGGCGTGCCGGCGGCGCCCGCCGACCGGGCCGCCAGGCGCATCGCCTCGGCGGTGCGGGCGTTCACCGTGCCCACGTTGACCAGCACGGCGGAGGCGACGGCGGCGAAGTCGGCGGCCTCCTCCGGGGCGTCGACCATGGCCGGTGCCGCGCCGGCGGCCAGCAGGGCGTTCGCGGTGAGCGTCTGCACGACCGTGTTGGTCAGGCAGTGCACCAGGGGGGTGGTGGCGCGCAGGGCCGCCCGGGCCGCGCGCAGGTCGTCGGCATCCACGCCGTGACATCCCTTCGCCAGTACGAACTGGAGCAGGTTCGACGGGTGTGCTCTCAGCCCCCGCAGGGACACCCCGTGTCACTTCTGCCGCCGAACCTAACAGCCGGACGGCCGGCGGGGGTCGGCGCGCTAACCTGCGCCCGTACCGCGGGAGCCCGCCCGAGTGGGCTGAGAGGGCGGCTGGGGCCGCCGACCGTTCGAACCTGTCCGGGTCATGCCGGCGTAGGGATGGAGTCCACATGCGTGCCGTGCGGTTCCACGGGGCCGGGGAGCCCCTCGTGCTGGAGGACGTCGACCGGCCGGTCCCGGGGCCGGCCGAGGTGCTGCTGGACGTCGCCGCCGCCGGCGTGTGCGGGACGGAGCTGCACTTCCTCGACGGGCTGCTCACGCCCGCGCGGACGCCGATCACCCTCGGCCATGAGGTCGCCGGCGTGGTCGTCGAGGTCGGGGACGATGTCAGCGGGATCGCCGTGGGCGACCGGGTGGCGGTGCACTACCAGCACGCCTGCGGCCGGTGCCGGTGGTGTCGTGCCGGCGAGGACCACCTGTGCGACGAGCCGCTCGGGTTCCTCGCCTTCGCCACGGACGGCGGTTTCGCCGAACAGCTGGTCGTCCCGGCCTCGGCCACGGTGCCGGTGCCGGACGGCGTCGACCTCCCCACCGCTGCCACGCTGTGCTGCAGCGGGACGACGGCGCTGCACGCGGTCGACGTCTCCGGCGTCACCCCGGGCCAGGACGCCGTCGTCTACGGCGTGGGTGGGGTGGGCCTGACCCTGGTACAGGTGCTGCGGGAGGCCGGCGTCCGGGTGATCGCCGTCGCCCGCTCCGCGCAGCGGCTGGCGCTGGCCACGGAGCTGGGCGCGGAGGTGACCGTGGACGCGTCGCGACAGGACGTGGCAGCGGCCGTGCGGAGGGCGACCGGCGGGCGCGGCGCCGACGTCGTCTTCGAGCTGGTGGGCACCCGCGAGACCGGCGCGGCCGCGCTGGCCGCGCTCGGCAAGCGGGGGACGCTGGTCTACGTCGGCTACAGCTTCGACCGGGTCGAGATCACGCCCCTGGCGATGGTGGTCCCGGAGCAGCGGATCGTCACCTCGGTGGGCAACCGTCGCGCCGAGCTCGTCGACGCCCTCGACCTCGCCGCGCGTGGCCGCCTGGTGGCCACGGTCACCACGCACCCGCTCGCGGAGGCCGCCCGGGTGCTCGGGGACCTCCGCGCCGGCCGGGTCGTGGGCCGTGCGGTGCTCGTGCCCTGACCTGGGCGGTTCAGGCGGGGACGGTCACCGCGGGGCGCGCGACCGGGACGGCCGGGCGGGGTGCGGGCCGGAACCCCCGGGTGATCAGGACGACGGCGAGGCTCATCTCCCAGGCGGTCACGGGCAGCGCGGCGGCCATGCCCCACACGGAGACCTGGTCGTAGAGGCCGAACAGGATCGCGGTCGACGACGCGAACACGACCGGGCCGCCCACCAGGCCGAGGACGGCGATCCAGCGCGGCACGAGCCGGGACCGGTACACCAGGACGGCGAGCAGCAGGCTGTTGACGCCGATGACGAGGCCCGGGCCCAGCAGGAACGTCCAGTCGTGCAGGGCCACGAGTGACTCCGCGACGGCGGCCAGCGTCCCGTCGTCCGTGCCCCCGCCGTCCGCGGCGTTCCGGCGCAGCGTGACGATCGACAGGACGCTGACGATGCCGACGACGATGACCGCGGCCTCCAGCAGGCGGCCGCAGACGTAGCCCAGCGCGATGCCCTCCCCGTGCTCCCGGACGACGGGGTACAGGGTCACCGCCGTGCCGATGCACGAGGCGGCGAGCACGACCTCCAGGAAGCCGCCCCACAGCACGCGGGTGTCGGCGCCGGCGCCGAGCACGTAGTCCGGGTCGCCCAGCGCCGGCTGGTAGAGCGCCAACGCGATGACCGCCGCCACCGCCGCGACGACGAAGAAGACCCCCGCGATGACCGCTGTCCTCCGGTGCGAGTGCATGACCAGCTCCCTCCCTCTGCAGGTGTACGGCGTACACCCATGGCGCCGACGGTAGGTGTACGACGTACACTCGTCAAGGGTCCGTCGATCGGAGGGGTGGGATGGCCCAGCAGGTGGACGGCGCGCGGCGTGTCCCGCTCAGCCGGGAACGGGTGCTGCGCGCCGCCGTGCGGCTCGCCGACGAGGCGGGCATCGACGCGGTCAGCATGCGGCGGCTCGCCCAGGAGCTGGGGGTCGTGCCGATGGCCCTGTACAAGCACGTCGCGAACAAGGACGAGCTGCTCGACGGCATGGTCGACGCCGTCATCGGCGAGTTCGATGCGCCCGACCCGTCCTTGGACTGGCGGACGGCGGTGCGCGAGCGGGTGCTGTCCGCGCGGCGCGCGGTGCTGCGGCACCCGTGGGCGCGGCAGGCGATCGAGTCCCGGACCCACCGGACGCCCGCCGTCCTCGGCTACATGGACGCCGTCACCGGCACCTTCCGGTCCGGGGGCTTCTCCGCCGACCTGACCCACCACGTGATGCACGCGCTGGGCAACCGCATCTGGGGCTTCAGCCCGGAGCTGTTCGAGGAGGCGCGGGATGCCGGCGCCCCGGCGCCGAGCCCCGAGGAGCAGGCGGCCATGGCGGCGGAGTTCGCGCAGCGGTACCCGCACGTCCTGGAGATCGCCGTGGCCGCCACCGACGGTGACCTGTCCGGCGTCGGGGCGGGCTGCGACGAGCAGTTCGAGTTCGAGTTCGCCCTCGACCTGCTCCTGGACGGGTTCGACCGGCTCCGCGAGCAGGGCTGGACCTCGCGCGGGGCGCGGTCGGCCCGCACCCCGCGCTGAGTCGCTCAGGCGTCGGTGAGCGCGGTCGCCGGCAGCCAGTCGGCGTCGAGCAGCTCGGCGATCTCCTGCAGGGACGACGTGTCCGCGCCGGCGGTCGACCCGCTGACCGCCAGCCGCTCCACCATCACCCGGGCGACCTGCTCCTCCACGGTGTCCTCGGCGAAGGCCACCCGCCACGGGGAGACCTGGCCGTCGCGGTGGGTGCGGCCGGTGACCTGCCGGGCCTGGATGCCGGAGAACCGCGGCTGGTGGAACAGCCCGACCCGCGGGGGAGCCGAGGCGGCCGAGCCGTCCGGCAGCAGCTCGCCGGCGTGCAGGCTGATCGAAGCGGTCACGGTGAACACGCACACCGGTGCGGCGCCGGTCTGGAAGCGCAGCCGCTCGGCCTCGACGTCGAACCGGTCGCGGCCGTAGATGGCGGCGACGGCGACCCCGGAGTCCAGCAGGGCCTCGCGGATCGGGTCGGCCGCCGTCTCCACGAACTCCACCGACACCGCGACCTGCCGCTCGGCCTCCACCTGCGCCTTGACCCAGTCGACGGTCGCCTGTGCGCGGATCAGGCCGGCCTTCTGCCGGAACCGCAGCAGCGCCGCGCGGCCCCGGGCGCTCTGCCGGGCGCGCCGGGCCAGCTGCATCTCGGCCCGGAACTCCTGCCACTCGGAGTCGTAGGCGGCCCGCTCGGCCGGGGTCAGCGCGACCGGCGTCCCGGTCACCGACACCGGCCCCCACGGCGCCGGCCGGTGCAGCGTCGCTGGAGGCGTGCCGTCGGCGAGCCAGCCCTGCAGCCGGGTGAGGTCGGCGCGGCGCTCGTCGGCGTCCTCGGTCCAGGCCCAGCCGTAGCGGCCGCGTTCCACGTGGAACCCGTGCTCGGCCAGGCGGCCGGGCAGGTCGGCCCAGGCGCGCAGCGGCTCGCCGTGCCGCTGGGCGAACTGCGGCGCCAGGTAGGGCAGCTCCAGGGGCGTGTGCGCCGGGGTGGCGGTGGCGGCGATGACGAACGGCGCGTCCTTGACCCGGCCGGCGCCGGAGACCGCCTTCCAGTGCTTCCACCGCTGCGTGGTCGTGTGCCGGACCATGTGCGCCTCGTCGGCGATGACGACGTCGAACCGCAGCGCGGAGACCTTCGCCAGGCGGTCCCAGGTGGTGACGCACCAGCGCAGCCCGCCGTCGCCGAACCCGGCGATCGAGCGCGTCCAGTGCGGGATGGTGATCGCCGCGGGGCGGTCGGCGACGACGAGCACCGTGCGGCCACCGCGCTGGGCGGCGACCTCCCGGGCGGCGAGGACGGCGGTGCCGGTCTTGCCCACGCCGGGGTCGTCACCGAGCAGGAACACGCGGTGCCCGGCCTCCGCGGACGCGGCGATCGCCGCGGCGCCGGTGAGCTGCTCGTCCCGGGGCGTCATGGGCCGGCCGGCGGGGAGCGGTCGCGGCGTCGGGTTCAGCTCGTCCTCGAGGAACCGCTCGAACGTGTACGGCGCGGGGTCGTAGGGCGCCAGCTCCGGCGGCAGCTCGCGGCCGGTCCAGACGTGCGCCTGCAGGTCCGGGCGCCACTGCGCGCCCGGGGCCGGCGCGCGGAACGGGACGGCGAGCACCCACACCCGCTCCCCCGGCCCGGCCACCGGCCGTTCCGGGGCGGGCTTCGCGGCCCGGCGGGCCGGCGGCTTGCGGCGGGTGGCGGTCGTGCTGCTGGTGCGGGCGGTGCTGGTCGAGCGGCTCGTCGTGCGGCGGCGCCGTCCGGGCATGGTCGTGCTCCCCCTTCGTCGGCGCGGGAGCCGACCGGTGTCGTCGTCGGCCGTCGACGGTAGGTCGGCCGGACGACGGGATCTGGTGGAATCGCCGGGTGACGACGAACTCCGAGGAGCGGCTGCACGCCCGGACGCTGGGCGACGCCGGCCCGCGGGTGGTGTTCGTGCACGGGTTGTTCGGCCAGGGGAAGAACTGGACGACGATCGCCAAGGGGTTGTCCGCCGACCACCGGGTCACCCTGCTCGACCTGCCCAACCACGGGCACTCGCCGTGGACCGAGCGCGTCGACTACGTCGACATGACCCGGATGGTCGCCGCGGAGCTCGCGTCGTTCGGGGAGCCGGTGACCCTCGTCGGGCACTCGATGGGCGGCAAGGTCGCGATGCAGCTCGCGCTGCGCCACCCGGAGCTGCTGCGCGCCCTCGTCGTCGTCGACATCGCCCCCACGGAGTACCCCGTGTCCGGCGGCCGCACCGACGACGAGGACGAGGAGGCCTCCCTGTTCGGGGCCTACATCGCCGCGATGCGGGACCTGGACCTCGGCTCGCTGACCAGCCGCGAGGACGCCGACGCCGCGCTGCGGGCCGCCGTCCCCAGCCGGATGGTGCGCTCGTTCCTCTTGCAGAGCCTGGTCCGGGAGGGGCTGGGCGAGGGCGGCGGCTGGCGGTGGCGGCTGAACCTGGAGCTGCTCGAGCGCGACCTGGGCGAGCTGCGCGGCTTCCCGGAGCCGCCGCCCGGTGCGCGCTACGACGGGCCGGTGCTGTGGATCGCCGGCGCCGACTCCCACTACGTCCTGCCCGAGGACCGCGAGCGCATGGACCAGCTGTGTCCGAACACCCGGCTGGTGCGGATCAAGAACGCCGGGCACTGGGTGCACTCGGAGCAGCCGGAGGTGTTCCTGGAGACGCTCCGGCGGTTCCTCTCCGCGGTCGAGGCGCGGGGATGAGCGTCACGCGCTCGGTGCTGCTGTTCGTGCTGGCCGCCCTGGCCGAGATCGGCGGCGCGTGGCTGGTGTGGCAGGGCGTCCGGGAGTCCCGCGGCTGGCTGTGGATCGGGGCCGGCGTGGTCGCCCTCGGCCTGTACGGGTTCGTCGCGACGCTGCAGCCGGACGCGCAGTTCGGGCGCATCCTGGCCGCCTACGGCGGGGTGTTCGTCGCGGGGTCGCTGGCCTGGGGGATGGTCGCCGACGGCTTCCGCCCCGACCGGTACGACGTGATCGGCGCCCTCATCTGCCTGGTCGGCGTCGCCGTGATCATGTACGCACCCCGGGCGGGCTGAGCCGCCCACCCGGTGGAGTGGCGTGGCCGGTCGTCCCCCGTACGGTGCCGCCTGCACCGGCGCGGTGACGGCGGTGGCGGCATGGCCATCGCGGGCATCGTGCTCGGCTGGGTCGGCGTCGGCCTGTTCGGCGTCGTCCTCGTGGCGGGGATCGCCGCCGGCGCCTGAGTCCGGTCCGCCCGCGGGTCGACGTGCCTGGCGGACCACGTCCGGCTCGCGGCGGGCCCGCGGCGCGGCCAAGATCAGCGGCATGACCGACCCCCGCGCAGGACAGCCGGCCCGGCCGGAGGACCTCGTCGACGTCGCCTCGCTGGTCACCGCGTACTACACGCTGGAGCCCGACCCGTCGGACCCGGCGCAGCAGGTGGTGTTCGGCACCAGCGGCCACCGCGGGTCGGCGTTCGACGCGGCGTTCAACGAGGCGCACATCCTCGCCACCACGCAGGCGATCTGCGAGTACCGCGCGGCGCAGGGCCACGACGGGCCGCTGTTCGTCGGCCGCGACACGCACGCGCTGTCCGAGCCGGCCTGGGCCAGTGCGCTGGAGGTCCTCGCCGCCAACGACGTGACCGTGCTGGTCGACGCCGCCGACCGGTACACACCGACCCCGGCGGTGAGCCACGCGATCCTGCGGGCCAACCGGGGGAAGAGCTCCGGCCTGGCCGACGGCATCGTCGTCACCCCGTCGCACAACCCACCCCGCGACGGCGGCTTCAAGTACAACCCGCCGTCCGGCGGCCCGGCCGACACCGACGCCACGAAGGTCATCGCCGCACGGGCCAACGAGCTCCTGCACGCCGGGCTGGAGGGGGTCCGGCGCGTGCCGTTCGCCCGGGCGCGCGCCGCGGCGCAGGCCCACGACTTCCTCGGGGACTACGTCGACGACCTGCCGTCGGTGCTCGACCTGGACGCCGTCCGGGGGGCCGGTGTCCGGATCGGTGCCGACCCGCTCGGCGGCGCGAGCGTCGACTACTGGGCCGCGATCGCCGAGCGGCACCGCCTCGACCTCACCGTGGTCAACCCGCTGGTCGACCCCACCTGGCGGTTCATGACGCTGGACTGGGACGGCAAGATCCGCATGGACTGCTCCTCCCCCAGCGCCATGGCCTCGCTGATCGGCAAGCGCGCCGACTACGCGATCGCCACGGGCAACGACGCCGACGCCGACCGGCACGGCATCGTCACCCCCGACGGCGGCCTGATGAACCCCAACCACTTCCTCGCCGTCGCCATCTCCTACCTCTTCTCCCACCGGCCCGAGTGGGGCCAGGACACCGCTGTCGGCAAGACGCTCGTGTCGTCGTCCCTCATCGACCGGGTGGTCGCCGGCCTCGGCCGGGGCCTGGTGGAGGTGCCGGTCGGCTTCAAGTGGTTCGTGCCCGGGCTGCTCGACGGGTCGGTCGGCTTCGGGGGCGAGGAGTCCGCGGGCGCGTCGTTCCTGCGCCGCGACGGCAGCGTCTGGACGACGGACAAGGACGGCATCCTGCTGGCGCTGCTGGCCAGTGAGATCCAGGCGGTGACCGGCAGCTCGCCGTCCCAGCTGCACGCGGAGCTGACCGCCCGGTACGGGGAGTCGGCGTACGCCCGCGTGGACGCCCCGGCCTCCCGGGAGCAGAAGGCCCAGCTGGGCAGGCTCTCCCCCGGCGACGTCACCGCCACCGAGCTGGCCGGCGAGCCGATCACCGCCAAGCTCACCAGCGCGCCGGGCAACGACGCCCCGATCGGCGGCCTCAAGGTGACCACCGAGAACGCCTGGTTCGCCGCCCGGCCCTCCGGCACCGAGGACGTCTACAAGGTGTACGCGGAGTCGTTCAAGGGGCCCGACCACCTGGCGCAGGTGCAGGAGGAGGCCCGCGCCGTCGTCACCGCCGCGCTGGGGGGCTGAGGTGGCCGCGCTCGACCTGACGGCGCTGGTGCGGGAGCTGGTCGGCCGCACGACGGTGTCCGGGGACGCCGCCGCCCAGCGCGACACCCTCGGCGCGCTCACCGAGGTGCTGCGCGAGCGGGCACCCCACCTCGAGGTCACCGAGGGCCGCGACCCCGACCACCCCTGGACCCTGCTGCGCACCCCCACCGACCCGGCCCGCCGGCAGCTGTTGCTGGCCTGCCACGTCGACACCGTGCCGGTGCCCGACCCCGGTGCGTGGACCCGCGACCCCTTCGGCGCCGAGCTGGACGGCGGCCGGGTGTGGGGCCGGGGCGGCAGCGACATGAAGGCCGGGGTGGTGGCCGCGGTCGCCGCACTCGCCGCCGCCGATCCGCAGACGCCGGTCGCGCTGCTGCTCACCAGCGACGAGGAGATCGGCTCGAGGGGCGCCGCCGCCGCGGCCGCCGCGGTCGCCGACCAGGCGGTGGGCGCGGTCGTCGTGCCCGAGGCCACCGGGAACCAGGTGGTCCTCGGACACAAGGGCGCGCTGTGGCTCGCCGTCCGGACGGCGGGGCGGGCCGCGCACGGCAGCACCCCCGAGCGCGGGCACAACGCCGTCCTCGACCTGGTCGCCGTGCTCGCCCGCGCCGGCACCGCCCTGCCGTTCCGCACCGACCCGTTCCTCGGCACCGAGACGTGGAACCCGGGCGTGGTGGCCGGCGGCACGGTGCCCAACGTCGTTCCCGACCGGGCCGAGGTCGTCGTCGACATGCGCACCGTCGCCCCCGGGGACGAGCTGCTGGGCTGGTGGCGGGGCCAGCCGGAGGTCGCGGACGTCGACGTGCGGGTCGACCTCCCGCCGGTCGGCACCCCCTCCGACGACCCCTGGGTGGCCTCCCTGCCCGCGACGGTGCTGCCCACGCCGGCCACCTACTTCACCGACGCGTCGGTGCTCGGCCAGGTCGTCGACGGCGCCCCGATCGTCGTCTGGGGGCCGGGGACGCCGGCGGTCATGCACGCCGTCGACGAGTACGTGGAGACGGCCGAGCTGGAGCAGGCGGCCGCCGCCTTCACCGACGTCGTCGCCCGCTGGGGCGGCTGACCGCTCCTCCCCGGCGGGCGACGCGCGTCACGCTTCGATACAGCGCTGTATCCGATACAGTCCTGCATCGTGGCGACGACCGACCTCGACCGGCCCAAGCGGCGGCGTGAGGTCACCGTCGAGCGGCTGCTCGACGCCGCGCTGGAGACCTTCGCCGAGGTGGGGTTCGCCGCCGCCAGCGTGGAGGACGTCTGCCGTCGCGGCGGCTTCACCCGGGGCGCGTTCTACTCCAGCTTCCGCACCAAGGACGAGCTGTTCGCCGCGCTCTACGAGCGGGAGACCCGGCGCGAGCTGTCCCGGGCGGAGCAGCAGCTGGCCGGCCTCGAGGCCGAGGACGACCCGGTCGCTGCCGCCGTCGAGCGGTGCCTGAACACCCTGCGGGCCGACCGCACCTGGGTGCTCGTGCACACCGAGTACACCCTGCACGCCGCCCGGCACCCCGAGGCCGCCGCCGCGCTGCGCGAGCACACCGCCGCGATGCACGCCCAGGTCACCTCGCTCATCGAGGGCGTGCTCGCCCGGGTGGGGCTGCGGCTCACCGTGCCCGCCGGGCAGCTGGCCCGCGCCCTCCTGGCCCTGCACGAGGGCGCCGTCCTGCGGTCGGTCGTCGACGACGCCGCCGACCCGTCCACCCCCGGCGACCCCGACCTCGAGCACACCGCGCTGTTGCTCCTGCTGCGCGCGGCCGTTTCCCACTGAACCCGGAGCACCCGACACCCATGGCAACCCTGCTCTCCCGGCTCGGCCGGGCCGCCTACCGTGCCCGCCGGCTCGTCGCCGCGATCTGGGTGGTGGTCCTCGCGGCCGTCGTCGCCGTCCTGGTCACCGTCGGTGGCGAGTTCGACGACACGTTCACCATCCCCGGGTCGGAGTCGCAGGCCGCGCTCGACCGGCTCGCCGAGCTGCAGCCGGAGGCGGCGGGGGCCAGCGCGCAGATCGTCTTCGCCGTCCCCGAGGGCGCCACCGTCGCCGACCCGCGCTACCAGGCCGCGATCGCCGAGGTCGTGGCACAGGCCGCGCAGGCGCCACAGGTGGCCGCGGTCGCCGACCCCTTCACCAGCCAGGCGATCACGCCCGACGGCCGGGCCGCGCTCGCCACGGTCGAGTACGAGGTGCAGCGCGAGGCGCTGGACGCCGGCAGCCTCGACGCGCTCCAGGAGACCACCGCGGCGGCGGAGGAGGCCGGCCTGGAGGTCGCCGTCGGCGGCAACGTGTTCGGCACCACCGGGGTGCACATCGGCGCGACCGAGTTCGTCGGTGTCGCCGTCGCCGTCCTGGTGCTCGTGCTGACCTTCGGCTCGCTGCTGGCCGCCGGCATGAACCTGCTGACCGCGCTCGTCGGCATCGGCGTCGGCCTCGGTGGCCTCCTCGGCGTCTCCAGCCTGATCTCGCTGTCGTCCACCGCGCCCACGCTGGCGCTGATGATCGGCCTGGCCGTCGGCATCGACTACGCGCTGTTCATCCTGTCCCGGCACCGCACCCAGCTCGCCGCGGGCATGCACCCGGAGGAGTCCGCCGCGCGCGCCACCGGCACGGCCGGGACGGCGGTGGTCTTCGCCGGTCTCACCGTGGTCATCGCCCTGGCCGGTCTCTCGGTCGTGGGCATCCCCTTCCTCAGCGTCATGGGCCTGGCCGCGGCCGCCACCGTGCTGGTCGCCGTCGCCGTCGCGCTGACCCTCCTGCCGGCGCTCATGGGCTTCGCCGGCCTGCGGCTGGCGCCCAGGGCGGGGTCGCGGGCCGCGGTGCGGGAGTCCGCCCTCGCCACCGGGACCGGCCGGCGCTCGATGGGCGAGCGCTGGGCCGCCCTGGTCACCCGCCGCCCGCTGGCCACCGTGCTGCTGACGGTCATCGGCCTGGGTGTCCTGGCGATCCCCGCCGCCCAGCTGGAGCTCGCGCTGCCCGACAACGGCGCCGCCGCCGAGGACACCAGCCAGCGCCAGGCCTACGACCTGATCAGCGAGACGTTCGGGCCCGGCCTCAACGGGCCGCTGGTCGTCCTCGTCGACGGCCTCGACCCGGCCACCGCCCAGCAGGCCACCGGACAGGTCGCGGTCGCCATCGGCGGCACCCCCACGCAGACGCCCGGGGAGTTCACCGGCGGGCTGGCCGACGTCGCCTACGCCGTCCCGACGGTGCTGCCCGAGGGCACCGCCGCGCTGGTCACCGTCGTCCCGGAGAGCGGTCCGCAGGACGCGGCGACCAGTGATCTCGTCGCCGCGCTGCGCGACCTCGCGCCGCAGCTGGAGCAGCAGACCGGCGCGGACGTCGCCGTCACCGGCCAGACCGCGGTGGCCATCGACGTGTCCGACCAGCTCAACGACGCGCTGCTGCCCTTCGCCCTGGTCGTGGTCGGCCTCGCGGTCGTCCTGCTGCTGCTGGTCTTCCGCTCGGTGCTCGTGCCGGTCAAGGCCGCCGTCGGGTTCCTGCTGTCGGTCGGCGCCTCGTTCGGCGCGGTCGTCGCGGTGTTCCAGTGGGGCTGGCTGGCCGACGTCTTCGGCGTCCCGACGACGGGGCCGATCATCAGCTTCATGCCCGTCATCCTCATGGCGGTGCTGTTCGGCCTGGCCATGGACTACGAGGTCTTCCTCGTCTCCCGCATGCGCGAGGAGTTCGTGCACGGCGCCCAGCCGCGGGCGGCGGTGCTGGCCGGTGCCCGGCACGCGTCCCGCGTCGTGGTGGCCGCCGCGCTGATCATGTTCTCGGTGTTCGCCAGCTTCGTCACCATCGACGACGTGATCGTCAAGGCGATCGCCTTCGGGCTGGCCGCCGGCATCCTGCTCGACGCGTTCGTCGTCCGGATGACGCTGGTCCCGGCCGTCCTGGCGCTGCTGGGCCGGTCGGCCTGGTGGCTGCCGCGCTGGCTGGACCGCCTCCTGCCCGACCTCGACGTCGAGGGCGCGAAGCTCGGACCCGTCACCACCGCGCCTGCACGGCGGGAGCCGCAGCCGGCGGCACACTGAGCGGCATGGACGGGGACGGGCAGGCGCAGGAGTGGGACGCCGTCCCGCCGGGGCAGCAGATCCCCCCGGCGGGACACGGCTCGCCGGGGGGCTACGGCCCGCCGCCGGCCTACGCGCCGCCACCCGGGTACGGCCCGGCGTACGGGTACGGCGCCCCGGGCTACGGTCCTCCGCCGGGGTACGCGCCGGCCGGCTACGGTCCGCCGACGGCCTACGGTCCCCCGCCCGGGTACCCGCCCTCCCCGGGCTACGGGTGGGGCTGGCCGGCCGCGCCGGCGGCCTGGCCGGACGGCCCGGCGCGGCCCGGGGTGGCGACGACCGCCATCGTCCTCGGCTTCGTCACCGGCGGGCTGACCGCGCTGGCCTCGCTCGGCTTCCTCGTGGCCGTCGCCGGTGGTGAGGACGACGCCGCGACGGTGCTCCTGCTGCTGGGCCTGCCCTGCGCGGCCGGGCTGCTGGCGGGCGCCGCCCAGCTGCAGCGCCGCCGTCCGCCGGCCCTGCTGTTCGGCGCCGCGCTGGCCGCCGTGGGGGTCCTGCTGCTGACCCTGCTCGTGGGCGCGGCCACCCTGGGCGCGGACGACCGGGCCGGCCTGACCGTGTTCCTGCTGCTCGCCGCCCCTCTGCCGGTGCTGACCGCGGTCTACGCCCGGCTCGGCCGGGTGACCGGCTGGGCCGCCGCGCGGCCGCCGGGCGGGTGGGAGCGCGAGCCGGCCACGCGCTGAGGAGGCCGGGGTCGGCCTCGGCTCCGGGCCCCGTCCCGAGCGTGCGAGGGGTGGGGAGGACGGGGTCCCCCGTGGCTCCTGGCCCCGTCCAGGGCCCCGCCCCGAGCGTGCGAGGGGTGGGGAGGACGGGGTCCTCCTACTGCCGACGGGCGGTCTTGTCCGCGTACATCGCGTCGTCGGCCTCGCGGATCAGCAGCTCGTAGGCCAGCTCGGGGTCGGTGCCCCCGGCGACGGTGCCGATGCCGATGCTCATGCCCAGCGGGACGGTGACCTCGCCGATCGACAGCGGCTCGGTGAGGGTGCTGCGCAGCCGGTCGGCCAGCGACTCGGCGTCGGCCCGCTCGCTGTTCTCGCACACGATGCTGAACTCGTCGCCGCCGACCCGCGCGGCCGTGTCGCTGGAGCGCAGCACCGAGGTGAGCCGCTCGGCGAAGCCGACGAGCACCGCGTCGCCGACGGGGTGGCCGTGGCGGTCGTTGATCTCCTTGAAGCCGTCGAGGTCGATGCCCAGCACGCAGGTGGGGGTGCGCTCGCGGTGACCGCGCTCCAGGGCGTGCCGGAGCCGGTCACCGAACAGGATCCGGTTGGGCAGCCCGGTGAGCGGGTCGTGCAGTGACCGGTGCACCAGCGCCGCCTCCAGGGCCTTGCGCTCGGTGATGTCCTCGACGATCGCCACCAGGTGCGGCGGGTCGCCGTCCGGCGTGCCCTCGACCCAGGACGAGGTGAGCTGCGTGGGCACCGCGGTGCCGTCGGCCCGCACCAGCCGGGTCTCCAGCCGCATCGTCCGATGCCGGGTGACGAGCTCGGCGTGGGCTTCCTGGGCCGCAGGCCGGTCCTCCGGGTGGATGAGGCCCAGCACCGAGCAGCCGTAGAGGTCCTCGGCGGTGCGGCCCAGCATCGCGACGAAGGCAGGGTTGGCGTCGACCAGCAGACCGGAGGGCGTGACGAGCACGATGCCCATGGGCGCGTTGGAGAACGCGCTCGCGCGGTCCGCCGGGGGCAGCGTGCCCAACGCGTTCGTCACATCCCACCTCCGTGCCGGACATTCTGCGCACACTCCGCCGCGTTCCTGCAGGTTCTCGACGTGCAGGGTGCCCCGGACGGTTCCACGTGGAACCTCGGCACGGGGCAGGATGGGGTCCCGGACGCGAGGGGGGTTGCCGTGAACGACTTCGATCTGGTGCTGCCGACCGCCGTGGACATCCGCGAGGTGGGCATGCGCGACGGCCTCCAGCTGGAGGCCCCGGTGCCGCTGGAGGCCAAGCTGCAGATGCTGGAGGCGCTGGTCGCCACCGGTGTGCGGCGGATCGAGGCGACGTCCTTCGTCTCGCCGCGGGCGGTGCCCGCGCTGGCCGACGCCGACGCGGTCGCCGCGGAGCTGTCCCGGTGGGGCGACGTGCACTGGTCGGCCCTGGTGGCCAACCCGCGGGGCGCGACCCGCGCCGTGGACGCCGGCGTCGCGGACCTGGAGTACGTCGTCTCGGCCTCCGACGGGCACAGCCGGGCCAACGCCGGGCGCTCCACCGCCGAGGCCGTCGGTGCGGTCGGGGAGATCGCCGGCCTGGCGCACGGTGCCGGCGGGTCGCTCGAGGTGGTCATCGCCACCGCCTGGGACTGCCCCTTCGACGGGCGCACGCCGATCCCCCGCACCGTGGACGTCGCACGGGCGGCGGTCACCGCGGGCGCCGACGCGCTGTGCCTGGGCGACACCATCGGGACGACGACCCCGCTGCGGGTGGTGCAACTGCTCGACGCGGTCCGTCGGGCGTGTCCGGGCGTGCCGGTCGGCGTGCACTTCCACGACACCCGCGGCACCGGGCAGGCCAACGCACTGGCCGCCGTCCAGGCCGGGGTCACCCAGCTGGACTCGTCGGTCGGCGGGCTCGGCGGCTGCCCGTTCGCCCCCGGGGCCAGCGGCAACATCGCCACCGAGGAGCTGGTCTACATGCTGGAGGAGTCCGGCGTGCGCACCGGTCTGGACCTCGACGCCGTCCTCGCCGCCGCGCGGGTCACCGAGCAGGCGGTGGGGCACGAGCTGCCCAGCTCCCTGTACCGCGCCGGGGGCCGCTCGGTGCCCCGCGCCGCGTCCGTCGGCTGACCGGCCCCGTGGTTGGCTGAGGGCATGAGCGAGTCGGGCTCCCCGCTGGACGGCGCCGTCGAGATCGTCGACCCGGGCCTCATGCGCGAGGTGCTGGGGCACTTCGCCTCCGGGGTCACCGTGGTCACCGCGATCGACGACGAGGGGCCGATCGGCTTCACCTGTCAGTCGTTCAGCTCCCTGTCGCTGGACCCGCCCCTGGTGGTCTTCGCCCCCGCACGGACGTCGCGCACCTGGCCGCGGCTGCGCGAGCTCGGCCGGTTCTGCGTCAACGTCCTCGCCGAGGACCAGGACGGCCTGTCGGCCGCGTTCGCCCGCTCCGGTGAGGACAAGTTCGCCGGCGTCCACTGGCGGCCCAGCCGGCTCGGCCGGCCGGTGCTCGACGGCGTCGTGGCCTGGATCGACTGCGAGCTGTGGGCGGAGTACGACGGCGGCGACCACACCCTCGTCGCCGCGCGCGTGCTCGACCTGGGCGCGGACGGGCGACGGCGTCCCCTGCTGTTCCACCGCGGCGCCTACGGCCTGCTGGAGGGCCCGCGCGGCTGACCCGGCGCGGTCGCCAGGTGTGGAGGCGGCGCGGACGGGCACCCACCCCGTGCACCGCCTGAGAGGAGACGATCGCCATGGGACTGCTCGACCGGCTCTTCGGCCGCCGCCGGCGCGACGACGAGGGCTACCCGCAGGGGTACGCGCGCGGCTACGACGAGGACGACGGCGGCTACGGCTACGGCGCACCGCCACGCGGGCCCCGCTCGGACGACGAGCGGGCGATCGAGCGCTACCGCTACCTGCTGCGGACCGCTCCCCCGGACCAGATCGAGGCCGCCCACGCCGAGGCGTTCGCCCAGCTCACCCCGGAGCAGCGGCGGCAGGTGCTCGACCAGCTGGCCGCGGCCGGTGAGCGGGCACGCGGCGACGACGCCCGCAGCCTGGCCCAGGCCGCGACCCGGGCGGAGATGCGCCGTCCTGGCACGCTGGAGCGGGCCTTCGGCGGCTACGGCGGCCCCGGCTACGGCCGCGGTCCCGGCTACGGCGGCGGGCCCGGATACGGGGGTGGCTTCGGCGGCGGTTACGGCCCGAGCTTCGGCAGCATGATGGGCGCCAGCCTGCTGGGCACCGTGGGCGGCCTGGTGGTCGGGACGGCGGTCGCCGACGCGCTGTTCGACACCGGTCTGGGGGACGGCGGCCTGTTCGGCGGCGGCGACGAGGAGGCCTACGCCGCGGGCTACGCCGACGGCAACGACCCCGGCGGTGACTACGGGGGCGATCCGGGCGGCGACTTCGCCGGGGGCGCCGATGCCGGAGGGTGGGACGGCGGCGGTGGCGACTTCGGCGGGGACTTCGGCGGCGGCGGCGACTTCTGAGCCGCGACCCCCGCGATCCCGTCGACCACGGGGGCGGTGCCGGCCGACACGCCGCTGACCGGCGGGTCGCCGTGCACCACCCCCGTGGTCACCCCAGGAGGTCGGCGCGGGCCTGCCGGCGCAGCCAGAGCAGGCCGAGCACCGGCAGCACCAGCGGGATGAACAGATAGCCGCGTCCGTAGGCCGACCACACCGTCTCGTCGGGGAAGGCGGCCGGGTCCAGCAGCGAGAGGGTGCCCACGACCAGCACCCCGGCCAGCTCCACCGAGCAGGCGACCACGGCGGTGCGCCGCCCCCCGCGGGCGAAGGCCACCGTGGCCACCACGTAGACGACGGCGGCCAGGGCCGACAGCAGGTAGGCGATCGGCGCCTCGGAGAAGCGGGTGGCCAGCTGGACGGCGGCCCGTGCGCCCGCGGCCAGGGCGAACACCCCGTAGACGGCGACCAGCACGCGCCCGGGCCCACCCGAGGTGTCGCCCGCGGTCGCGCCGTCCATCCGTCCGTGTTCAGCCACCGGTCGCCTCCCACAGTTGCAGCAGCCGCCAGATCATGACTGCCACCGCACCGGCGGCGACGGCCAGCACGGTGCCTGCCCAGCGGGTCGGTTCCGACCGCGCCCACAGACCGCCGGCGACCGGCAGCAGCACGATGCCGCCGAGGTAGCCCAGGAACGTCGGGGTGTCGGCGGGGTGCTGCCCCCGCACCAGCAGCACGACGGCGAGCACCGCCTGCACCAGCAGCAGCACCTCCAGCAGCGCTGTCCCCCAGAGGTGGAGCAGGCCGATCCGCCGCCGCGCGAGGGTCGAGGCGAGACCGGCCACGGCCACCACGGCGGCGACGACGGTCACCGCCACCACGAGCGCCGGGATCACCGGGGGGACCTCGCGGGGACGGCGTTGCGCACGGATGTCATCCTCCCGCGTGGGGGAGACGGCCCGGGCACCCGCCCTGCCCCGGGCCGAACACCGCGCGGGCGCGCTCAGCGGGGGGCGCGCCGGAAGGATCGTCATGACCGTCCGCGACCTGGTGGTCGACCTCTTCTCCGAGCACGTCGACGCCGTCACCGACCAGCCGGTGCGGCTGCAGGCCCTGGTGGCCCTGCTCGAGGACTTCGACGTCGCCGAGCCGACGTCGCGCATGACCCTGGCCGCGCTGCGCCGGTCCGGGTGGCTGGCCGCGTCGCGATCGGGCCGGGAGACCCTCTACAGCCCCACCGAGGCGCTGCGCAGCGCCGTCCGGACGCGCTGGGCGCGGCTGGACGAGCGGCTCGGACCGTGGGACGGCCGCTGGCGCATGGTCATCTACACCGTGCCCGAGACCGACCGGTCGGCCCGGGAGCGGGTGCGCCGCACGCTCACCCGGCACGGGTTCGGCCCGCTGGCACCGGCGACGTGGCTCTCGCCGCACAAGGTCGCGCTGGACGACGTCCGGACCGAGCTCGCCGGTGAGCCGCTGAGCCGGCTGGACCTGCTCACCGCCCAGGTGACCCAGGAGACCGGTGGCTCGGACACCGAGCTGGCGGCCCGGTGCTGGGACCTGCAGGGGGTCGCCGCCGCGCACCGCCGGGTCATCGACCGGATCCGGCAGGTGCTCGCCGGCCCGGCCCTCGACGGGGCGACGGCGCTGGTGACCCACCTGCGGGTGCTCGCCGAGATGCGGCGGGTCGGTGTCAGCGACCCGGTGCTCCCCGACGCGCTGCGACCGCCGGGCTGGCCCGGACCGGAGCTCCGCGAGGCCTGGGAGGAGCTCTGCGCCCGGCTGCACGGCCCGGCGCGCGAGCACGTGGGCAGCGTGCTGCTGCCGGGGGGCAGGCGCCCGGTTCAGCGGTGCACGGTGGACATGTCGGGGTAGCGGTCACCGGCGGTGCTGCCGGCCGGCGCGGCGTCGTCCAGCCGGCGCAGGTCGTCGTCGGAGAGCCGGACGTCGGCCGCGGCGGCGTTCTCCTCCAGGTAGGCCACCCGCTTGGTGCCGGGGATGGGCACGACGGTCGGGTTCCCCTCCCGCCCGCCCTGGGCCATCACCCACGCCAGGGCGAGCTGGCCGGCGGTGACCCCCTTCTCGTCGGCGATCTCGCGGACCCGGTCCACCAGCTCCAGGTTCCGGGCGAAGTTCTCCCCCTGGAAGCGCGGGTTGCGCCGGCGGAAGTCGTCGGGGGCGAGGTCGTCGACGCTGCGGATCTGCCCGGAGAGGAAGCCGCGGCCCAGCGGCGAGTAGGCGACGAAGCCGATGCCGAGCTCGGCGCAGGTGGCCAGCACGCCGTCGTCCTCGGGGTCGCGGGTCCACAGCGAGTACTCGGTCTGCACGGCCGTCACCGGCTGGACGGCGTGCGCGCGGCGGATGGTCTCCGGCGCGGCCTCGGAGATGCCGACCGAGCGCACCTTGCCGGCCTCGACCAGCTCACGCAGCGCGCCCCAGGTCTCCTCGACCGGCACCGTGGTGTCCACCCGGTGCTGGTAGTAGAGGTCGATGACGTCGACGCCGAGCCGCTGCAGCGAGGCGTCGCAGGCCCGGCGCACGTAGTCCGGGCGGCCGTTGATGCCGCGGAAGGAGCCGTCCTCGCCGCGCTCGTTGCCGAACTTGGTGGCCAGCACCACCTTGTCGCGGCGGCCGGCGATCGCGCGGCCGACCAGGCGCTCGTTGGTGAAGGGCCCGTACATGTCCGCGGTGTCGAGGAAGGTGACGCCGAGGTCGAGTGCCCGGTGGATGGTCCGCTCGGCCTCGGCCTGGTCGCCGGTCCCGTAGAACTCGCTCATCCCCATGCAGCCCAGGCCCTGGGCGGACACGGTCAGGTCTCCGAGTGTGCGCGTCTGCATGGCCCCTCCCCTGCCCTCCCGCGCCGCCGGTCAACCGGCTCACGGGGACCCGCTTGACAGGCGGTACCGGTGGTGTGACAGGTTAGGCAGGCCTTACTGAGCCAAGCCTTCCCTTGCCCGCCCTGACAGGAGCACGATGCGCACGACCGCCCGGCCGCTGGCCGCCCTCTCCCTCACCGTGGCCACCGCCCTGGCCCTGTCCGCGTGCGGCGAGGGCGAGGACACCGCCGGAGCCAGCGCGGCCGAGACCGAGACCGTCTCCTTCACGTGGGACCGGAACACCGCCGCGGAGGACGAGGAGCCCGTCCTCGAGGAGACGACGGTCGAGGTCCCGAAGAACCCCGAGCGGATCGTCGCCTTCGACATCGCCAGCCTCGACACCATCGGCGCGCTGGGCGGGGAGGTCGTGGGCGCCCCGCTGGACTCGGTGCCGGACTACCTCCAGGACCACCTGGCCGACGACGCCTTCAACGCCGGCACGCTGTTCGAGGCCGACCTCGTCGAGATCGAGTCGCAGCAGCCCGACCTCATCGTCATCGGCGGCCGCTCGTCGGCGCTGTACGAGGACCTCAGCGAGATCGCCCCGACCGTCGACCTGAGCCTCCGGGGGACCTACACCGAGACCCTGGAGCGCAACGCCACGTTCCTCGGCGAGGTGCTCGGCGCCGAGGACGAGGCGGCCGCGGCGATCGCCGAGGTCGAGGCCGGGATCGAGGAGGCGCGGGCCGCCACCGCTGAGGCCGGCACGGGCCTGGGTCTCATGGTCTCCGGCGGGGAGCTCAGCGCGATGGCCCCGGCCGGTGAGGGCTCCGACGCGCGCGGCGCCCGGGGTGGGCTGATCTACGACGCCTTCGGCGTCCAGCCCGTGGTGGAGGACATCAAGGCCGCCACGCACGGCGAGCCGGTCTCCTTCGAGTTCCTGCTGGAGACCGACCCCGACCACCTGTGGGTGGTCGACCGGGACGCGGCCACCGGTGAGGCGGGCGCGCAGTCGGCGCAGGCGGTGCTCGACAACGACATCGTCAAGCAGACCACCGCGTACCAGAACGACCAGATCCACTACCTCGACCCGACGGCCTGGTACATCGTCTTCGGGGGCATCGACACCACGAAGATCATGATCGACGACGTCCTGCAGATCGCGGCGTGATCCACGTGGAACCGGCGGAGCGCCCCTCCCCCTCTCCGTGACGGCGCTCGACTCCACCTCGACGAGCACCCCTGCCCGCGTGCGGCCCCGCCGCACCTGGGTGGGGGTGCTCATCGGCGTCCTCCTCGTCCTCCTCGCACTGGTCAGCCTGTTCGTCGGCGTGTCCGACGTGTCCCCGGCCTCGGTCCTCGCCGGGGGGCCCGGCAGCGACGCGGCCTTCCTGCTCCTGGTCAGCCGGATCCCCCGCACGGTCGCCGTGGTCCTCGTCGGTGCCTCCCTCGGGATCGCCGGCCTGATCATGCAGATGCTCGTGCGCAACAAGTTCGTGGAGCCGAGCACCACCGGCGTCAGCGAGTTCGCGACGCTCGGCATGCTCGTCACGATCGTGTTCTTCCCGGGCCTGGCCGTGGTGGGGAAGATGGGCGTCGCGGCGGTCTTCGGCCTCGTCGGCACCTGGGTGTTCCTGCGGGTGGTGCGGGTCGTGCCCGTCCGCCAGCTCGTGCTCGTCCCGCTGGTCGGGATCATGCTCGGCGGCGTCGTGGGCGCGGTGACGACGTTCTTCGCCTACCGCCTCGACCTCCTCCAGTCCCTCGGGCAGTGGTCCCAGGGCAGCTTCGCCACGGTCATGCAGGGCCGGTACGAGTTCGTGTGGATCGCCGGCCTCATGGTCGGGGTGGCCTGGCTGGCCGCCGACCGGTTCAGCGTGATCGGCCTCGGCGAGGAGTTCGCGACCAACCTGGGGCTGGACTACCGGCGCGTCGTCGCCGTCGGCATGGTGGTCATCGCGGTGATCACCGCGGCCGTGCTCGTCACGGCCGGGCTGATCCCCTTCCTGGGGCTGGTCGTGCCCAACGTCGTCAGCCTCCTCATCGGCGACAACGTGCGCCGCGCGATCCCCTGGGTCGCCGGGCTGGGGGCGGTCTTCGTCCTCGGCTGCGACGTCCTGGCGCGCGTCATCCGCTTCCCCTACGAGATCCCGCTGTCGGTCATCGTCGGCATCATCGGTGCGGCGGTGTTCCTCTGGCTGCTGCTGCGGAGGCGGAGCCGTGCTCACTGACCCCGCCACGACGGCGGCTCCCGCGGCCGCCCGCGCCCCCCGGGCCGGCATCGGCGCGTACTGGCGCCGGCCGTGGGTCCGCCTGGCCGCACTGGGCGCCGCCGTCCTGGTCCTGACCGTGGTCTACCTGGTCACCGACGTGCCGGGCTCGCTGGCCTTCGCGCTGGAGATCCGCAGCCTCAGCGTGGTCGCGATGGTCGTCGTCGCGACCGCGGTCGGGGTGTCGACGGTCGTGTTCCACACCATCACCCAGAACCGCATCCTCACCCCCTCGATCATGGGGTTCGACGCGTTCTACGTGCTGGTCTCGACCATCATCGTGTTCGTCTCCGGATCGGCGTCGTTCCTGGCCTTCGACCAGTTCACGCTCTGGCTCGTGCAGGTCGCCGTCATGGTGGCCTTCAGCGTGCTGCTGTTCACCTGGCTGTTCGGCGGCAGGCGCCGGTCGATCCACCTCATGCTGCTGGTCGGCATCGTGCTGGGCACGTTCTTCCGCAGCGCCACCGAGTGGATGCAGCGGATGCTCGACCCGCTGGACTTCCAGGTGCTGTCCGACGCGATGTTCGCCTCCCTCACCCGGCCCGACGAGACGCTGCTGGTGCTCACCGCCGTCCTCGTCGCCCTCGGCTGCGCCGCGGTGCTGCCCCTGCTGCGCACCCTGGACGTGCTGACGCTGGGCGAGCCGGCGGCCGTGGGCCTGGGGGTCGACCACCGCCGCGTCGTCATGGTCCTGTTCGGCGGCGTCTCGGTGATGGTCGCCGCCTCGACGGCGCTGGTGGGGCCGATCCTGTTCTTCGGCCTCATCGTCGCCAACCTCGCCTACTCCTACGCGGGCTCCTTCCGCCACGTGTGGACGCTGCCCACCGCCGTCCTCCTCGGCGTGATCTGCCTGCTGGGCGGCCAGCTGGTCCTGGAGCGGGTGCTCGGCTTCGGCGGCACCCTCTCCACGGTCATCGACTTCGCCGGCGGCCTGTTCTTCCTGTACCTCGTGCTGCGGAAGGGGGCGCGGTGATCGCGCTCGAGAACGCCACCAAGCGCTACGGCGCCCAGACGGTCGTCGACGACGTCTCGATCCGGTTCGGCGGGGAGGGCGTCACGGCGCTCATCGGCCCGAACGGCGCCGGCAAGTCCACGCTGTTCGGTCTCGTCGGCCGCCTCGTCCAGCCCGACGCCGGCCGGGTCACGGTCAACGGGATGGACGTCGCGCGGACGCCGTCGGGCCAGCTGGCCCGCACCCTCGCCGTGCTGCGCCAGGACAACCACGTCGCCGCCCGGCTGACCGTGCACGACCTGGTGGAGTTCGGCCGGTTCCCGCACTCCCGGGGGCGGCTGACGGTGGACGACCGGGAGCACATCGAGCGCGCCATCACCTACCTCGACCTCGAGCCCTACCGGGGCCGGTTCCTCGACGAGCTGTCCGGCGGTCAGCGCCAGCGGGCCTTCATCGCGATGGTGCTGGCGCAGGACACCGAGTACGTCCTGCTCGACGAGCCGCTGAACAACCTCGACCTGCGGCACATGACCGAGATCATGCGGCTGGTCCGCCAGATGGCCGACGAGCTCGGCAAGCGGGTCGTGACCGTGCTCCACGACGTCAACTTCGCCGCGACCTGGTCCGACCGCATCGTCGCGATGCGCGACGGCCGCGTCGTGGCGGACGCGGCCGCGCGGGACATCATGCGGCCGGAGGTGCTGGAGGCGGTCTACGACACCCCCGTCGACGTCCGCGAGATCGACGGCCGGCCGGTCGCCCTGTACTACGGCTGAGCGCCGCCGACGGTCCCGCCCACGTCGGCCGCGGCACCGCTGACGGGCCAAGCCCACCACCGCCGTCTGCCTCCTGAGGGCTCCGGTTCCACGTGGAACGGGCCGGTGTTTCGGACGTGTGACGTTCTCCCGGCCGCCTGGCGGGTCACCGGGGAGGGGGGTTGGATCGAACCCATGTGCGGGCTCTCCGGCGAGATCCGGTTCGACGGCTCCCTGGCCGACACCACCGCCGTCGCGCGGATGGTGGACGCCCTCGTGCCCCGCGGCCCGGACGGCCAGGGCACGTGGAGCAACGGGCGGGTGGCGTTCGGGCACCGCCGGCTGTCGGTCATCGACCTGTCCACCTGCGGCTCGCAGCCGATGATCGACAACGACCTCGGGCTGACCGCCGTCTTCAACGGCTGCATCTACGACTACCGGGAGCTGCGCGCCGAGCTCGAGGGCCACGGCTACCGGTTCTTCTCGCACAGCGACACCGAGGTGATCCTCAAGGGCTACCACCACTGGGGCACCGACGTCGTCTCGCACCTGCACGGCATGTTCGCCTTCGTCATCCACGAGCGCGACACCGGCCGCATCGTCATGGCCCGCGACCGGCTGGGCATCAAGCCGCTCTACCTGGCCGAGACGCCGGGCCGGCTGCGGTTCGCCTCCACGCTGCCCGCCCTGCTGCGGGCCGGCGACGTCGACACCTCGATCGACCCGGTCGCGCTGCACCACTACCTCACCTGGCACGCGGTCGTACCGGCGCCGCGCACGATCCTCAACGGCGTCCGGAAGCTGCCGCCGGCGACCCTGCGGGTGGTCGAGGCCGACGGCACCTCCCGCGAGGAGCGCTACTGGAACGCCACCTACGAGCGGCGCCCCGAGCACGCCTCCTGGTCCGCCCGCGACTGGGAGGACGCCATCGAGGAGGCACTGCGGGTCGCCGTCCGCCGGCGGCTGGTCGCCGACATCCCGGTCGGCGTGCTGCTGTCCGGCGGCCTGGACTCCAGTCTCATCGTCGGCCTGCTGGCCCAGGAGGGGCAGACCGGCCTGGCCACCTACTCCATCGGCTTCGAGTCGGTCGGCGGGCGCGAGGGCGACGAGTTCCAGTACTCCGACGTCATCGCCGAGCGGTTCGCGACCGACCACCACCGGATCCGGGTCGCCTCCGACGAGCTCGCCGCGGCGCTGGGGCACGCCATCGGGGCGATGGCCGAGCCCATGGTCAGCCACGACGTCGTCGCCTTCGACCTGCTCTCCGAGCGGGTCAGCCAGACCATCCGGGTGGTGCAGTCCGGCCAGGGCGCCGACGAGGTCTTCGCCGGCTACCACTGGTACCCGCCGCTGGCCGACGTCGGCCGCGACGAGGCCGTGGCGCGCTACGCCGCGGCGTTCTTCGACCGCGACCACGACCAGATGCGGAGGGTCGTCTCCGACCGGTACGCCCTCGACGAGGACCCGAGCCTGGCCTTCGTCCGTCAGCACATGTCCATGCCCGGCGCCGAGACGGCCGTGGACGCCGCCCTGCGGCTGGACAGCGAGGTCATGCTGGTCGACGACCCGGTGAAGCGCGTGGACAACATGTCCATGGCGTGGGGCCTGGAGGCGCGGGTGCCGTTCCTCGACCACGACCTCGTCGAGCTGGCCGCGATGTGCCCGCCGGAGCTCAAGCTCGCCGACGGCGGCAAGGGCGTGCTCAAGGCGATCGGCCGGCGGATCATCCCGCCGGAGGTCATCGACCGGCCCAAGGGCTACTTCCCGGTGCCGGCGATCACCCACCTCGAGGGCAAGGTGCTCGACCTGGTGCGGGACGCGCTCTCGGGCGAGGCCGCCCGGGAACGCGGGCTGTTCCGTCCCGAGTACGTGCGCGAGCTGCTCGGCGCCCCCAACGGTGAGCTCACCCCGCTGCGCGGAAACAAGCTGTGGCAGCTCGGCCTGCTCGAGCTGTGGCTGCAGACCCACGGGGTCTAGCGGTGCCCCGGGTCGCCGGGCACCGACGCCGCACGCCGGTGATGGACACCCCGTCGTTCACCAGCCGGTCGTGGCAGCAGCCCTCCGAGCACCAGCGCCAGGGCATGGCCGCCGACGTCGTCCTCGACCTGGGCTGGGGGCGGCTGGTCTTCGGCCAGACCTTCGAGGACCTCCACGGGATCGTCGACGCGTTGCGCGCCGAGGGCAGCGGCCGCCGCGACATCTGCATCTACCCGCGGGACCCGCACGTGCTGGTCGGCATGGCCCCCGACGAGCTCTTCATCGACCCCAGCTACACCTACCGGCTGGACTTGCACCGCTACCGGCCGCGGCACGAGCTGATCCGGGGCGTCTTCGTGCGCACGGTGACCTCGCTGGCCGACATGGAGGAGATCAACGGCATCTACGCCCGCAACGGCATGGTGACCGGGGACGCCGCGACGATGTGGGCCAACCACCGCACCCGGACCTTCACCTATCTGGTCGCGGAGGACCGGCGCACCGGCCGCATCGTCGGCACCGTCACCGGCGTCGACCACGTCCTGGCCTTCGGCGACCCGGAGGGCGGCGCCAGCCTGTGGTGCCTGGCCGTGCATGCCCAGGACGCCCCGCCCGGCACCGGGGAGGCGCTGGTCCGGGTGCTCGCCGAGCGCTACGTCGGCCGCGGGCGGGCCTACCTGGACCTGTCGGTCCTGTACGACAACAGCGGGGCCATCGCGCTGTACCGCAAGCTCGGGTTCCAGCGGACCCCCGCGGTGTGCGTCAAGCGCAAGAACCCGATCAACACACCGCTGTTCGCCTCCCGTCCCCCGGGCCTGGAGGAGCTCAACCCCTACGCCCGCATCATCGCCGACGAGGCCATGGAGCGCGGCATCCGCGTGGAGGTCACCGACGCCGAGTGGGGCGAGATGCGGCTGTCCCTGGGCGGCCGCAGCGTGCTCACCCGCGAGTCGCTGTCGGAGTTCACCAGCGCGGTCGCGATGAGCCGCTGCGACGACAAGCGGGTCACCCGCCGGATCGTGGAGCGCGCCGGGGTCCAGGTGCCCCGGGGCGCGCTGGTCACCGAGGGCCGGCTGGACGACGGGCGGGCGCTGCTCGACGAGTGCGGCGAGGTCGTGGTGAAGCCCGCCCGCGGCGAGCAGGGCCGGGGCATCACCGTGGGCGTGACCTCCCCCGAGGCGCTGGAGCGGGCCGTCGCCCTCGCCCTGCACTTCTGCCCCGAGGTGCTGGTCGAGGAGCTGGTCGCCGGCGACGACCTGCGGGTGGTGGTCATCGACCACGAGGTGGTGGCCGCCGCGGTGCGCCGTCCGGCCGAGGTGGTCGGCGACGGCCGCACGCCGGTGACCGGGCTGGTGCGCGCCACCAGCCGCCGCCGGGAGCGGGCCACCGGCGGGGAGTCGACGATCCCGCTGGACGACACCACCGCCGAGGTGGTCGCCGAGGCCGGCTACGCGATGGACGACGTCCCGCCGTCCGGGGAGCGCATCCGCGTCCGGCGGACGGCGAACCTGCACACCGGCGGCACCATCGAGGACGTCACCGACCGGCTGCACCCGGCGATCGCGGAGGCCGCCGTGCGGGCCAGCCGGGCGATCGGCATCCCCGTCACGGGCCTGGACTTCCTGGTGCCGGACGTCGAGGGCGAGGAGCACGTGTTCATCGAGGCCAACGAGCGGCCGGGGCTGGCCAACCACGAGCCCCAGCCGACCGCGGCGCGCTTCGTGGACCTGCTGTTCCCCGAGACCCGCCGCCGCTGACGGAGCACCCCCTGCCCCGCCACTCGCGGGCTCGCGGCGGGCCCCCGCAGGGCCGACAGCGCGGCCTCCCTTCGGGAGGATGAGCTCGTGGCGTACCTGATGGCGGCTCTCGGCGGCGTGCTGGGCGCGCTGGCCCGCTGGGGGGTGGGGACGGCGCTGCCGCACTCCCCCGACCGGTGGCCGTGGGCCACGCTCCTGGTGAACCTCACCGGGTGCCTCGCGCTCGGGGTCCTGCTGGGCGCGGTGTTCGCCGTCCACCCCGACCACCCCTGGCTGCGGCCCTTCCTGGGCACCGGAGTCCTCGGCGGCTACACGACCTTCTCGACCTTCGCCGTGGAGACGGTGCAGCTGGCGGACTCGGGCGCGTGGGCGACGGCCGGCGGCTACGTGGCGGCGTCCGTGCTCGGCGGGGTGCTCGCGGCAGCCACCGGCGTCGTCCTCGGACGCCGGCTCACCCCGCGCCCGGTCCCCCTCGAGGCCGAGGTGGCGGTCGAGGAGGACGTCGCGTGACGGCGCTGGTGGTGGCGCTCGGCGCCCTGGTCGGTGCGCCGCTGCGGCTGCTCGCGGAGCGGCTCGCCGTCGCCGGCCGTGGCCGCGGCAGCGTCGTCGGGACGCTGACGGTGAACGTGCTGGGCAGCGCGGTGCTCGGCGTCCTCCTCGGTCTGCCGTCGGTCTCCCCCACCGTGGTGGCGCTGGTCGGCACGGGCTTCTGCGGGACGGTGACCACCTTCTCGACCTACGGCAACGACGTCGTCCGGCTCGTGGAGGAACGGGCGCTGGGGCGCGCGCTCGGCTACCTCGTCGCGACGCTGGTGCTGGGCCTCGGCGCGGCCGCCGCCGGCTACGCGCTGGCCGCGTGAGGAGGGTCCACGGTGCCGCCGCGGGGCGGCATCAGTAGGGTCGGAGGCGGCATGGGTGGAGCATCCGGAGGAGACGCGCGGGCGGACAGCCCCGTCGTGGTGGTGGCCAACCGGCTGCCCGTCGACCAGGTGACCGCGCCGGACGGGACGACGCGCTGGCAGCGCAGCCCCGGCGGGCTGGTGACGGCCCTGGAGCCGTTCGTGGCCGGCCGCGGGGGCGCCTGGGTCGGCTGGTCCGGCTCGGCCGGGGAGGCGCCGGAGCCGTTCGAGTCCGGCGGCATGCAGCTGATCCCGGTCCCGCTCTCCGAGGAGGAGGTGGACCGGTACTACGAGGGCATGTCCAACGCCTCGCTGTGGCCGCTCTACCACGACGTCGTCGAGAAGCCCGAGTACCACCGGACCTGGTGGGACACCTACGTCCAGGTCAACAAGCGCTTCGCCGAGCGCGCCGCCGAGGTCGCCGCCGAGGGCGCGATCGTGTGGGTCCACGACTACCAGCTGCAGCTGGTCCCGGCGATGCTGCGCCAGCGCCGCCCCGACCTCACCATCGGGTTCTTCCTGCACATCCCCTTCCCGCCCTACGAGCTGTTCACCCAGCTGCCGTGGCGCTCGGCGATCGTGGAGGGGCTGCTCGGCGCCGACCTGGTCGGGTTCCAGCGGCCGAGCGCGGCGTCGAACTTCGTCCAGCTCGCCCGCCGGCTGCACGAGCTGCCGGCCCGCGGGACGACGGTGGAGTACGACGGCCGCACGGTCACCGCCCGCGCCTTCCCCATCTCCATCGACGTGGCCGCCTTCGACGAGCTGGCGAGCTCGCCGGAGGTGGTCCAGCGGGCCAAGGAGATCCGCGCCGAGCTCGGCAACCCGGAGAAGATCATCCTGGGTGTCGACCGGCTCGACTACACCAAGGGCATCGCCGTGCGGCTTGCCGCGTTCCAGGAGCTGCTCGAGGACGGCGTCCTGGAGGCTCCGGGCACCGTGCTGGTGCAGGTGGCCACGCCCAGCCGGGAGCGGGTCGAGCACTACGTGCACATGCGCGAGACCATCGAGCAGCAGGTCGGGCACATCAACGGCGTCTTCGGCACGCTCGGCGGCCCGGCGGTGCACTACATCAACCAGTCGGTGCCCCGCGAGGAGCTGGCCGCGCTGTACCGGGCCGCCGACGTCATGCTCGTCACGCCGTACCGCGACGGGATGAACCTGGTCGCCAAGGAGTACGTCGCGGCGCGCGGCGACCTCGGCGGTGCCCTGGTGCTCTCGGAGTTCGCCGGTGCCGCCGCCGAGCTGAAGCAGGCCTTCCTGGTCAACCCGCACGACATCGCCGGCGTCAAGAACCAGCTGGTGCGCGCACTGCGGGCCGAGCCGTCAGAGCTGGCCAGGCGGATGCGCGCCATGCGCCGGCACCTGGCGAAGAACGACCTCGAGCACTGGGCGACGTCCTTCTTCGACGCGCTGCGCGCCCAGCAGTGATGGCCGGGCTGGGCACCGCGCTCCGGGAGCTCGCCGGACGGCGGCCGCTGCTGGTGGCCAGCGACTACGACGGCGTCCTCGCCCCGCTGGTCGGGGACCCGTCGTCGGCGGTCCCCTCCCCCGGCGTCGCCGAGGCGCTGGCCCGGTTGGCGGACCGCCCCGGCGTCGTCGTCGCGCTCGTCAGCGGCCGTGGCGTGGCCGACCTCCGGACGGTCAGCGGCCTGTCCGGCCCCTACCGGTGGGTGGGCAGCCACGGCGCGGAGTTCGACGGCCCGCTCACCGGGGAGCTCGCCGCCCGCCGCGACGCCCTCGCCGAGCGGCTGGCGCCGCTCGTGGCCGCGGTGCCCGGCGCGCTGCTGGAGGTGAAGCCGGCCAGCGTGGCGGTGCACGTGCGGCAGGTCGCCGACCGCGCCGCGGCCGCGGACCTCCTCGTGGCCGCCGATCGGGCCACCGATCCGTCACTGACGAAGAAGCCGGGCAAGGAGGTGCTCGAGCTCGCCGTCACCGACGCCGACAAGGGGCGGGCCCTGCTCCGGCTGCGCGACGAGCTCGGTGCGGCGGCGGCGGTCTACCTCGGGGACGACCTCACCGACGAGGACGCCTTCCGGGCGCTCCCCGCCGGCGACGTCACCGTCAAGGTCGGCGAGGGCGACACCGCGGCCCGCTTCCGCATCCCCGGCCCCACGGCCGTCGTCCCCCTGCTCGAGGAGCTCGCGGACCTGCTCGCCTGACGCCGTGTCGCGGACGCGCCCCGGGTCACCGACCGGGCCGCGGCAGCCGACCGGCCGGGTGCTGTCGACAATCCGGGCACCGGTCCCAGGACGACCGCTGACGGTGGGCCGGAAGAGGGCCGGTCGCCGTTTCCGCGGTGTCGACAAGTGTCGACGACAAGCCGGTCACCACACCGCAGGAAAACGATTCCGCATCTGCACGGGAATGGGCGCGGAACGGCTCTGGAGTGGCTCCACACTTTGGCGAAACGCACATCCGTCTGCATTTACGCCGTCGTCCCTGGAGGGGCATCCCCGTGTACTCCACCACCCCCGCTCCCCCTGGTCGCACCTCCGGGTGGTTCGCCGACCGGCCGGTCGGCGTGCGGATCGGCGCGGTCGTCGCGCTGCTCGCCGCCGTGGTCCTGGCGACCAACGTCCTCGCGGTCCTGCGGATCTCCGAGATGCGCACCCACCAGGAGACGATCTACACCGAGAACCTCGAGCCCCTCAATGCGCTGTCCGCGGTGCAGCGCGCGACCGCCGCGCACCGCGCCCGCGTGCTGGAGTACGCCGTCTCCGACCCCGCCCGCCGCCTGGAGCTGCGCGGCGAGATGGACGAGAAGCAGGCCGACGTCGACGCCGCCCTCGCCGACTACGAGCCCTACGTCATCGACCAGGCCGCCATGGACGCCTACCTCGACGGCCGGCAGCAGTTCCTGGCCACCAACGAGGCCCAGCTGTTCCCCGCGGCCGACCGCGGTGACCTCGCCACCTACGCCCAGGTCTACCGGGACGTCTCCAGCCCCTTGCTGACCCAGATCGCCGACGGGCTGGAGGAGGAGGGCGTGGCGCAGTCCGCCCAGGCCGCTGCCCGCAACGCGGAGGCCGCCGAGCGGGCCGCCTCCGCGGTCACGACGCTGCTGGTCAGCGCCCTGGTGGCGACCGCGCTCGCCACCGGGCTCACCGTGGTCGTCGTCCGCCGGATCACCCGGACCGTGCGGGTGGTGCAGGAGGTGGCCGAGACCATGGCCGCCGGCGACCTGACCCGCAGCACCGGCGTCCACTCCGCCGACGAGCTGGGCCGGATGGCCGCGGCCCTGGACGCGGCGCAGGCCAACCTCCGGGAGGTCATGGCGTCGGTCGCGACCTCGGCGGACGCGGTGGCGGCCTCGTCGGAGGAGCTGTCGTCGTCGTCGGCGCAGATCGCGGCGTCGGCCGAGGAGACCTCGACGCAGTCCGGTGTGGTGGCCGGTGCGGCCGAGGAGGTCAGCCGCAGCGTGGAGACGGTGGCCGCGGGTGCCGAGCAGATGGGGGCCTCGATCCGGGAGATCGCGACCAACGCCGCGGAGGCCTCGGACGTGGCGGCGCGGGCGGTGACGGCGGCGGCGTCGACGACGGCGACGGTGGCCAAGCTGGGTGACTCCTCGGCCGAGATCGGCAACGTGGTCAAGGTGATCACCTCGATCGCCGAGCAGACCAACCTGCTGGCGCTCAACGCCACGATCGAGGCCGCCCGGGCCGGCGAGGCCGGCAAGGGCTTCGCCGTGGTGGCCAACGAGGTCAAGGAGCTGGCGCAGGAGACGGCCAAGGCGACCGAGGACATCGCCCGGCGGGTCGAGGCGATCCAGCACGACACCGGTGCGGCGGTGACCGCGATCGAGGAGATCTCCCAGATCGTCGCGCAGATCTCCGACCGGCAGACCACCATCGCGTCCGCCGTGGAGGAGCAGACCGCCACCACCAGTGAGATGTCCCGGTCGGTCCAGGAGGCCGCCGGCGGCTCCGGTCAGATCGCCGAGAACATCGTCAGCGTCTCCACCGCGGCGGACTCGACCACCCAGGCGCTGACCCAGACCCGCACCGCCGTCGACGAGCTGTCGCGGATGGCGTCGGACCTGCGCACCAGCATCTCCCGCTTCACCTACTGACCCGCGGCCGGTGGGGGAGGCCTCTCCCCCACCGGCC